>CAZHSZ010000006.1:0-36470 GCA_964535425.1 uncultured Candidatus Saccharibacteria bacterium | reverse complement strand
GGGGAGCGTCGCATGGTCGTAAAAATCGAGGATCTGGGTTTTGAACTCGCGGAGCAGCTCCGGATCAAGCGCGAGCGAGTACGCTGCATCCGTAGGAGCGTGTATGCTTTTTGAAATCGAGAGACTTTCGTCGGTAATGAAGTTCGTAAAAAGCGCGTCGAGCAGCTTCCGATACTCGTCCCCACGTCCTCCGTCTTCCCGCAACGGAAACTTGCGCTGGTGGATGCGCACTGCGCGGAACAAAAGCTCGTTGCGCGTCTCAAAGTATTCCCGATGCGCTTCGGCGCGTTTTTTATTCGTAGGCTGCTTTTCAGTCTGCGAAAGGCCGATAAGCAGGGCGCGCGCTTCGGCAAATTTTCGAAGCGGCACCGCAAGCTCCGCCTTCACTTCCGGCGAACCAACATTCGGCACCTCTTTAAGAAGCTCTTTTACTCCCGCTTCCCCGCCTTGGAGCGATGCTTCCAGTTCACGCAGACTTCCGGCAAGGTCGCCAAGCGTATTTTTTGCGCGTGCGCGTTGCTCAATCGCTTCGCCGAGACGCCCAGCGAACGTGCCGCGACTCACTCCTGCCATTTTTCCTCGGCCGCTTTTTGAAGCCATACAATATTTAACATAAGTATAACAGTACGAGGACCCCGAAGGGTCCTCGCTTTAGTTTTCGGGAGTCCGGAAAACTCCCGCGAATCAATCCTGTTCGTCGATCTCGTCGCCGGGGATACCGACATAGCGTACTTCGAACTCGGGAAGATTGATGGTGAGCCGTTTTTGTTTCGGCAACACCTCCATCCCGCGATGAAGCAGCTGTTGTACGAGTTTCGACGTCAGCGAATTGTCCGCCACTGGCATGTACACGATGTTCTCGCGCAGCATTGCCGCAACCAGTACCTCGAACAGCGCTTGCGCACAGTCGACGTACTCCTGATGCTTCTCATCATCAGGCACGTCTTCAAGGATGTAGTCGACGAGCGAGAACTCGCCGGGCGCGTCCGACGGACGAACACCGCGCATCAAGTCCTGCCTCCATTTCGCGTGCGCTCGTACGAGCGTCGCGGTGAAAACCAGCTCCTGCGCGTTGCAGGCGCTGAATCCTTCACGGGAATGCAGGCCGTTTGCGAAGCGTTCGACCGTCGGTCTATGCTCGGGCGCGTCTCGGAGGATTTCTCCCTCGAGACGGACCCGGGTTGCGACCCTTCCTTGTATAGACCAGGATTTCGGCAGTGCCTCGGTCAAACGAAGCAACAAACCACCAGTTTTACGTTTGCCCATAGGGGCCTCCCTTTTCCGACAGGGGTGGCTCTAGCCTCAAGGACTAGAGTGGAAATACTTTGACACGAATTTATGAAAATATCAATGTATGCGGGCCGGAATGACCACAAGCAAATGCTCGAGGATAAGCTTCAAGGGCGCAGAGCGCTCGTGGAGTATCGGGATGAAGCGATTGAGGTCCGAAAGGAGCGCCTGCATTTCGGGCATGTCTTTTTTCGCATACGCGGCTTTCGCGAGACCGTTTGCAAGCGCGAGCGCGTCGTTTCGCGCAGACTGCTTTTCTTCCGCTTTGTCGGACTTCGCGCGGTCCAAAAGCTTTGCGACCGTCTTCTCTCGCTCTTCCCTTGATGCTTTTAGAAATATCTGCACGAATTCGGAATCCGCATTCGTATTCTTTTCCCCTTCAAGCGAAAGCAGGCGCGAACGGAGCGTCGGTATAAGTACGCCTTCGCTCGGGATGACGAGCACTATATAGGTACCAGCGGGAGGTTCTTCGAATACTTTCAAGAGCGCATTCTGCGCTTCATGGAACATGCGGGAAGCGGCAATGACGATGAGCTTCTTTTCGCCCTTGGTCGGCATGCGGTGCACGACGTCATGTACTTTTCTCGCCTCGTCCACGGAAAAGAGGCTGTAACGGAGTACAACGACGTCCGGATTACCTGAAACCGGAAGCTCTAGCGCGCGCTCGCCAAAGGCGACCGCGCGTCCTATCCCCTCTTCACTGTCGCCCGCAACGTAGAAGGCGTGATGATTCATGAAAATTACTTCTTCGACAAAATACTCTTTTTATAGGTATCCAAATGTTTTAAGGCGACACCGGTGCCGCGCGCCACACAGTAGTACGCGTCGGTCGCAAGCTTCGCTTCAACGCCCGTGCGACGGAAGACTAATTCCGGCATATTGCGGAGTTGGCTCGTTCCTCCGGTAAGGATGATGCCGTTATCGATGATGTCGCTTGCAAGCTCGGGCGGCGTCTCCTGAAGCACTTTGCGTATCGCATTCATCATCTCGCGGAGTTCGCGATTTATCGCCTGCACGATTTCGTTGGTCTTGAATTCCACCGTGCGCGGGAGGCCCGATACGAGGTCGCGGCCTTTGACGCCCATGACGAGCTCTTCAGCCACGGGGACTGCCGAGCCGATGGTGATTTTTATCTCCTCCGCGGTCTTATCGCCTATCGAAAGGTTGTACTGCTTTTTCGCGTAGTCGATGATAGCTCTATCAAGCGCGTTGCCTGCGACTTTCACCGAGGTGGACGCAACAATGCCGCCAAGCGAAATCACCGCCACGTCTATCGTGCCGCCGCCCGTGTCCGCCACCATTCTTCCCGACGGTTCCTGAATCGGAATGCCCGCACCGATTGCGGCGAGTATCGGCTCCTTCACCACGAACGCGTCGGATGCGCCCGCTTTCACTGCCGCCTCAATCACCGCGCGCTTTTCCGTTGAAGTAACGCCGGCGGGCACCGACACGAGCACGGTCGGCTTGAACATATTCCACTTGCCGAGCGCCTTGCGCATAAAGTAGCGGAGCATCGCTTCCGTTACGCGGTAGTCGGCGATGACGCCGTCCTTCATCGGGCGATACGCGATGATGGAGTCCGGCGTGCGTCCTATCATCTTCTTCGCTTCCGCCCCAATCGCGAGCACTTTGTTCGTCTCGGAGGAAACGGCCACGACCGACGGCTCATTCAGCACGACGCCTTTCCCGGGAAGGAACACGAGTACGTTCGTCGTACCGAGATCGATGCCTAGTTTCGGAGAAAAAAATGCCATGACGTACGAGCATCATACCTTGCCTCTGCCTTACGGCAAAAACTGTGTATATAGGTGCGAAATGGTAAGATGGCGGGAATGGCTAAGGACGACCTGTCTTTCATAGTCGAGGGCGGCAAAACCCTCACGGGCTCGATACTCACGAACCGTTCCAAAAACGGCGCCGTAAGCCTATTGGCCGCATCGCTTCTAAATAAGGGGACGACCACGCTTTTGAACGTGCCGAAGATAGAGGAGGTGAACCGCCTCATAGAGGTGCTGGTCTCAATCGGGGTTAAGGCGGAGTGGAACGACCACACCCTTACACTCACCTCTCCCGAAACACTCTCGCTTGATACGCTTGACCGCGCCGCGGCCGTGCGCACCCGCTCCATCCTCATGTTCATCGGCTCCCTTATCCATCACTTCGATTCCTTCTATCTTCCCCAGTCAGGCGGCTGCACGCTCGGACTGCGCTCCGTGCGCCCGCACCTGTGGGCGCTTGAAAAGTTCGGGGTGACGATAGATGCGAAGACCGACCGCTGGCCGGTATCCCACAAAGGCCTCCGGCCTGTCGAAGTCGTGCTCTATGAATCAAGCGATACCGCGACCATCAACACCCTGCTTGCCGCGTCGCGCATCGATGGCGTAAGCACGATAAAGTACGCGTCCGCAAACTATCAGGTGCAGGAAATCTGCGGCTTCCTGAAAGCGCTTGGCGTAGGCATTGAGGGCATCGGCACGACCACGCTCACCGTCACCGGCGTAAAGGATATTGCGATGGACGTCTCATACTCGGTCGGAGAAGACCCTACCGACGCGATGTTCTTCATCGCGACCGCGGCTACGACACACTCGGCGCTCACGATAGAGCGCGCGCCTATCGAGTTCCTCGAACCGGAGCTCGTCGTGCTCGAGAAGATGGGACTTCAGTTCACCGTCACTCCGAAAGGGATTTCCGAAAACGGCATTACGAAGCTCGCGGACATCGCGATACGCCCGTCGACGCTCGTCGCCTTTCCGGAAAAAATCCACGCGCGCCCGTACCCGGGATTGAACATCGACAATCTCCCGTTCTTCGCGGTCATCGGCACGCAAGCAGAGGGCACGACTTTGATACACGACTGGGTCTACGAAAAGCGCGCCGTCTATTACACCGAGCTCGACCGTTTCGGCGCCGTCACCCAGCTCCTCGACCCGCACCGCATCAACATCGAAGGACCGAGCCATCTGCGCGCCGCGGACATCTACTGCCCGCCCGCGCTTCGACCAGCCACCATCCTCCTCATCGGGGCGCTTGCCGCTGAGGGCCGCTCGACGCTTAAAAACGTCTACAGCATCAACCGCGGCTACGAGGATTTAGTCGCCCGTCTGCGCTCCATAGGCGCCGACATACAATCCACAGGCGGTTAGCCTCAACGGTGCTTTTTTGCTACGCTCTGCCCTACCCCTATGAACCAATTCTTTACCGTGCTGAAAGCGTACTGGCTTCTCATCGTGAGCCTGCTCCTGATAGCCGTCATCACGGGCGGCTATGTGGCGGGCTTCCGTATCGACCAGGGCGGAATTACCCGCGTGGGCACCCTCGTATTGACCGGTCTCCCTGCCCAGACCGCCGTCTACGTCGACCAGGCGCGCCTCGTGAAAATAGCCGGCGAACGCGCGGCAATCACGATGACGCCCGGAACCCATAGCGTCATTATCGATACGCAGGAATACCTCCCTTGGAACGAAATCGTTACCATCGAGCAAGGAAAGGATACGGTCAAAAAGCCGATTCTCATTCCGGCAAAGCCAAAAGGCGTCGCACTCACCGGAGAGCATTTCCAAAAGGCACTCGATATGATCAAGGGAGGCGTTATCCCTACCGCGGCCGCGCCACTCGTGCTTTCGGGAGGATGCGCAAACGTATACCTTTCAGGCACCCACATCCTCGCCGAGCGTGCGACCACCACGCCGTGCGCGACTCCCCCGCCGTATCTCTGCGCATCCGATGCAGACGTATGCGCGCCGGTCATCGTCTACTCTCCGAACGGGACCGTGCATTCCATCGTTCCGTTTCCGTCGCGCGACGACGCGGTCATCGTATCGGCGGGAAATCTCGTCTATGTCGTAGAGCTTGACCCGCGCGAACCACAATTCTTCGCACCCTTATTCAAAGGACCGAGCATCGGAGCGGCTGTCTTTAGCGATCACTCGGCAGTGGTGAGCAACGGCACGCAGGTCGTCGAATTGTCCCTGTAAGTCCCGTGAGAGAATACGGAAATGAAGCACATAGGTGATCTCGTTTCCAAGCTTGAAAAGGCGCCGAGTCGCAAGACCGAACGAGGGGAGCTGATGCGCTATTTTCTCACCTATCTGAACGCCTCGAGAGCGAAGGCGAAGCTGCCGCTCATGACCATGGCGCGCATGGGGCGTATCCTCCAAGGTATTCCGACCCGCGACCTCTACTACCTCCAGAGCGTCTGCGACAAAGCGAAGAACTTCAGCAAGAAATTCTGGTGGGAAGTGGACCCGAAAAAGCACGAAAAGGAAAATCCCTTTTGATGCGCATTGACGCGGGTCGTCCTTGTCCCTAGGATGAAGCGAGAGCCGGCACCCGCGGGTTTCCGGCAACGAGTAAGGCACTGGCGTCAAAACTCTGCGATTTTGAAAACGGCTCGTCCCCGTCCATGAAGCGCATGCTTATTTGCAGGGCTAGTGCGCAAAGCCCTGGATGTCACCGAGGTGACTCCGCCAGTTGCCGCCCCTCCTTATCCCGACGCCTCGTGCGTCGGTCTTTTTTTGCTATAGTCTTCATATATATGGAAATAGTCCAAGACGGCGCCCCCGTTCTCCGAGCCAAGGCGAAACCGGTAGCGGAGAGCGAATTTGGCACAAAAGCCTTCAACGAGGAGCTTGAGGCGATGATAACTTCCCTTGACGCACAGCTGGACGGTGTGGCGCTTGCGGCTCCCCAGATAGGCATCAGCAAGCGTATCTTCATCGTCCGCTATGACCGCATGGCACCGCCCGTACCCGAGGGAGAGCCTGAGCGCGAAGCGCAGATTGGCGTATACGTGAATCCAGAATTCGTACGAAAGGCCCGAAAGCGAAGCGAGATGGACGAGGGATGCTTGTCGGTCCGCGGCAAGTACGGGAAGACGAAGCGCGCGGAGCGCGCAACCGTGCGTGCGCAGGATGCGCAGGGAAAGAAATTCGAGCGCGGGGGCGGGGGCATACTCGCCCAGGCGTTCCAGCACGAAATCGACCACTTGGAGGGCATTCTCTTCATCGACCACGCAACCCATATCGTCGATGTGGAAGTCGACGACCTCCCGAAAAAGCCGCGCCGACAAACCGGATGGATAGCAAGCGAAGACGCGCATGCGTAATTCACCCATGCAAAAGTTCATATACTTCGGCACTCCGTACGTCGCACGCGACACGCTCGCGCACTTGCTCGAGCGCGGCTACACGCCCGCACTTGTTGTCTCTACGCCCGACGCCAGGCGCGGACGCGGGATGGAGCTCCAGCCGTCGGAGACGAAAGCATTCGCCCTAGAGAAAAACATTCCGGTCATTACTCCGGAAAAGCTCGACCCGCATGCGCTCGATGAGATGCGCAAGACGGGAGCAACGTTTGCGATAGTCGTCGCGTACGGAAAAATCCTGCCTCCCCCGATGTTCGATATCTTCCCGGGCGGTATCATCAACATCCACTACTCCCTTCTCCCGAAGTATCGCGGCGCTTCTCCGGTTGAGTCCGCGCTCCTTGCGGGAGAAACCGTGACCGGTGTCACCATCCAGAAGATGGCGTACGAGCTCGATGCGGGCGATATCCTCGCCGCGCGCGAAGTTGCGATAGCGCCGACGGAAACCACGCGCGAGCTTCGTCCGCGGCTCATACGTGAGGGCGCAGAGCTTTTGGTAGACATACTCCCTTCCTTTATGGACGGCTCACTTCCTACCACTTTACAAAACCACGCGGAAGCGACTTTCGCCGGAAAAATAGCGAAAGAAGACGGCAAGCTCGACCTAGCGGGAGACGCGCGACTGAACTGGAACAAGTACCGCGCATACGCGGAATCGCCGGGCACGTATTTCTTTGCGGAAAAGAACGGTGTACCGGTGCGCGTGAAAATAAAGACCGCAACGTTTGAAAACGGAGTATTTTCTCCGGAACGCATCACGCCCGAAGGAAAAAACGAGATGAGCTACGCGGACTTCATACGGGCTTAGGAATCAATATCGAAAATCTTGCGGGGAGAGCGGTGCCCTGAGACGAGCCGTATCTTCTGTATCTTGACCCCGAGCTCGCGTGCAAGAAGCTCCTTCACCCTATCGTTTGCGAGCCCTTGCTTCGCCGGCTCTTTTACCGAGATGGAGTACGTCTTCTCGTCCGTCTGGATGAGCGACTCCTTCCGGCTATCAGGCTTTACCTGTACGCGCACGTACGTCATCAGTTTTTGAAGCCGCGCAGAAACGACTTGACCGCGGAGCCTCCCTTTTTGAAGAGGTGGTTTTCCTTGTCGTGCACTTTCCCGAGGGTTCGCGCCATGTCGCGAAGCACGGTCGTGACCGCATGGTCAAGTTTCGCTTTCGTCGACTCCACGCGGTAGCGCTCCCCTTCGTGGTCAACGTTGATTTCGGCGCGCCAGATGTCTCCCTGCTTCTGGTTCCCTACTGCCTTTTCAAGCTCCACTTCGATAACGGCGGAATCGGCGTTTTTCCCCAGGAACCGGCGGAACGCTTCGAGCTTTTTCGTGGTCTCCGCAATCAGGTTCTGGTCGGGCTCGTAGCGGGTGCTTTTGAAGGTGATGTTCATGGCGGTGTGCGGGTTACTCTCTTCAGGATACGGGCGAACGGAGGAGGGGTCAATTGTGTATTGCTCTATGCTGATTTTCCGTTAGAATGCCCCTACTGCCCTCCCCTGAGGGCGTGTGCATTCCGCGGTAGCTCAGTGGTAGAGCGGCTCGCTGTTAACGAGTTGGTCGTAGGTTCGAATCCTACCCGCGGAGCCAGTTAGGACGATTAGCGAAAATAAGGATGGTATCGAACGGAGAACGCAAGCTAAATGCTGGCGTTTTTCCGTCTACAAGCGAGTTCTGAAGTAGGAAGTTGAGAAGTGCTCGTTTCTCGGGAACTTCCGAACTCTCGAATATCTCAAGAGCTCGCTTTGCGAGATTTAGCACCGTAGATGCAGCGATATAGTAGTTTTCGTCTGCCTCGGTATGCCCTTCAAGCAGCAGATTGATTTCCTGCTGCCGACCCTTGAACTGCTGCACGTATTTGTCATACGCATCCTGAGTAATTCGCCTTGAAACGCTCCGCGAGCAACTGCTCGTGCTTCTCGAACGTGTACGTGTTTGCGTTGACAGCAACAAAGGTGCCGCGTACGTGCCGATTGCGGGAGTAGTCTTCAAGCGTGCCCTCGATAAAACGAGTAATGTATGCCTTGAGGTCATTTTGGATTTGTAGACCTTTTTCCTTCTCTGGATTGGCATCAAAGGAAGTCCACTCCACAAGCGATGTGCATATCTGCTTGGAATAGAGCTCCTCGCTGTCTTCTGCTATGCCATCGGGTACGTGCGTATCCGCAAAGCGTAAGGCCATCTTCACATCGGCGGTATCGAACGCACTATCGAAGAAACGGGCGAGCATTTTATCCTGCTCGGTTTCCCTAAGTTCAGCACGCTCAAGCGCCCATTTATACGCACCGCCATACTTCTTCGGCGCTCTCGGGAACTTACAGAGACACTCTTTCATTCCACCTCCCTGCAAGTGCTCGTGCTGCTTGCGGCACTTCTCGTATTCACGATACTTCTCGCTGTATTCAGCCCACGCTTCTGCGTACTCAGGGTCTACATTTCCTTCCTTATCGTACGTTGGAACTTCGTAATCCTCGGCAATAACGTACGTCATTACGGCGTGGTTCGTGAGGGGGAAATCGTACTCTTCGGACGCGCGTATTAGGAACTTCAACATATCTGTATGACCCCACTCGGTTGGGCTAAGAGCCGTCAGAGTAAAAGGCAAACTGCTTACTTTTGCATACATCCCACGACCGAGAACCATCAGGACGTAGAGTGCCCCATCGTCTATCCAGTGCCCAGCACGTGGGTCATCAGTCCATTCCTTTGCTCGTTTTAGGAGTTCTTTCCCGTCCATTACCCTTTACTTTAGTTTACAAGCGCCACATACTCAACTATATGGCTCCATTGACGGCATTTCACTACGCCTACCTTGCCGCTACGCTCCCGCTTCTGGTGATTTGGATTGTTTTTTACGCACTACGCAAGGACATTCGCAAGGAAATGCTCGTGGTGAGTATTTTGGTCGGGTTATTGAGCGTCATTACTGCTCACTACTGGTGGACGATTGACTGGTGGAAACCAGCTACGATTACGGGAACAGTAGTTGGTATCGAGGACTTCCTTGCTGGCTTTGGAAGTGGAGGCATCATTGCCGTCGCGTACGAGGTGCTTTTTAGGAAGCGGCTATATCACACAAGGACTAAAGCTGCGCATCAGCCGAGCGCCTTCACTGTTCTTTTACTGATTGCCTTCTTGATGTCTTGGCTTTTCTGGGGAGTTGGATTGACTTCGTTTTGGGCAAGCACCGTTGCGATGATAGCTGCCGCTGCCGTCCTCTTTTACTTCCGTAGAGACCTTTTCCTAAATGGTGTTCTGAGTGGCGTGCTGATGGCAGCAATATCGTCCCTTTCTTATTTCACGATTATGTTTCTATCTCCCGAATGGATACCTAATACGTATCTATTCGATACTCTCAGCGGACATCTGCTTCTCGGTGTACCCATTGAGGAGTTCGTATTCTGGTTTTTTGCTGGCTTAGTATTTGGACCCTTTTATGAGTACTGGCAGGGGGAACGCTGTCGAAAGATGGTACAACGCCGAGGGCGGTAAAAATACTCGATATGAAAATAACGACGGTGCAGTGGAATGTCGGTGGCGGCAAAATCAGAGACGAGAGTTCTGATGTTAGTCAGGAGACGAGCTACGAGCTTGAGGGCATCGAATACGTTATTGATAAGCTGAAGAGCTATCAGCCCGACATAATCACTCTACAAGAAACACACGCGGATGTAGACGCTTCGCAAGCAGCAGCAATTGCTCGTGCGCTCGGGTGATCGTACTTCCTCAATGACCGCTACGACAAGTCGCATATAGACCCATCTCAAGGATTGTGCCAATCGGTCATATCGAGGTTCCCGCTTTCTGAGCACTCTTTTGCCCTGTTCTTCAATCCTCCTTTCCGTAAAGTAATGGGAGACGGGAGTGAGTGGGTCTCGCACGATAAAGGAATGACTACCTGCAAGGCAGCTATTGACGGGGCTGCGCTTACAATCCAGACGCTGCATCTTATTCCGTTTAGGAGGTTCGATGTAGACCCTACCAGCGCAGAGGCAGAACAGGTCGTGAGCAGTATAGAAAATCTCATTGACGGGAACGCTACTCCCTACCTTCTTCAAGGCGATTTCAATCACAATGACCTTTCTGCGCTTTTCCCGACGAGTGTTGCCGCACTGGAAGAACTTGGTGGGAAGGAACCTACTACCCCAAAGGGTCGTATATATGACCACGTTCTCTACCGAGGAATGGAAGCGTCTTCTGTTCGTGTTGACCAATCTGTACTGACTGACCACTTCCCAGTCATTACTACCTTCGAGTTATGACCCACGAAATGAAGCTCCAGCCGAGCCCGTTTGAGAAGATAAAGAGCGGTAGCAAAACCATTGAGATACGCCTCAATGACGAAAAGCGGAAGCTCGTAAAAGTAGGCGACGAGATTGTCTTTTCGTTGATGACCAATCCGTCCCAGAAGATACTGACCGAGGTGCTGGAAATCCTACCTTTTCCTACCTTTCGAGAACTCTTTGCTGCGTTCCCTCCTGAGCAATATGGAGGAATAAGCAAAGATGAGTACGCGGTTATGTATAACTACTACCCGCGTGAAGAGGAAGAAAAATACGGCGTTCTTGCCCTAAAAATACGCTTCATTGGCGATAAATAGCCCTGTCCCCACCCTCATTGTCTGTTCACCAAAGTCCTGTATAATACCCATACCAGACCTGAGCGGCATCCTATACGGGTGCCGCTCGCTGTTTATACCCCTTCCTGCTTGAGGCGCTCCCGAAGGTAGTGGAAGTCCCTGAACTGACTTCCTGCAAACTGCTTGATTTCCCGAGCGGTTCGCTCACTTCGAGCCAATAGGAGCACTTCTTTGCCCTCTTTGCGTAGGTGCTTGAGTACAGGCAAGAAATCGCCATCGCCTGAGACAACTACAGCACGGTCATACTCGTCTTTGTCTCGCATTAGGTAGAAAGACAAATCTACGTCGCAGTTTGCCTTGCGGCGCTTCGACCCGTCCTCATCCTCGTAGGTTTTTACGGGCTTCAAGATGAGACAGTAGCCGAACTTCTCGAGTTTCTTGTAGAAACGCGCTCGCTTCAGGTGTCTATCCATTAGAACGAGCTGGGCTTCAGTCATTTCCTTACTCTCTTTCTTCACAAGCTCAGTCAAGTAGGTTTCAAGCTCCTTTACGGGTACGGTATCGTGCTCGAGATAGTCGAATGGATAACGGTGTATCTCGACCCCGCCGAAGTAGTAGACCTTCTCGACCCCATACTTCTCTTTCAAGTATGAAATGAGCTTTGCATAGTCGATACTCCATCCGAGCGACTTCTGGCCGCCATAGGAGAGGTTTGAGGCATCGATGAAAGCGTAGGAGCGCATATCGTTCTTCCGATTTTACACCCTCGTTCCCGCGATGCCCAACTGCGGCATCGATACGGTAAGCCACTGCATTTCCCGTTCTATCGCCTTCCAGTCCACTGTTCCAAGCGTGTCCAGCGTCGGGAGCAAAGACGAAACCCCGAAAGGGGTTTTCGCTTTGCTCCGCGGAAGAAGCCTGGGAGGCTTCTGGGTAGGATTCGAAGATGTTGCGAGCATATTTTGCGAGGAACGATGCAAAATATCCGCAACGTGTACAGAACCTGTAAGGTTCGAAAAGCGTACTCGCGGTCCCACCCGCGAAGCATCAGATAAAGCCTCTTCATAGCCGTTGTATATTGAAAGTACTTTTGTAGACTTACCGAAGTGGACAAACAACTCCCCTTGCCCGTTGCGCTCCTCGTCGTCCTTGTGGGCGGCCTCCTCCTCGGCTATGCGCTTCCCAAAAGCGATGGAAGCACCATGCAGGTATTGGCGGATGGCACGGCCGAGTGGCTCTACCAGGACACGCATACCGAAGACCACGGACTTGATCCGGAGAAATTCGGCACGCCCAAAAACCCGAAGGGACTCGACCTCACGCCGGTGGTGAACCGGAACGTGAGCGCGGACGGAACGCGCTTCACAAGTCTCAAGGACGGCATGATTTTCTCTACCGACCGCACCACCGTTACCGGCACGCTCCGCATAGACGCGACCGACCTCACGCCGCTTGATGCGACGAACACCTGGGACAAGGCCGAGGTGGAAGCGAACTTCAAGGGTCCCGACGGCACCGACTTCCGGGTCGTGCTTCCGCGCCTTGCGCCTCCCACCCTTCCGATACAGACGTTCGGCGGCGTCGGATTCAACCATCTGATCCACGGGGAAACCGGGCTCGGGACGGAGCAGCTCGTGGGTGTATTCGCCTACATTGTGGTGCAAGGCTTCGCCGATACCTACCGGAACGGCGAACTGATATCAAGCGGTAATTACGCGTACTTCGCCATCACACAGGCGTCGCATGCGGTTAACAAGAACAAGCAGGAAGGGCGGTACGACCCAGACCACCCGCTTGGCGTTTCCATCGCGCACATCGTGGTCCTTCCGTTTGGCGAACACGGAGAGAGCCTTCCGATTCATACCGGCGTTGTAGGCCCCGACGGAAAGGAGCAGATTTTCTTTCATGTGAACTTCCGCGACCATATCCAAGTCTCCGGAAACCGCTTTCTCGATAGGAACGGAAAGACTCCGGTCACCCCTTGAAGCGCCACTCGTCTATACTGTTCATACACCCTTTATCGAACATTCCATGAAGCCACTCACCATTGCCAGCATCGTTGCCGTCCTCGTAGTGCTTGGAGGTATCGCGTATTTCACCTTTGCCACTTCGCCCACCCCCTCGCCAACGCCAGAAACACCGTCTTCTGAAACCCAGAGTGAAAAGCCGCAGGGAAAGCTTGATATAAACGCGGTATGCCAGGGCGCACTCGCCTACATGACCTTCTCCGACGGGGCGAGCGCGGACGCATTCGTAGCCGAATGCAAGGAAGGCAAGCACCCGGAAGTCATCGAGCGCTTCAAGGCGGATATGAATCTCGGCGACGGAGCCGCCATTTGAGCCCTACCACATCTGTCACCTTTTCAACGCCCAATCGTCTATGGGCGAGAGTGAGCGTGCGTACGCAGCAGTTCCCTATTTACCCGACAATTAGCCGCCTATATGAAGAAAGAAGCAGTTCTCGCCCTTAGCGCGCTCGCGTTTGCGCTTACGGCATTCGTAGCCCCAAGCGCAGCGTTCGCAAAAGGAGGTATCCCAAGCAGCGGGCCGACTTCCTGCGGCAAGGAAATCACTAGCCTCAAGCTTACCTCAGGAGGCAACCAGGGCGGACACGTCGTCGGGCCCGACTCGATGCATGTGTTCGTCGATTTCAATTACACTCCCTGCGTCCCTTGGGGTCGCATAAACGTGGAAGTGCGTGACGCCGTAACGAATGAAATTATCGGCTCGCCGGTCACCTGGCGCAACCCGGACCCCTACTACGTATATACGTGGATGACCCCATCGGGCCCATTGACCACCTCCACGTGGATATACATCGCCTCGATGTTCCAAGGAGGCATCCAGAAGGCAGTGTCGCACGCTCCCGGCGATGCGAAGTTCAGCCACCCGTACGCCATCACGATTACCGCATACGACTGGTTCACTGGAGTGACTACCAGCACCGTTACCGGCTCTATCGTTACCGACAAGCAGCTCTAACAAATTATATCCTCAACCATTCAACTCATATGAAAAAGCAATCCTACGTGCTCCTCGCCGTCCTTTCGCTCGCCTTCCTGTTCGGCACCGTATCCCATGCGTATGCAGCTACGCCCGCGCAGCGCATCCAGCTTATGCGCTACCACCTCTGCCTCTCGAACTTCAGCATAAGCCCGGTCAGCCACGCCGCATCCTGCAGCACATTCCTGCCCCGCTAAGAAACCGAAAGACGTTCGACAACGCAAAGCGCCCGTTCCGGGCGCTTTTGCTATACTGCCCGAGTATTACTACTCATCATATATCTATGAGCAAATTCTTGGTTCTCTATATGGCCCCAGCCGAAAGTATGAAAACGTGGATGGCCCAACCTGAAGAGGTGCGTAAGGCGGACGAAGCGAAGATGAAGGGCGACTGGGATGCGTGGATGGCGGCAAATGGATCTAAGATTCTTGAGTCCGCAGGAGCCGGCAAGACGAAGCGAGTAACCGCAGACGGTGTGTCAGACGCCTCGAACGAAATAATGCTCTTCTCAATGGTGGAAGCCGATTCCGCAGACGCCGCAGCAAAGATATTCGAAGGTCACCCGCATTTCGGTATTCCGGGAGCGTGGATAGACGTTATGCCGGCTAACTATATTCCGGGGATGAACTAATCCCGTAATGCGGTATACTGGCGATACCTAACACTTAACGTATAGCTTATGGCATGGAATAGAGGACCCCAGGGAGTGAGCCCGAAAAAGCGCACCCCGAACAAGAAGCCGGCCGGACGCCTCGCGCGAAAGAACGCGATGCTCGCCGCAAAGAAGAGCAAGAAGCGCTCATAGCAACGAAGAAACGCCCCTCTGGGGCGTTTCTTCGTTGCCGTCTGCAAGAATGCTAGAGTTTTACTGACTGTATGCTCGGCGCAAACGAAAAAATTACCGTTCCGTTCTGGATGCTTGCCTGCGTATACGCCATACTCCCCCTACTCCTCATACTCGCGCTTGTCGATGCTCTTTTCCTCCATAGCGCACTACGCGAGACGCTTCCCCAGACGCCGGAAACGTTCGTGCTCTATGCGCTCCTCTTCGGCACTCCGCACATACTCGCGAGCTTTTTCAGCCTCGCCGACAAAGACTACCTCGCCGCCTACGGAACGAAACTCACCGTGAAGCTCCCGCTCCTGCTTATAAGCATCGGGCTCACCACCTATTTCTTCATGCCCGTCGGAATACTCATATTCGTGGCGTACACGATGTACCACGTCGTCTTCCAGCAAGCGGGACTATCGCTCGTCTTTGGCGCGAAGTTTTCAAAAGCGTTTGAGGCGTGGCGCGCCTTACCGGTGCTCTTCATCACCATGGGCCACATGGCCGTCTACTACCCGGACCTCATTGCTTTTATGGACGGCTGGTCGGGCCCGCTCCTCACGGTACTTGTATCTTCCTTTGTCCTGCTTTCCTTCTACCTCTATGGACGGATACCGTCGGCGCGCGGGAAGCTCTACTTCGCCGCAACAAGCGCTACCTTTGTCGGAAGCTATCTCTTGTATCTGTGGGGCTACCCGCTCTTCTCCATACTCCTCGTGCGATTCGTACACGACATGACCGCATTCATCATATACGCGGCCCATGACCACAACCGCGCGGTAGCGGGCGAAACAAACCTCATCTACCGGTTTTTCCCGAAGCGCGTACTCCCGGTATTCCTCGCCACACCCGTACTGGCTATCCTTCTTGGCTACGTCATCACCCATCCCCCCTTCAGCAATACAGGTTTCATGCTTATCCTGCTTCTCGGTATCGCCCACTACTACTTGGAAAGCTTCGTCTGGAAACGGGACACTATCCACCGTTCGCACGTCTCCTTCGCCTAGGGGGCGGGAAGCGGGCATTGCTATACTTGACCGTACGGTGCGCCATAGAAGCTAACGAAGGATGATATGAATACTTGCGAAACGTGCGGACACGAGCACGCCATGGACGGCACCTGTGACTGCGGATGCGACGCGATGGCGGCCGAAGCGCCGAGCGCGGAAGGCGAAACGATGTAAATTCAGAGTGTGCGAAATAAAAATACCGATGATGCGTTCATCGGTATTTTTATTTCATATGCCGAAGCACTTCCTCGGTCATCGCTTCGACCGACTGCTCGGCATCGAGCGGTATGGCTCCCTTCCCCACCATCTCTTCTTCAAAGGACTTATGCCAATTCAGGAGCCGCTGCTGTTCAAGCGGATGCTTGCCGTAGTCGTTGTCCGTGCGGGAAATGAGGCGCGCTACAAGTGTCTCAGGTCGCGCATGCAGAACCAACACCTTGTCGAAGAAAGGAAGGTATTCCTCTTGATTGGAAGAAAGCCCTGCCACGACGATATCTTCGCTTCCTGAAAGTAAGGTTTTGAGTTCGGGGATATCGCACATCCATCCGTGCTCCCGGTACCACGCTTCGCTCCTCCCCGGTTCCCAGGGAGCCTGTTCCCCGTTTGCACGGCTTTCCCAGTGGCAGAGCCCGACATCCATATCTATGGCTTGTATGCCGCGCGCCTGTAGCGCGCGGATAACGCTCGATTTCCCCGTGCCCGAAGCGCCCGTAATGTAGATTTTCACTAGAGAAGCCTAGCATGACTAGCTGCGGGATGCTGGGGTATACTCCTCGCATGAAAAGCCAGAAACACCTCGTGCTGTTTGCGGTTGTCGCCCTCCTTCTCGTGCTCGTAGGAATGCTTGTGTGGGTGTACGCCAAGAAGGGCGAGGACGCGAAAGTGCGCGCGGAGGTAGAGGCTATGGCCAAGGCATGGGAAACGGGCGACGACGCGCTTTTGGATTCCCTTCTGCATCCGGACGTTGTATTCGCCTACCCTGGACGCCGCCTCACCAAGGCGCAGGCGCTCGACGATCTCAGGTATTTCCGCGACGCTTATGTCGATACGAAAGTATACGTGCACACGGTCATCGTGAACGGAGATAAGGTCGCCGTTGAGTGGCAGTTTGCGACGACCAACAAGACTACCGGGAAGCGCGAAGTGGTTTCCGATGCGATTATCGCCCATCGAAAAGACGGGAAATTCGACGTGTGGAAAGAGTATCTCGACGGGCGCGTGAAGGGCCTCCAGGCCGAGGGCAAGCTTGAGCTTGAGGAAGGTATGGAGCCGTTCCCCTGGCCTACTAAGATAGAAATACGCGCTGAATAGCCTCTTTTGACAGCGGTGCCGCCTCTTCATATTCTTATAAGCGGGAGGAACTGCACATGCCCAATACGACTGTTGACCCGGCCTTTCGGAAAATGGCGCGCGGATACGGACTCACGACGGCGGAAATCTTCTACCGTATGCCCGACTACAGAAACATACTGCAAACATTCGTCTGGCAAGACTACGATGTGTTCCCGGAGTTTCCGGAGTTGCAAAAGTTTCTGAGGTTCTGGAGTACGCTCGATGGCCCGCTCCATAGAGTTCGTGTCGCACACCAATGCCTTATTCGGCCCTCCGAGTTTAAAGTTGTAAACGGCTCGTTCGTTATGAACTAAACTCGGCAACCATGCTAGAAAAGCCCCTTGACGCCATCAAGGGGCTTTTTGCTGTACAGCATTGCCTGATATAGTTCCCCTATTCATATGACCTATGTTGATAGCATCATCCTCGGCGTCATAGAAGGACTTTCGGAATTCCTTCCGATTTCCTCAACGGGGCACCTCATTCTCGTAAGCGGCCTGCTCGGTTTGACGCAGACCGATTTCCTGAAATCCTTTGAGATAGTGATACAGCTCGGCGCCATCGCGGCCGTACTCTTCGTATACTGGCGTTCCTTTCTCGACATACGGATACTGAAGCGGCTTGCGCTCGCATTCGTCCCCACCGCGGTCGTGGGCTACGCGCTCTACCACTTCATAAAGAGCTACCTTATCGGCAACCAGATAGTGGTCGTAGCCGCGCTCTTCCTCGGCGGTATCGCCATACTCGCCATAGAGTACGCGGTCAAAGACCGCGAAAAGAACGATGGCGCGCTCACCGATATTACCTATACACAGTCGGTACTCATCGGCCTTGCCCAGGCGCTCGCGATTATCCCGGGAGTGTCGAGGAGCGGTGCCACTGTGATGGGCGGTCTCCTGATGAACATCCCGCGCACGGTCATCCTTACCTTCTCATTCCTCTTGGCCGTACCCACCATGCTCGCAGCGACCGCCTACGACATCCTGAAAAATCCCGAGGTACTCTCGGGCGGAAACGTGGGACTGCTCGCTGCTGGATTCGTCACCGCATTCTTCGTCGCCCTTCTCGTAATCAAATTCGCCCTGTCCTTCGTACGCAAATACTCATTCGTTCCCTTCGCGCTCTATCGCATCGCGCTCGCGCTTCTCTTCGCCTTTTTTATTCTTTAAAATCGTCCACGACGTCAGGGTCTGAAACGACCTCCGGCTTGTACACACCCTTTTTCACCGTATACGTGTATACGCGCGAGCCGTTTTGGAAATTTATCTGGACATAGGGCTTTTTCAGAAACCCTGCGAACGAGCATGCGTTTCGTATGAGCGCATCCACCTCTTCCTTTTCCTCCTCGGTACTTCCCGGATACTCGTATTCCGCATCGAACACGTGGAGGTTTTCGCGCGTAAGGAGATGCTTTCCGGATTCTATTTTTTCCGGCTCGCGCGGCGTCACGTTCGGATACTCGGGCTCGGACGGCACCGGTACCGACTCAAGCGCCTTCATGAGCGCTGCGCGCACCTCCTCATTTCCCCCCCGAATAACTTGCAAGTATGCTTTCGCGGGTCGGACGCGGCTTGCGTGCGCACAGCGCGGCAATGAAGCCTTCAAGCGCGCCCGGCTCCTTCGCCATGTCCAAGACGGACTTCGCTACCGTTGCGTCCGTAACGCCCTTATAACCGTCTGCACCTTCTGAAGTTCCCATGACCAAGAGTATATCAGGCGGCTTTGCACTTCACGCAGCGGCAGCCGTGCGGCTTAATGTGGTCGTTCCAGTAGGATTTTCCGTAGTCGTAGGTCAGCTCCTCCCCCTCCTTGATGGCGCGTCGCGCCATAATGAAGACCCGGCGGTTGCGTATCTCGGGCTCCGCGTTTGGCCGGCAGGAGTGGTTTATGTAGCCCGCCTTATTCATGCGCGGCTTTCCGTCTATGGTCATCCGCGAATTCACCTCGAAGAGGTACAGGCTGTTGCTCGTATACTCCTCTTCTTTCGATATGGTGCGGCCCTTGTACTCGATGATGCATGCTCCTTTCGGAATCGGCTCGCCGGCAAAAAGCCCGAGGCCTGCGGTCGAGCGCTTTACGTGCAATACGAAATTACCCGGCTCAAATTTTCCTTTTCGCTTCATAGCTCCTGAATATTATTTAAAAGCGTCCCAAAGATCTTTGTCTTCGTTGCCGTCTATCTTGAAGAGAGCAACACCCCGTAGCCCCATCTCGCGCGCAAGCGCTACCTTGTCCACAACCGCCTGCGCATCGCTCCACCACACCGTATGCACGGTCGTCGTCTTCCCGGTCTTGTTCGCATACGCAAGCGCGCGGGCGGCTATCTCGTCGCCCTTCGAATCCTTCGGTGAAAGCGAGACTGAGGAGAGGAGCTTTGCGCCCGACTTGGTCGGCACGTAGGAATATGAGAGTTCGCCGGCAGCGTTTCGCACGGGAGTCACATCGTACTTGTCCGCAGTATCGCGCGCATACTCGTCGGAGACCGACCAGAGCTGCTTGTAGCTTTGGAACCAGTTCGGGGATACCGTCACCTCAAGTTCGCGTCCGTAGGTAGGCACGCCGACAAGAAGCTTGTCCTTGTCTATAGTCTTTGACGTAAGCGTCATAACCTTCTTTACCCAGGCAAGGTCGGCATTCGGATAGTACGGACCGCCGGCGCGCGCGCTGTTTAATTTCAAGTCGGCGCGCTGCTGGTCGTACGCCATGATGTTCACGCGGTCGCAGTACGTGTTTATTTCCGCATAATCGTTCGCGTACTCGAGATTCTTCGGAATGCTCGTATAGAGCGAGTCGGGCGGGGTGCGCGCCTCGATAGTGCAGGAGAGAATTTTCCCACCGAGCGCGGCCTTCAGCTCCTTAAGGAAGACGGAGTAGTGCGGGCGCGTGGACGCCTTTTTCCCTTCGTAGTCGATATCGACTCCGTCGTAGCCGCCCTTGTCGACCATCTTCACAATAGCCTCGATATGGGATGCGCGGAGCTTTTTATCGGACAGCACTTCATGGATGCGTTCGGTATTGCTCCACATCACGGTAGGGATGACTTCCACGCCTGCGATTTTCGCCTGGCGGACAAACCGCTTCCATGCGCCCTTCCCCATATCGGCAAGATCCTTCAGGCTTCCGTTCGTGTTTACGGAAAAGCTGAAGGGGTACACCGAGGTAAGGATATCGAGATGCTTTGCCGCGTCCCGGATGCCGTCGGACGCAGCCCAGTACGGTATCCAGCCGGATACTTCAAAACCGGCTGCGTGCACCTTAGGTACATATGTGCCAAAAGTTAGAGAAAGCGCGATAAGCGCGATGGAAAGTGAAAACCGCTTCATAATTGATTCAGTATACGAAAGATGACGACGCTTGGCCAACAAACTGACACGGCGCGAATGGTATCCTGAAAGATATGTTCGGTCTCACCGACGACGAGCTCCGCGTCTTCCGTACCCTCTCGACGCCACAAAAGATTCAGGATTATCTTGATGCGCTTCCCATCAATCACGAAAAAGACGGCGAGACATGCTTCAGCCCGCGGCGCGTGCTGCGGGAACAAAAGGCGCACTGCCTTGAGGCCGCACTCTTTGCGGGCGTGGCACTCTGGCTTCAGGGAGAGAAGCCGCTTGTCATCACGCTCAAAACCGCGCGCGGAGACGATGACCACGCGCTTGCCCTGTTTCGCCTGAACGGATACTACGGTGCGCTCTCGAAGACCAATCACGGCGTACTGCGCTACCGCGACCCTATCTACAAAACCGTGCGTGAGCTTGCGCTCTCCTACTTCAACGAATACTTCCTCGACGACGGGCGCAAAACGCTGCAGTCGT
Organism: uncultured Candidatus Saccharibacteria bacterium; assembly: GCA_964535425.1. Classification (GTDB taxonomy): domain Bacteria; phylum Patescibacteriota; class Minisyncoccia; order Phycocordibacterales; family Phycocordibacteraceae; genus C7867-001. Next base: position 15,466 of record CAZHSZ010000006.1, on the reverse strand, counting down.
ACTCGAAGCCGCTGAATCTACGACGCTTCGGCAGTGCCTGGATAACCGCAGAGAAAGACCTTTGGCACATCGCGGACACCCTTGCCACCCATCTCCATCTCTCCCTCATACCGGCCCAAAATAAGCCCCATATACGCAAAGCCGACCCGTTTGAGCGCACTACCTATGGCGCGGTCGAATGGCCCCTAAGCGACCCTCGGACGTGAGCCCTGCCCCGTGATAGGATGCGGGAGACATGCCTAAAGTACTTCCGTTTCTCATAGGTGCCTTGATGCTCCTCCTCGCCGCAAGCGGCTATCTCGGATACGAATGGCGCACTACGCTTGCAGCCCTTGAGTCCGCAAAAGCAGAACTCGCCTCATCCACAAACTCATCCGCGGTCGCGCTCAAAAACGCGGCGCAGGACAACGAGCAGCTCGCCGAGGCGCTTGCAGAGCAGAAGCGGGTGAACGATTCCTTTCTCGGAAAGATAGAGGCCATCTCAGGGACCGTGGGTAAGCTTGATAAGCTTTCGAAAACAGACCCTGAGCTTCTGCAGAAATATTCGAAAGTCTACTTCCTGAACGAAAACTACATTCCGGAATCGCTCACCCTCATCCCGAAAGAATGGACGTACGGCGCGCAGGAGGAATACTTCCACGGAAAGCTCTGGCCCCATCTGCTTGAGATGATGGAAGACGCGAAGGACGACGGGGTGAATTTGGAAGTCATTTCCGGATACCGCTCGTTCGGAAAGCAGGCGCAATTGAAAGCGAGCTACAAAGTGACGTACGGCGCGGGCGCAAACGCATTCTCCGCCGATCAGGGCTACTCAGAGCACCAGCTTGGGAGCACGGTCGATTTCACGACCAAGGAGCTCGGTGCGAACTTTACGACGCTCGATACGACCGAGGCGTACGCATGGCTCAACGAGCACGCGCATCGCTATGGCTTCGTACTCTCCTACCCGAAGGGCAACACCTACTACCAGTACGAGCCCTGGCACTGGCGCTATGTGGGCCGCGAGCTTGCGGATGATTTGGATGACGAGGGAAAGCACTTCTACGACCTCGAGCAGCGCGAATTGGACAAGTACCTTATTAATTTTTACGACTAACGTATGAACAAGAAAAACGCGCTCTTGATGGCCTATGACAAGGCGGGTATCGCGGACTTTGCGCGCGGACTGATTTCGCTCGGCTACGCCGTGTACGGCTCGAAAGGCACCGTCGAGCACCTCGCCAAGGACGGCGTGCAGGCAATCGACATCGCGGGAATCGTCGGCGAACCCATACTCGGACACCGCGTCGTCTCCCTTTCGCGCGAGATTTCCGCGGGCATCCTCGCCCGCGACGTCGAGGAGGACCGTGCGGAGCTCACGAAGCACGGCATCACGTGGTTCGACCTCGTATGCGTCGATTTCTACCCGCTCGCGAAGGAGCTTGCCGACCCCGCCCACACCAAGGACTCCGTCATCGAGAAAACGGACATAGGCGGGCCTACTGCGGTTCGTGCCGCAGCTAAAGCCGGACGCGTCGTCATCTGCGACCCCGTGGACCGCGAACGAGTGCTTGCCTGGCTTTCGGGCGGCCGCCCCGACGAAGAAGCATTCCTCGATGCGCTTGCCGCCAAGGCGGAGGCAGTCGTCGCCCGCTACGTCATCGCGTCTGCCGAGGGACGAAGCAACGGCGACTACGCAGGTATGGTCGGCAAGCAGTCGGCCTTGTGCAAGTACGGCGAGAACGCCTACCAGGCTCCCGCGGCCCTTTTCGATACCGAAACGAACGACCCGCTCGCTCTCTCTGCGTTTCAGGTCATAGAAGGAACGCCTCCTTCCTATAACAACTGGTGCGATATCGACCGCCTGCTCCAGACGGCGACCCATATCGCCGCTGGCTTTGATACGAATCGCGGGAAGGTGCCGTTTATGGCGATAGGCGTGAAGCATGGCAACGCGTGCGGAGCCGCGGTCGGAGAGAACGCGGAGGAAGTCTTGAGGAATATGCTTGCGGGCGACCCGCTCTCCATCTTCGGCGGACTCGTGCTCGCGAACTTCCCCATCGACGACGAGTGCTCCGAAGTGCTCGCGGGCAAAATGCTCGACGGCGTCATCGCTCCCTCCTTTACCGAAGGCGCGCGCGACAGGCTCCGCCGCAAGGGAGACCGCTGCCGCTTCATCGAGAATCCGGCGCTTGGGGCGCTTTCAAAGGATTCGCTTGATACTGCACCTCGCACGCGCTACGTGCGCGGCGGATTCTTGCGCCAGCCGAACTACACCTACGTCGCAAACTTCTCTGCTTCAGAACTGCAGAAGCTCGGGGACGCGTCAAAGGCTCAGGAGGACGATATGCTCCTTGCGTCCGCCATCGGCAGCACGTCAAACTCAAACACGATTGCGCTCGTGAAAAACGGCATGCTCATCGGTAACGGCGTCGGCCAGCAGGACCGCGTGGGCGCAGCAAAGCTCGTGATAGAACGCGCAACGCGTTCGGGCCACGATATCAAAGGCGCGTCAGCCTACAGCGACTCCTTCTTCCCGTTCCCTGACGGTCCGCAGACCCTCATAGACGCAGGTGTAAGCGCCATCTTCTCAACCTCAGGCTCAGTAAAGGACAAAGATACTATCGAGCTCTGCGCGTCTAAAAACGTGCCCTTGTACCTTATTCCCGACTCGATGGGTAGAGGGTTTTTTGGTCACTAGTTCTTTCCTTTCGCGAGCTTTTCTGCAAGACCGAGATAAGTTGCCGGTGTCATGGCGAGCAGCTCAAGCTTCGTTGCTTCCGGAATGATAAGCCCTTTTACGAAGCTCCGTATATCCTCGATGGTCACCTCCTTGCCTCGCGTAAGCTCTTTCAGGGTCTCGTAGGCCCCTGCCTGCCCCTCGCGCCGGAGAATGGTCTGTATGGCCTCTGCGAGCACCTCAGGGTGTGAAAGAAGCGCCTCCTGCATCCGCTCCGCATTCGGCTCCACCCGTGAAAGACCGGTTAAAAGCGACTCGTAGCCGATGAGTGAGTGCGCGAACGCGACGCCGAAATTGCGCTCCACGGTCGAGTCCGAGAGGTCGCGCTGAAGACGGGAAATCGGAAGCTTGGCCGCCAAATGCCCGAAGAGCGCATTTGCGATGCCGAGGTTTCCTTCGCTGTTTTCAAAATCAATGGGGTTTATCTTGTGCGGCATCGTCGAAGAACCCACCTCGCCCGCTTTCGGCTTCTGGGTAATCCAGGCGTCGGAAATATAGCGCCACATATCCTGATTGAACCCGATGAGTATGGTATTCACGCGGGAGAGAAGCTGGAACAACTCAGCATAGGAATCATGCGGCTCTATCTGCGTCGTATAGAGATTCGGCACGATTTGTATGCCTTTCTTCTCGTTTAGTGAGCGGATGAACTCGGAAGAGAATCGTATCCAGTCAGTCTTCGGGAGCGCGGTCGCAAACGTATGGTAGTTCCCCGTAGCGCCGTTTAATTTTGCGGAGATTTCAAACGACTCGAACTTTACGCGCTCGCGACGCAAGCGCTCGACGAATACGCGCATTTCTTTCCCGAACGTAGTCGGAGAGGCACTCTGCCCGTGAGTGCGTGCAAGCATCGGAAGCGCCGCGTGCTCGACCGCGAGCGTATCAAGCTTCCCGATTATGGTATCGAGCGCCACCATAAGGATGCCCGCACCTTCGCGAAGCATGAGCGCGTACGCGACATTGTTCACGTCTTCCGACGTGAGCCCGAAATGCACCCACTCCGCTTTCTCCTCAAGCGTGGTGCCGCGGAAGCGCTGCTTGATGTAATACTCGACCGCCTTCACGTCGTGGCGGGTTGCCGGAATACCCTCCACTCCTTCCGTCTCGATTTGCTTTACGAGCTGCGCATCCTGTTCTCCCACTGCCGCAATACGCTGAAGAATCGTTTCTTCCGCGTCAGTCAAGCTAAGCGGCGAATCCTTCTCGCGTGCAAGCGCCATCAGGTACGCGCATTCGACGATGACCCGGAAGCGTATGAGCCCGTACTCGCTCATCGTGGGCGCGAGCGTTTTCGCCACCTTGCGGTAGCGGCCATCAAGCGGAGAAATATTGGTGAGTTCAGGATGCATAGGTTTTCAAGGCTTCGCGTATGCGGGCTTCTATGGAGCCCGCAGGAAGGGGCGGGAGCGTTTCGCCGGTAATCTGCTCGTAAATGGCCGTGTAACGGCGCGTCATCTCCTCTATAAGCTCGGTGGGCGCCGCAGGAAGCGTCGCGTCCTTATACGGGTCGGAGTGCTCGCGGAACCACAGGCGGAGGAATTCCTTATCGAAAAACTCAGGCGCCTTCCCATCCGCCAACCGCTCATCGTAGGTGGCGGCGTACCACCACCTTGAAGAGTCCGGCGTATGTATTTCGTCGATGAGCACGATGGTGCCGTTTTCGTCCACGCCGAATTCGTACTTTGTATCTACGAGTATGAGGCCACGCTCGCGCGCGATTTCGTTCCCGCGATTGTAGAGCGCAATGGCGATACGTTCCACTTCGGCATACTGTTCCGCCGAAATGAATCCTTCACGGACCATATCGTCCTTACCGAGATTCCTGTCATGCGTCTCTTCCTTGGTCGTCGGGTCGAATACCGGCTGCGGGAGCGCCGTGTCTTTTGTAAGTCCCTCCGCGAGCGTGACCCCTCCAAACGTCCGCTCTCCGTTCTGGTAGCGCGTCCATATGGAGGTATCGGTGACACCAGTAAGATACCCGCGCACCACTGCCTCGATCTTGAGCGGCTTCGTTTTCTTCGCAATCGTCACGTTCCCGTCAGGCATCGCAAGCAGATGGTTCGGCACGATGTCTTTCGTCTTCTCGAACCAGAACGCGCTGATGCGGTTTAGGATTTCTCCCTTGCGCGGAATGTCCGCGATATGCCGGTCGAAGGACGAATGGCGGTCGGTTGCGACCAGTATCAAAGTGCCATTCCCGGGGTCGTAGACGTCGCGCACCTTTCCCTTGTACTTCGTTCCGAATTCGGAAAGGTTCGTTTCTACGAGTACCGGATTCATGAGTTTCGGCGGACGCTCTGCAGGATTCATACCTCGAAAGAAAGCGTCTGTCCCTCGTTTTCAGTTCCGCGCGAGACAAGCGTAACGCCCGGAGTCTTAGTGATGGTGCCCGCGACTTTTGCTTCGATGCCAAACGCCTGCATTTCTTCCACCACCTTCTGCGGCTCGGGCGTAATGAGCGCCATGCCTTGTCCCATATTCCATGCGCGATAGGCGTCGCGGTCGGAGACTTTTCCAAGCGTCTGCGCATGCCGCATGATTTCCGGCGGTTCAAACAGGTCCGTGAGCTTGGCGCCAAGTCCCGAGGGGCGCAACACGCGCATCATCTTTTCCGGCACGCCGCCGCCCGTGATGTGCGCCACGCCGTGTATTTCGCACGTGCCTTCCGTCTGAAATCCGCCATGGAGCGCCACCACTGCGCGCGAGTAAATTACTGAGGGCGTAAGCGCTGCTATGCCCAAGGTCGACTCCCCGAAATCCTTTTCGTGCCACTTGTCGCCGTAGGCCTCACCGAAAATCTTTCGCACCAGTGACCAGCCGTTTGCGCGGAAGCCGTGCTCGCGGAGCATCACGACCGAGTCTCCCGCCTTTATTTCCATGCCGGTGAAGAGCTTATCCTTGCGCGCAAACCACACGCACGCGGCACCCCAGTGATACGGGAAGTCGCCGTAGCCGGTCATCAAGCTTCCCATCTGCGCGATTTCGCCGTTAATCACGGCGACATTCGCTTCCGCGGCCGCAGCCACATATCCCTTTGCGAGCTCGCGTATGACCGGGAGATATTTTTCATCTGAGCCGAGACTCTTGATATCGAGATTCGATCCCACGAGGACCGGTTCGCCTCCGCGAAGCACCGCGTCGTCGCACACCATAGCGAAGAGGTCGAACGCGATAGTGTCGTGGATGCCGACGCGTTCCGCTATTTCCACTTTCGTACCGGCCGTATCAAAGCCGACGGAGAAGAACGTGCCTTCCGGAAGATTCGCCGCGGATACCATCTTGAGTCCCGCGAAGTCGTCGAACGGCGCGACGATTTCCCCTATCGCCCCGTCGCGGTTCTTGAACGTCTCCTTGGACGCCTCATACATTATTTTCGAAGCCTGTGATTCGATGTCGACATCGACTCCTGCGCGCGCGTATGCGTTAGGCTCTTTGTGGTCCATAGGTTATTTGTCTTTAAGATACTCCTCGTAACCAAGCTCCTCAAGGGAGCGAGCCTTGGCAAGCACTTCCTCTTTCTGTATGTCTTTGAATTCCTGAAGACGAGCCCGCAACGCTTCGTCGGATACGGCAAGTATGGAGGCGGCGAGTATGCCCGCGTTCTTTGCGCCGTTTACCGCGACGGTTGCGACCGGTATACCGGGAGGCATCTGCGCAATCGAGAGAAGCGAGTCGATGCCTTTCATCGCTTTTGTAGAAATAGGTACGCCAATCACCGGCAATACGGTCATAGCAGCGGTCATGCCGGGCAGGTGGGCCGCACCGCCCGCTCCTGCAATAATCACTTTGAGTCCCTTCGTCTGTGCAGTCGTTGCGTACTCGACGAGCCGTTCCGGAGTCCGATGCGCGGACACAACCGTAAGCTCATAGGACACCTGAAGCTCGTCAAGCATCTTTGCCGCCTCCTGCATCACCGGCAAATCCGAGTCGGAGCCCATAATGATGCCTACAAGCGCGTTCATGATGCCTAGATGCTAACACGACGCCGCGCCTCCCTTGCGGTCTCCAAAACCTCAGGGAGCGCATTCCCCACCGCGTTTATATGCCCCATTTTCCGGTCTATTTTCGTGTCGCGTTTCCCATACAGGTGCACAGTGATTCCTTGGAGTGCTTTGGCCGCTTCCACTCCTTCAGGCTCCGCAGGCCCTTCGCGCTCACCGAGGATGTTCACCATCACCGCAGCGCTCGTAATCATAGACGTATCGGCAAGCGGGAGACCCATCACTGCGCGTACCTGGTTCTCAAATTGGGATGCTTCGCACGCATCCATCGTGACGTGGCCGCTGTTGTGTACTCTAGGGGCGATTTCGTTCACCAGCACATTTCCGTCCGCAAGAAACAGCTCTATCCCGAACACGCCGGCGCCCGTAAACGATTCAAGCACCCGGCGCGCGAGCGCTTCAGCATCTTTCCGGACAGCATCGCTTACCGGAGCGGGAGCGAGCACGGTCGTGCAGATGTGGCGCTCATGCATGGTCTCGACGACCGGGTAGGTGCGAATGTCGCCCGCTACCGTACGCACTGCGACGACCGCGAGCTCTTTTTGAAAATTAACGAATCCTTCCGCATACAGCTCGCCTTTGAGTTCCACGAGCGCGGTGCCGATATCGTCTGCGGTACGAATCGTCCGATTCCCCCGTCCGTCGTAGCCGCCGCGGCGCGCCTTTAGAACGTACGGATATCCGAGCGTGTCGCCCGCCGCACGCGCGTCCGCTTCTGAAGCGACGCCGACAAACGGCGCGGTCGGAATACCGTGGTCTTTGAGGAAATTCTTCTGCGCGAGCTTATCCTTGATGAGTGCGAGCGTCGAAGGATTCGGGTGTACCGGATATCCGCCCTCTGAAAGCTCGATGAGCGCCTTTTCGTTTGCGGATTCTATTTCAAAGGTCAGCACCTCTGCTTCTTTGGCGAATGCGAGGACATCTTCGTAGTTTGCAAAGTCCCCCACCACCTGACGTGCGACTGCAGACGCCGGGCAATTCGGTGTCAGGTCGAGCACCACACAGTCGACACCGAGCTTCCTTGCCGCCTGCGCAAGCATAAGTGCTAGCTGTCCACCCCCTACGATGCCGAGCGTTTTCATAGGTGAGAGAGCACAAAATCAGCGCGCGCGGAAACTGGCATCACCGGCACCTCCACTACTTCCATCCCTGCGTTTTGGTATGCGGTTTTCAAGTCGAGATGGATTTGCGAAGCGGTATCGTAGTTCTCGGTCCGCGCATCGTCCTTCTCGTACGGAAGCATGTCGAGTATGAAAACCTTCCGGTAGCGCGAATTCGTGAGCGCCTCGTCGAGTTCCGGATGGTGGGATACGCCCGCGTAGGAAAAGTAGACGAGACTGTCGTGCATTCCACGGTCGAAAAAAGTTACGTCATCCTTAGAGGCGTTTTGCTCAGCGGAGACTTTCATCGGGATGAGCGCGTGTTGGAATGCGCCCTCGTCGCTCCGTATATCCTGAAGCGTCCTGCCTTTTGCGCGCTCTTGGTCGATGTAGGTACGGGCGGCCTCCGGCACCGTCTTGTATCCGCGTTTTTCAAGCTCGGCCAACAGGGTCGTTTTCCCCGCGCACGGGCCGCCCGTGAGTACGTACCAAGGGGGCGGCGTGGTCATGCCCCTATCATAAAACAAAACGGGAGGCGGCGCGAAGCCTCCCCCCGTCATCCGCAGTATTCCGCGGTAAGTTCGTTCCAATGGCGGAACTCCGCCATGCCTTCTCTTGAAGGTCTTCCATGCTGGTTGTACCAAAGAAAATTCACGCCGGCGTTTTGCGCCAGCCCGCCGTCCTTATCGGGGTCGTCTCCGATAAAGAGGATGCGGTCGCGCCTGATCAGGAGGCCTTGGGAGGCAGCCTGGCCAAGCAAAACGTCGAACAGGTAGGGACTCGGCTTGGACTTCGCTTCCACCGGAAGCGAGAGGCCACGCAGGTCGTCATCGGTTACGGACAGTGCCGGATACGATAGTTCCCACAACCGTAGAGTGGCCGCAATGAACATCTCGTGCCCGGAGCTTATGATCCCCCACTTCTGGTCGCCGAGCGTTTGGAGAAACGCCGCGGCTCCCTTGCATGGGGCTGGCCAGATACCGCTTGGACCTTCGCCTTGCTCTTTGTGCAAGAGCGCAAGCTTTTCGCGTACTAAGAGTTCCGCGCAAAAGCCGAGTTCGTCCCCGCGCGTAAGCGCGGAGTCCATATCGACGCCCTTACCGGGCAGAACGAGGCCCGAAAGCCGTTCCTGCTGGTACGCGTAATAGTTCTTGGCATGTTCCGCTAAGGAAGCGTCTTCTCGAAGGACTTCTTGGATGAGCTGGGAAGGCGCGCGATTCTGCAACCCTCCTACCGCTTCAAGCAAACCCGCCACGCCGAATATTTCATCGAGCGCGAGCGCGTACGCTTTCACGACGTTCAGCCCGTTAGGGCTCGCCTCGCTCGTTGCTGCTAATGTCTCGTCAAAGTCAAAGACGAATAGAGACGTGGAGCGCAGCAGCTCCTTTCTATCGCGCATCCTTTTCCCCTTTTCGGTTTATCGGACTTGCGCACGTAGCGTAACAGTCAGGAAGCGCTACGCAAAATACTTGACAGCGTTCTTAAATATGTCGATTCCCGGCGCGAATTCCGGAGTCTTCTGTCCTTCCTTTTCAAAGCGCTCGCGAAGCACCGTCCAGTCCGGACGCTGGTCGAAGTACGCTCCACGTTCCGGGTGCGGCATGAGTCCGAATACGCGACCTTCGTAGGCGGTAATACCAGCAATGTTGCGGAGCGCACCATTAGGATTTCCCGGGAGTCCCTGCGCGAGACTCATCTCACCCGTCTCGTACGTCAGCGCGATGCCTCCCGCTTTTTCCAAGGCATCGAGATTCTTCTCCGTATCAAAATACTTTCCTTCCCCGTGCGCTATCGGAAGCGAGAGCTTCGTAAGACCGGTAAGCCAAGGACTATTCCCCTTCACTTCAAGGTCTACCCATCGGCAGATGAAGCGGGCGGAATCGTTTGCAATAAGTGCGCCCGGAAGAATGCCGGAGGCAGTGAGGATTTGGAAGCCGTTGCAGATGCCGGCCATCAAGGTGTCGCGCTCAAGGAATTTCCGCAGCTCAGCTCCCAGGTGATGCTTCACCCGCGCACCGTACGCCTTCCCGCTTCCGGTGTCGTCCCCATAGGAGAATCCTCCCGGGAAGATGACGATTTGGTACTTGCCGAGCATCTTCGGGTTTTTTACTACATCCTCGATATGCGCAATGTCCGCGGTAGCACCCGCTATCTCGAGGGCAACCTTCGTCTCTTCTTCGCAGTTCAGTCCGTATCCGGAGAATATAAGTGCTTTAGGTTTCATATCAGAATTGCGCGTACGGCGTACGGTATGCCTTCATAAGTTCGGGGAGCGATGCTTCAACCGAAACGCCTTTCCCGAACGAGAACGATACCTTCGCATCCTCCGTCACTTTGCCGATGCGCTTTGCAGGTACGCCTTTCATAAGCGCTTCAAACGCTTTTGTCTTTTCTTTAGGTACCGTCACGAGTATGCGTCCTTGGCTTTCGGAGAAAAGCATCGTCTCCGCATCTCCCGAAAGCGAAAGCGAAAGTCCGAGCCCTCCGGCAATCGCCATCTTGGACGCCGCAGCGCCGAGCCCGCCGCGCGAGAGCCCGAGCGCGGCAGAGATGAGACGCTTGTCTATCGCTTTCTCTATCGCCGTATACGTTTTCAAGTTTTCCTTCGCATCAACGCGAGGCGCCTCGCCTGCCGCATAGGTTCCCGCGACGAGTTTCGCGTACTCACTTCCGCCGAATTCCTTTCGGGTGGTGCCAAGCACGTACACCGCGTCTCCTACCGTCTTCGTGTCAAAGGTCATCGCGCGCTTCGCATCCTTCATCACGCCGATGGCGGAGATGAGGAGCGTCGGGAGCGTTGCTACGTGGACCGCATTCCCTTTCGCGTCGTATCCGCGGAAGTCGTTGTACATGCTGTCCTTACCTGAAATGTAGGGCGTGCCATAGGCGACCGCGTAGTCATACACGGCCTTAGCTGCTTCTTTCAATTCATAGAGGCGTTCGGGCGTATTGCTCGAAGACCAGCAAAAGTTGTCGAGTATGGCGAGATGCGAGAGCGGAGCGCCCGCGCACACGGCGTTTCGCACCGCGGTATCTATGGAGACCGCAGCCATGGCGTACGCATCAACTGCGCTCACCGACGGCGCATAGCCGTGCGCCATCACGACACCCTTCGTATCGCTCCGGAGCGGGCGTATCACGGCCGCATCCGCGTTCACGCGGCCGCGTCCCACAAGCGGTTTCGTGACCGACATGCCCTGCACCTCGTGGTCGTACTGCTCGGATATGGTCGCATAGCTTCCGATATTCGGCCGGCGAAGCAGAGCGAGGAGCATTTTCTTCGCCTCCGGTCGTGCCTCAGGAAGCACGACTGTTTTCAATTCGGGCTTCTTGATAGCAAGCTGCTTTTTCGGACGGCCATCATGGAGGAAGGCGAGCTCCATATCCACTATCTTCTTTTTGCCATAGGTCACGACGCAGGAACCGGAGGCCGTAAACTTCCCGATGACGGTTGCTTCCACTCCGTGCTTTGCGAGTATCGCCTTCAGTTCTTTCCATTTTGCGCGCGGTACGGAAACCGTCATACGCTCCTGAGACTCGGAAATCCATATCTGCCACGGCTCGAGCCCCGGATACTTGAGCGGAACGGCTGACAAATCAACAGCGCACCCGCCCGACTCCTGCGCCATCTCCGCGACCGAACAGGAGAGTCCGCCCGCGCCGTTGTCGGTAATACTTGTGTAGAGCTTCTTGTCGCGAAGCTCCCGGATAATCGCGTCCGAGAATTTCTTCTGCGTAATCGGGTCGCCTATTTGCACCGCCGTTGCCGGACTCCCTTGCGAGAGCGCTTCGGAAGAGAACGTCGCCCCATGTATCCCGTCCTGGCCCACGCGTCCGCCGAACATCACGATGAGGTCTCCTGGGTTCGCCTTCTTCTGATGGAGTAGGCGTCCGCTTCGCTTGCGCGGGATGAGACCGATCGTGCCCGCGAACACGAGCGGCTTTCCGCGATAGCTTTCGTCCGCGTACACGAACCCGAGCGGCGTCGGGATGCCGCTCTGGTTTCCACCCGCCTCAATACCCTTCACGACACCCGAGAGGATGCGACGCGGCGAGAGAAGCTCGCGCGTACGTTCCTTGTCCCGATACAAGGTGCGGGTGTCGGTAGGCTCGCCCACACAAAAGCCGAAGAGATTTGCAATCGGCTTTGCGCCGAGCCCGAAGCCGACCGCGTCGCGGTTCACGCCCACGATGCCGGTAATGGCGCCGCCGTAGGGGTCGAGCGCTGAGGGCGTGTTGTGCGTCTCCATCTTATGCGTCACCAAATACTCTTCGTTGAACACGATGCCCCCGGAATTATCCTTGAATACCGAAACGCAGAAGTCCTTCTTGCCTTTCGCCTTCCGTATCTTTTCAGTTGCACCTTTGATGTAGCGCTTGTAGATACCTTCCTCTACATCATCAAGCGGGTCGCTGAAGATGGTGTGCTTGCAGTGCTCCGACCACGTCTGCGCGAGTGCCTCAAGCTCAATATCGAACGGCGCGCGCTTTTTCTTCCTGAAGTAATCGCGTATCGCATGAAGCTCAGGCAAGGAAAGCGCGAGCGGGCCGCGGCGTACGCCGTCAGGGCCCGCTATGCCTTCCTTTCCTATTTTCACAAGCTCGTCGTCCCCCACTTCGAGATTCACCGTGCGGGTAGGAGCAGGCTTTGCGAGACGCACCTTAGGGACCACGAGCGGTATGCGGCCTCCGTTCCAGTCTTTAAAAGCAATGATGCGCACGCGTTCGATAAGCGCGTTATGGAGTTCAAGCGATATGCGCTCCGCCTCTTCTTTCGATACGCGACCGGTCAGGAAAATGAACTGCGAGGAATACACCGCTTCGGACTCTTTAAACTTCTTCCCGAGTGCGTCCTCAAGCATCTGGCGCACGGTAGAGCCCACATTGTCGGTGACGCCCGGATGAAAGCCTATTTCAAGCGCGTATGAAAATGAGTCGGGAGAAAGGACACGGGAGGCGGATGCGGTATCGATGACAGGATTCGTGAGGACCGCACACGCTTTCTCCGCTTCTTTTTTTGAAAGAACAGCATCCACCGTATACGCGTTTATACAATGGACACCGGTAAGCTTCACTTCAGGAAACCGCTCGGCAAGCGATTTAAAAATCCGTCCTGCTTTGGCGTGGTCGCTTCTTGAGTCTATCGTGATGCGGTGCGCCATAGGATGCCCCGATTATACCCCGTTAGATATCGGCTCGCGACCGCAGAAAAATCTGTTGTTTTTATCTAACGGGGTGAAGCACGCAACGATTGAGGGCGCCGACGGTAAACCGTCGGCGCCCCATATCCCTTTCTTGGCTGTAAGTTCTTAGAAGTACGCAATCGCGCCGTTTTGGCGCGTGCGCCGGGCGATGTGGCCAGCGGGAAGGCCGCGAGGACCGGTCTTGAGGATGTGCTTTGGCGGCCCATCCTGTTCCGAACCCTGCGCCCTTCTGGCTTTCCGCCGTGCGACACGCTGCTTGTGGACGTTTCCGCCCGACGCAGCCTTCGTGGTCGTTTTGCCCTTCTTAGAAGCCAAATGTCCCTCCCTTGTTTGGTGGACAGCCTGTGCGTGGCGGGAATGCCAGCACAAGTTCCGATACTAGCGGACACCTCCCCCTTGCGTCAACAAACCCCTGGGCAAAAGAAAACCCCCGAGATGACATCTCGGGGGTTTTCTACGGGAACGGGGTTATTTGTTGAACGCGATGGAGTCGCCTTCAATCATCTTGCGGAGCTCTTCCTGGGTCTCAGGGATGTCGGAGACCTTGATGCGGCCGACGACACGGACGGTGACGTCAGAACACATACCAAGGGCGACCGAAGGGTTCGTCTCCTTACCGTGCACGAGGATGGTATTTTCAGGATTGAGGAGTACGTCCACCTGCTCGCGCTTGCGGGAATGCATGGAGTCGGCAATCACGCGGTAGCCAATTTGAGGCGAAACCGCATTGAAATGACAGCGTTCGGTATCCTTGCCGGCGCGCTCGATGGTGACCACGGTCCCGAACGGAAGGGTGCCTGCAAGGTCTACGGAGCGTGCCGCAATGACCTCAGGGTTCGAACGGGCGCCGGAGGCGGTAACCGAAGGGTTGCCGTCAGTCTGCTCCGGTACTGCGTTATAGGACGTCAGAAGTACGGAAAGGGGTTCGGCATCATCCGCCTTGGGACGGGTAACAGCCGCCGAAGTCTTGAGAGCGAGCGTGGTGTTGTCCACGGCCTGCTCCGCAATTTCGGTAGTAGGTGCTGGAACGGGGGCCTCTGAGGTCCCCGAAAAAGCGAAAATCGCCATAAAGGCGATACTGAGAATAGGCATATAACGTAAAGTGGCGAACCGCCTTACAAGGGCTAGGATATCAGCGACGGGTCCTTTTGTCAATACCTACGACATATTTATTTAGTATGTCAATAGTCCGAGTGCCTTAAAAACCCTTTATATAGGCCATTCCGTGGCAGATGAGCGGTTATCCCCGAAGGAAACCGCCCACTTCCCCTCCGGGCGCAGAAACGCCCGCCAGTGTGACCTGTGCGGGCGTCTAAAAGGGCTGTCAGCCCCGCTCTAGAGCAGGGACAAAACAATGAACACTACCCCCACTCCTGAGAAGAACCACCCCAACACCCACAAAGGGGTTATGGTTCCTTGGTACCTCAGCCGCATGTTGACCATGACCCTGCGCGGATCTTGGTCCGCCGGAGCCGTGGTCGTTGTAGCTGTCTCGAGTGAGCGCTGTTCGCGAAACGCCTTGTACAGCGTCGCTAACCCAACAAGTAGAACTATAAGTGCGTAAACCAATTGAGCCTCCTGGCTTTTCTTGTTTTTGAGGATGGCAGAGCGATATCCCACGCCCTACGCACCCTATCGACGGTTATAGCACGGAAATTGCCCTTTTACCCTCGTATATAGGTATGAAAACGCTCGCGCATCCGTAGATACGCGAGCGCACCTTTAGGTCTATAAAACAGGTGTGGTGAGTGCCTGCTTTAGGAGCGGAGCTCCATCAGGATGGGCGCAAGACCGACTACCACAGCGATGACAAACACGATGAGCGCAAAGTTCTGGGAGAACTCGATGCGTTTTGCTCGTGGTTCCCACTGCCGTCTCGTCTCGTTTTGCACCAGCTTCAGATGCTGTTCTTCGAGCGACCCCGCGTACATATGAGCCCCGAGGCTCATCGCACCGAGAATGCCCGCAGCAGCATACAGAAGAATATTCATTCGTAACCCCTGACTCGAATACGTACGGTTCCATACCCGCACGTAGCCCGCTACTATACCACAAAAAGTACCTTTGTATGCATCAGATAAAAACTCACGCCCACCTGCCGTACTGGCTGGTGGGCGTTTTACTGGGATAGCGACGAGCCGTACTGGCTTCGCGCCTAGATCTTGATATAGAGCGCCACGATGGCTGCGATGGCCAACATCAGATAGGCCGTAGCATCGTGGTACACAACCGCTTTCCTGCGGACGAGGTAGTCTCTCTGAAGTTCACAGCCCCACTTGGGGTTGATGAACTCTTTTTTGGCGAACCCACGGGCCCGCCAGAAGAGCCAACCAGCGTACGCAATAAGGGCAAGCACTACGAGTGCTTTAATCATTTTCTCTTGTCCCGATTCGAGTGAAGTGTGATACCTGGAGTGTCGCCACCCCAGGTACTTGCGTATTA
>CAZHSZ010000005.1:18426-38987 GCA_964535425.1 uncultured Candidatus Saccharibacteria bacterium | reverse complement strand
CGACACTTGAACCCTGTAGATACTGAAGTACGGATGAATTGCTTACTCCGGTAAGGTGCAGCTCATCTACAAGTCCGGTTGAGACGAGCGCGATGCTTGCTACTACTACTATCACTCCGATAAGGAATGCTTTTGTTATTACGCTTGTGTTTTTATTCTGTTTGTGACGCTTACGCGGATGCGGGACCTGATGCGTTTCCTCCCTAGGTGAGAGCACTCTTCCCTGTACGGGACGCTCTATAGCTATAGGCTGGAATGCTTGAGGTACCGGCCGTTCTTCAGTCTTATAGGGCTTTATTGGCTCTATATCGCTTACAATCATCCGTACTGGTACTGGTTCCTCTCTTCGCACCGGCTGAACTACAGGCTGCCGCTCATATACAGGCGCCTGAGGTTCGTTTCGCTGCTGCGGATACACCGATCCGATAGAGCGTTCAGAGAACCACTCCTGCCAAGTGGACTGCATCTCAGAGACCGCCTTTGGCGCTTCCGCTTCCTGTATTGGAGCGGATACGGGCTCATTTTCAGAAAGGACCGGCATAGTTTCAAATGTCTCTGCCGTATACGCTGGTTGCTGCCAAACGGCCTGAATATTAGTGTTTTCGGATGTTTTTGATTCCGCAGCGTCTGCATTTTCACCCAGTCCCTTCCCTTTTGAACGCTCGTCGTTGAAACGGTGCTCGCGTATCGACGGTTCATATACGTACCAGCTCCTGCCTACAAGCTTTGACTCCACACGCCCTTCCCGGCAGAGCTGACCGACATAGTCCTTGGCGTAGCCCGACAATGCGGCGGCTTTTTTGGAGGAAACGAATACTTTTCCGTCTATTGTGAGTTCATCCATAGGGTTTTGGTAAGAAAATAGGCTTATGGGGTATCGGGTTATTCAAAATCCGCTACTCGTTTAGGCCTGATAGGCACTGAATAATACTGTAAGTATATAGCTATCTTGTCTCGAATATAAGTGATTATCAACAGAGATTTTTATACGACGAAACAGGCCCTTGAGGCCTGTGGCGTCTCCTACTTTCTCAGCTCCTCTTCAAGCAGACCCTTGAGTACCCCCGGGTTTCCCGCCCCTTTTGTGGCCTTCATAGCCTGCCCGACCAGGTACTGTATGACGCTCTCCTTGCCTGCCCGGAACTCCTCCGCAACCGCAGGATTTGCAGCTATAACCTCGAGTACGGCTGCCTTAAGCGCGCCCGTATCGCTTACCTGCAGAAGACCTTTCGTCTCCGCCAGGTCTTCAGGGGTTCCGCCCGAGAGGTACATTTCCGAGAGGATTTCCTTGGCCCCGCGGGACGATATCTTCCCTTCCTTGATCATCTGCATGAGCGAGGAGAAGTAGTCTGCGCGCAGATGCTCCACGTTTCCGTGCGTTTCGCTGTCACGCAAGAGCCTGACCACGTCGGAGAGGATGTAGTTGCCGGTCAAACGGACGAGTTCGCTATCACCGTTGATGTGCTCGACCGCGCCTTCAAACAGCGTCGTAAGGAACTCATCCTGCAGGAATATTTCTATATCCTCGTCCTTGAGTCCGAGCGCTGCGTAGCGTGCGCGCCGTTGCCAAGGCAACTCCGGAAGCGAAGCGGCAAGCGCTTCGGAAGAAAGCTCCGCAAGCTCGGAGCGGACAAGCTTCGGGAGGTCAGGCTCCGGGAAGTAGCGGTAATCGGCGCTCCCCTCCTTGAAGCGCTGATGGAAGGTCTCCTGCTTTCCTTCATCCCACCCTCGGGTCGCTTTGACGACCTTTTCGCCTTTTTCGAGAAGTGCGGTTTGGCGCTCGATTTCATACGCTATGGCTCGTTCGACTGAGCGGAACGAATTGATGTTTTTTACTTCAACATAATCCGCGGACGGGGTTCCCGTGTTTGAAACCGATACGTTCGCCTCAATGCGCATCTCCCCCTTTTCTAGATTTGCATCCGATACGCCGAGCGTGCGCAGCAGAAGCTGGAGTTCGCGCGCGAACCTTCCTGCGGTCTCCGCATCGTGTATCACCGGCTCAGTCACGAGTTCCATGAGCGGCACGCCTGCGCGATTAAAATCCACGAGGCTTGCACCGCTCGCGTGCGTCGAACGCGCCGTGTCTTCCTCAAGATGCACGCGCGTTATCGCAACGTCGTTCAACGAACCGCCCGAGACGAGCGGATACTCGTACTGGCTGATCTGGTATCCCTTCGGGATGTCCGGATAGAAATAACTCTTGCGGTCGAACTCCGTGTAATCGGCAAGCTCGCTGCCAAGCGCCGTACCTACTCGGAGCACATGCTTCACCGCCTCGCGATTGATGACCGGAAGCGTGCCGGGATGCGCAAGGCAGACCGGGCAGGTATGGGTGTTCGGGCTTGAGCCTTCAGGCTCGTTTTTAGAGGTACAGAACATCTTCGTGCGGGTCTTAAGCTCCGCATGGACTTCGAGCCCTATGGTCGGCCGGTAGGATGACGGGTTAGCCATTACCCGTATCGTGTCCTAGACTTTGGATTTGAGCAAGCTCGCCAAACGGTCGCTGAAGGCCTTTACGAGCCCGTCGTCGAGTATGGAAATAGTGAGGACTTCCCGCTCCCCTACCGCCTCCTTGAGGGTCGCAATGCATTTTTCGAGCTCTGCCGCGCCGAGCATATCGGATTTTGACAGCACGACGAGCTCCGGTTTCTCGGCAAGACCACGTCCGAAGGCTTCGAGCTCCTTCCGTATGGCCCTATAGGATGCGGCGACGTCTTCTTGTTCAGCCGAGACAAGATGGACAAGCAGACCGGTTCTTTCTACGTGGCGTAGGAACTTGGAACCGAGACCTCGTCCTGACGAGGCACCCTCGATAAGGCCTGGAATGTCGGCAATCAGGTGTCCGTAGAAGTCTCCTAAGTGCGGATCAAGCGTGGTGAACGGGTATGCTCCGACCTTTGACTGGGCACGAGTAAGGGCGTTTAGGAGAGAGGACTTCCCAGCGTTCGGGAACCCGATAAGGCCCACGTCGGCGATGAGTTTTAGGGTAATTTCGATATCCCCAACCCCTCCCGGTTTTCCCGTCGTCACCACCACCGGATTCTGGTTTGTAGAGCTTTTGAAGTGTGCGTTTCCGCGTCCTCCCGGTCCTCCCTTGAAGACGACTTCGCGTTGTCCGTGTTCGATTATCTCGAACACCTCGCCCGTGGTCGTGATTTTAAGAACGGTCCCTACCGGTACTTGAAGCACTATCGGCTCGCCGTCGGCACCATGCTTGTTGTTATTGCCTCCCGGCTTTCCGTTTTCCGCGCGGAATTTTTTCGTAAATCGGAACGTTGCAAGTGCTGAAAGGTCGCGTACTCCCTCGAATATGATATCGCCGCCGCGACCGCCGTCGCCGCCCGCAGGCCCTCCCTTATCCTTCCCCTTCATATGGAGCCAGCGTGTAACCCCAGGACCTCCGTGTCCCGCTTGTGCGTGTATGCGAACTTCGTCGACGAGTGCCATAGGGATTTAGATTAGTTCCCAACCTTCGGCAAGGTAGGGCTCGGCTTTCTTATATTTCATCGTCTCTGTGCGGTCGCCATTTCGTATGGTCACCGTGTCGTTGCGGCCGGGCGTCTGGCCCTTTTGGAGTGGCGTTCCGGAAGACTCGGTCGCGCCTGCGGCAAGCACGGTTTTACGGACCTTCGCTTCTTCCGCCTTGATGCGCGAATCGTCCGCCGGACGGATGCGCGGAAGCGCCTCGGCGAGCGATGCGTTTACCGCGGACTCCATCGCATTGAACCGGATGAGGCCTTCGCGTCGGTACTCAATGAGCGGGTCCCGCTGTCCGTACGCGCGAAGCGATACCGAGCGGCGCAAATACTCCATAGTCTCGAGATGCTCGAGCCAGAACGCATCCACTACCTGAAGCAGAAGGCGACGCAAGACGTGCGGGAACGCTTCCCCGAATTCTGCACGCTTCGCTTCAAACGCCGCTTCGGCGGAGGCGTCTCCCGCGATGAGGGATTTGATGTTCGCCTCCACTTCCTCGTTCGTACCTAAGAGCGCGGTGCGGCGCTTCTGGTATATGGAAAGGCGCTGGGAGTTCAAGACGTCGTCGTACGCGAGCACCTGTTTGCGCGAATCGAAGTTGAATCCTTCGATGCGCTTCTGGGCCGTTTCAAGCGACTTTGAAATCATCCCGCTCTGGATAGGTTCGTCCTCGGGTATCTTGAACGTGCCCATAACGTTCTTCACCATATCGGATGCGAAGACGCGCATAAGCTTGTCCTCGAGCGATACGTAGAACTGGGTCGCGCCCGGGTCGCCCTGGCGGCCGGAACGGCCGCGCAGCTGGTCGTCGATGCGGCGCGCTTCGTGGCGCTCCGTACCGATGACGGCGAGTCCGCCAAGCGCCGTAACCTCGTCGCGCTCCGTAGGGTTTACGGGTACGCCCCCGAGCTTGATGTCCACGCCGCGGCCGGCAAGGTTCGTGGCGACCGTCACCTTCCCTTTTGCGCCCGCGCCCGCGATGATCTCGCCTTCGCGCTCGTGGTTCTTCGCGTTCAACACTTCATGCGGAATGCCGGCGTCTTTCAGGGCTTCGCTCACGATTTCATTGTCTTCAATGGAGACCGTGCCCACGAGGACAGGCTGCCCCTTGGCATGCAGCTCCTTTACCTGGCGCGCAAGCGCTTTGTACTTGCCTTTGTTCGTCTGGAAGATGAGGTCGTCATGGTCGATGCGCTGTACGGCGCGATTGGTCGGCACGGCGACTACCTCGAGCTTGTATACGGTATAAAACTCCTCCTCCGAAGAAAGCGCTGTACCGGTCATGCCTGAAAGGCCGTCGTACATACGGAAGTAGTTCTGGAACGTAACGGAAGCATAGGTACGGGTCTCTGCTTTCACCTTCACACCCTCTTTTGCCTCGACCGCCTGGTGGAGGCCTTCGGACCACCTACGGCCCGCCTGGAGGCGTCCGGTAAATTCGTCCACGATGACGATTTCGCCATCCTTTATGACGTACTCCTTATCCTTATGGAAAAGCGCCTTGGCGCGCACGGCCGTCTCGAGCTGGTGCGCGAACTTCATCCCTCCTTCGGTATAGAGGTTATCTATGCCGAGCGCCTTTTCGGCTTTTGCGATGCCCTCTTCGGTTATCTGCACCGCGCGCTGCTTTTCATCCACCGTATAGTCGGTGCCTTCATTAAAAGCCCTGACTATTTTTGAGAATTGCTCATAAAGTCCTTCGGCGTCCGCGGCAGGGCCTGAGATGATAAGCGGGGTGCGCGCTTCATCGATAAGAATGGAGTCAATTTCGTCCACGATGGCATAGTGGTGTCCGCGCTGATTTATCTGCGCAGCGTCATACGCCGTATTGTCGCGCAGGTAGTCGAATCCGAGCTCGTTGTTCGTCGCGTACGTGATGTCCGCGGCATACGCCTCCTTTTTGGACGCGGGGCGCAAAAAGTCGTAGAACACGCGGAACGAGCCTTCCTCGTCCCGCTTCGCATCCTCTTCCGTATGCGAAGGATCATAGAGATATGCACCTGCGGAAGTGACCACCCCTACTGTAAGGCCTAGATATCCGTACACCTGTCCCATCCAGGCCGCGTCGCGGCGGGCGAGATAGTCGTTTACGGTCACGAGATGCACGCCCTTCCCTGCAAGGGAGCGTATGGTTGCGGCAAGCGTCGCCACCAAAGTCTTTCCTTCACCGGTGCGCATTTCGGCGATTTTCCCCTTCGAAAGGGCGAGACCGCCGATGAGCTGTACGTCATAGTGGCGCTCCTTAAGCGTGCGGCGCGACGCTTCGCGCACGAGCGCGAACACCTCCGCTATATCGTTATTCTCCGTCGGCTTCCCGCCCGTACGCTCTTTGACCTCCAAAAGCCGCGCTTTAAGCTCCTCTTCGGAAAGAGGGGTCAATTCGGCCTCAAGGGCCGCCGCACGTACGAGTACGGGCTCCGCCTCCTTCACGAAGGCCGCGGATTCGTTCTTAGCGAACAGTCGCCCGAGGAGACCTGCCATAATGGCGCACTATAACACTTTTTTGGAATTTTTGCTTGCCCGTACCTGTAGACCGATTATTGAGACATCTTTAAAAGATTCATATGCAAGGCGCGGGAAGAGCGACGAGCGAGCCGTACAAAAAGTACGGTGAACGAGTCGCTCGGGACCCGTAACGTAGCAGATGAATTTTTTAACAGGTCTCAAAACAAAAAAGCCCCGCGGAGGCGGGGCTTTTTTGTTGCTGCGCTATTTGCGCTTTGCAGTCTTGCGGCGCTTGGTGGTCTTCTTTGCGACCTTCTTCTTTGCGGCCTTCTTAGCCTTTTTCTTTGCAGCCATGGTGCAGAAATTAGAATGTCTGGTAATCGACCCACTTCCGCAAAAATTAATTCCGAAGAATTTTTTTGTGCGTAGTGTTCTATTAGCTATTATTGCGCGCAAAAAATAAAAATGCGTACGAAAAACGCGAGCTGTGGATAACTCGCGCGTATTTTTATTTTTTAAATTATTTTTACTAATTTATTTTTTCGGTAACGCGCGCACTTCACGTTCGATTGAAATATTTGTTTTCTCTTGTACGAGTGCTTCTACGTGCTGGGCAAGCGCTTCCACTTCGTGCGCTTTTCCGCCCGCATCAAGCACGAGCACGAGCGGCTGTGCGCCAAACAATGATGCGTTGCCGAGACGGAATCCCCGAAGGTTCAACACTTTATCAAGTATGAATGCGAGCGGTACTTTCACTCCGTGCGGATTCGGAAAGCGCGGCACCGCTCCGTACTCGCGTTCAAGCGCCGCGTACGCTTCGGGCGAAAGGACGGGATTCTTAAAGAACGAACCGGCGGTTCCCGAAACGGACAGGTCGGGAAACTTCTTATTGCGTATTGCACGGACAACGTTCCCTATCGCTTCCGGAGTGCTCAAATCCGTTCCCTGCTCTTTTGCTGCGAGTAAATCCCCGTACTCTATGCGAGGAGACGGCACGCGCGTAAGCATAAAGTCGACGCGCACGATGATGAGGTTCGGTTCGTGTTTGAAGCGACTATCCCGATACCCGAGCTCGCACTCCTGCGCCGTAAGCGTGCGCGAGGTATCCGCGTCTGCGTCGTACACCTCAACCCCTTCGAGCGTCTGCGAGATATCCGCGCCGTATGCGCCTATGTTTTGCACGGGCGCTGCACCTACCGTTCCGGGTATGCCTGCCAGGTTTTCAAAACCCCATAGACCATGTGCAGCCGCATCTCGGACGAGCGCATCCCAGTTCTCGCCTGCGGCCGCGCGCACCCGTACCGCACCCTGCCCCGTTTCCTCGTACGCAATGCCGCGCATCCGCATACGGATAATGAGACCGTCGTACCCGTCATCATGCGCAAGCACGTTGCTTCCGTCCCCGAGCACATAGAACGGGATGCTGTTCTCCCGCGCGAATCCGAGCGCCTCGCGAAGTTCCGCGATGCTCGATACGTCGGCGACCGCGCGCGCGTTTCCGCCCACCTTGAGCGTCGTGAGTGAGGCGAGCGGTACGTTCTCCTGTATCGTCATTAGAGACCGAGCTGCTTTACGAGGGGTGCAGCGGCTTGCGCTACTTCGGGAAACGCCGCGAGCGTCGCCTGAAGCTCGGTGCGCGCTTCAGCCGTGCGGCCAGCGAGCATGTACGACTGTACGAGAATCAGATGCGATTGCGCTTCCTGCGGCGCGTTCTGCACGCGCACTTTTGCCGATTCCACGAGTTCCGCAAACATCTTTCCTTCGTAAAACGCGAAGCGGAGAATATCATCGTCTACGGCCGTGGTTCCGTGTTTTTCAATGAGCAGCGCCCTGCCGCCCTCGGTGTCCCCCGTAATGATGCGTCCTACGGCCGCATAGGTCGCGACGGCTTTGAATGAAGTATCGAGGTCGTACGCCTGCTGGAACAGTTTTGCCGCAGAGGCCTTGTCGCCCGATTGCCATGCCACGATTCCCTTTTGGATATAGAGCGTCTGCTTTTTCGGCGAAAGCGCGATTGCCGCATCGATTTCCCGGTTGAATCCCGCGATGTCTCCGGCGGAGCGGAGTCCTCCGGCATACATAAGCCTCGTGCGTGCGTCTGCGGGAGTGTTCTGCACTTCCTTTTGCATCTGGGTAAGCGCGAAAGTGAAAACCGCGGTGCGCACGTCGGCCGGCAGTGAAGGCACGTTACCGATAGCATTCGCGTAGGTAAGGATTTGCTCGTCTATTTCCTGCTCGGCAAACGAGCCGCGGTTCGCCGCCTGCGCATAGGTGGCCATAGCGACTGAGGGGTTCTGCGCCTGCTGTGTGGCTTTTATAAGGTCACCTGCGGCCTGCATGCTCGGAATGTTGACTACCCACAGGACTGCTACGGTAGCGACGAGTATGACGGGAGCGCCTACGGTGCCAAGCGTATTGCCATCGACTTCAGCAAGTTCTTGGAACCGCTTCACGGGACGCGCGCTTGCCTCGTGCGCCATGGCGAGGACGCCCGCGAGAAGCACGTAGCTGAAGAGGTTATCGAACGCCGTAACCGCCTGAAGCGCGTAGCCCGCGAGCGCGCCAAGGAGTAGGAGCTTCTGCGCTTTCGGTACCGAGCTGCGGTAGAGCGCGAGCATTGCGGAGCCCAGAAGCCCTACGAAGAGAAGGAGCGCAGGGATGCCTCCTGCGACGAGCCAATCGAGGTACATATTATGTGCGCGATCGAACCACGGCTCCTGCGCATACAGTGACGGTTGGTAGTACTTGTTGAAGATGTAGTTGTATCCTTCCTGGCCCCAGCCGGTAATCGGGCGCTCAGCCGCTCCCTGAAGCGCCATGCCCCACAGCGTCATACGCACCTTAAGCTCGCCAGCATTGAATACGCTTGCAAGACGCGTAAGCGTCGGCTCGTTCTGCACGAACGCGCTGTCCCGGACAAGGAAGAACCCGCCCGCCATAAGCACGAGCGCGGCAATGACCCCGACTGCAATCGTGCGTCCCTTGCCTTTTGCGGACGTCATCCAGAGAAGCGCAACGAACCCTGCTGCGGCGAAGAGACCGAGAATAACGCCGCGCGTTGCGGAGAAGAATATGAGAATCGTTTCAAGCGCCGCAAGCGCGATAAGGGAGTAGCGGAGCCATCCTTTCGATTCTATTGCCTGCCAGACGGCGACGAGCACGGTGAACATGAAGTAGACCGCAAGGTAGATGGCGTTTCCGAAATTCGCATCGACGCGCGCACCGCCCTGATGTATCGGGAAATTCTGCGCGCACGCGCTTCCTGCGCACAGGAGCTGCAGCACGCCGTGGCCCGCTACGAGTACGGAGGCGCCGAGCACCGTCATCCACCAGCGCTTCCAGAGCTTGTCGGTTCCCAGCACCGAGGTGGCGATAACGAAGAAGAGGAAGACGTGCGCGATGGTAATCCATCCGTCCATACGCTCGTAGTTGCTCCAGAACGCCTTATGCGCATTTACGGCGAAGAGGTTCGCAACGAACATCCAGACCATAAGCCCGGCATACAGGGCGAGCGTCCAGGAAAACTTCGGGCGGTACGCCTTATCGGAAAGCGCGAGGAGAAGCCAGGCGCCGGCCGCTATCTCCACCAGCATGCGGAACAGGAATCCTTTGCTCGTGATGAATGGGAAAAAGGTATCGTTGAAGACGACCAACGGAAGGAACGGAATAATGAAAAGAACGCTCCACACGACCCAGCGCGCGATAGATTTTAGTGCCATATAGGGGAGACTATAGCACCTGAAAAGACCGAAGACGAAGTCCTTTAAGCCCTTGCGAATATAAGGGTGCGCGGCGAGAAGGAGGCGAGCCTGTATCCTTTTGCTACTAGATATCTGAAAGCCGGGCTCGTTTCTGGCGCGTGGGCGTCAAATGCGTTGTCCTCTATAGCAATTACCTTCGGGGGTATATTCCAGTCATAGGATTCGAGCGCCTCGACATCCATACCTTCTATATCAATGTTGAGGAAATCCACTTCCGTAATACCTGCCTCCCTTGTCAGGTCCCGGAGCGGGCGCACGCGGACCTGCTCGGTGCCTATATAGGGAGAGCGTTTTTCCGACTTCCACTTTTCAGCCTCTTCCGAAGACAGGGTGTTGTAGGCGCCGTCTTTGAAACGATGGTAGGTCCCTTCCCCTTCAGTAGTTCCTACCGCGGCGCACGCAAACGTATCCTGGCTCCTGAAAAACGCGTAGAGCGGTGCAAGCGTAGCGTTCGGATCAATCACCAACCCCTTCCATCCTTTCCGGTAGAAGCCGTAGGTATTCGAATACAAAATCGGATGGTACGCGCCCACGTCCACATACGTTCCTTTCTTCTTGCGCAGTAGCGAGTCGACGAGCACGTCTTCCCCGTCCTGACCGTAAGAGGTGCGCACACCCCTGCCAAGCAAGAGCTTTGCGAGCGAGCGGATGATGGAGATGAGGGAATCCATACGGCGTTTAGTCCATAGTACGGTCTTCCAGCCTCCGCCTCAAGCTTCGCTCGCATTCTCCTTATAAGGCGCTAGTATGGAGGAAATGTCAGAAGCGCCTATAAGCAGGGTCCACCGATTCCTTAAGTGGACCGAACGATACACGAAGACCGATATGATCTATCTCGCCGGAAACGGCTTCTGGCTTGCGGTCGGGCAGGTTGCAATCGGGCTCACCGCGCTCGGGGTCTCCGCAGCATTTGCACGATTCGTTCCGAAAGAAGTATATGGAAACTACCGTTTCCTTCTCTCTGTATTTTGGATACTTACCGCATTCTCGTTTACGGGTATATCAACAGCCCTGTCACGTGCAGTAGCGCGCGGCGAAGCGGGCGCATATATGAAATCGCTCCGTCTGTCCCTCCTCTGGAGCATCCCTATGCTTCTCATTGGCCTTGGTGTAAGCGTCTACTATTTCCTGAACGAAAACTCGATGCTTGGTTGGGGATGTCTCGTGATAGCGCTCATCGGACCGTTTATGCAGAGCGCCTACCTTTTCGGACCTTTTCTTGAAGGTAAACAAGCATTTCGTGAAAATACTTTAGGAGGTATCTTCCTAAATGCTATTCCGGCCATTGGTCTTTTGACTGCAATGTTTTTTATAAAAGACCCCGTGGTATTTCTTTCTATATTTCTCGGTTTGAGCGTAGTTACCGGATTCACTATTTCCTATTTCGTAGTAAAACGGTACAAAGCCTCTACGTCGACGGAAACAAAAGGCTTTGGAGTATTGTCAGCGCATTTTAGCGCAATGAATGTTTTGAATACCCTTTCAACGCAGGTCGACCGTATTCTCGTCTTCCACTTTCTTGGTGCAGTCGAACTGGCAGTGTATGCATTTGCGACCTCCATTCCGGACCAAATAAAGACGCTCTTCAACAGCGTAGCGACCCTTGCACTTCCTCGTTTCGTGAAGCGTCCGCTTGAAGAAGTGAAAAGTACCTTGATCTATCGCTTACTGGGCCTATCATTGGTGGCCGGACTCGTCGCAGGACTGTATGCACTCACAGCTCCCTTCATATTCCATATATTATTTCCAGCCTACAGCGAGGCGATTTTCTATTCAATGCTATACGCTCTCACGCTTATACCAACAGCTACGGCTATACCGGTTGTGCTTATGGAAGCCCACGCGGCAAAGCGCGAACTCTATATATACAACACTGCAGGCCCACTGTTTCAAATAGTCACGCTCTTGGCTCTAGTATCTACAATGGGACTTCTCGGAGCCGTCATCGCACGAATAGCGGGAAGGGTTTTCTACTTCGTGATGGGTATTGTACTCACCTTTGTATATGCAAAACGAAGTAGGGGCGTAACTGCATAGGAATATTTTTACTAGTTTACGTCTTTTTGAGGAGCAGATGGAACGAGTCGAAATGCACAGTACGGAGGACGGGATAGCAAACTTTAATCAGCGCCTTCTTTACGCCTGAATACTCGCGTTCGATGCGCAT
This sequence comes from uncultured Candidatus Saccharibacteria bacterium, assembly GCA_964535425.1. Classification (GTDB taxonomy): domain Bacteria; phylum Patescibacteriota; class Minisyncoccia; order Phycocordibacterales; family Phycocordibacteraceae; genus C7867-001. The sequence goes on along the minus strand of CAZHSZ010000005.1, from coordinate 27,134 downwards.
AGAGCGAATATCGGAAAGCTCAAAGCCGATGTTCTCCACCAGTGTTTTAAACTGGCCATACGTGTAGTAGAACATCTCGGAAAGACGCTGATGCCCTGCGTCCATATCTGTGTAGTCTTTATGCTTCCCGAAAAGAGCAATGAACGAGTCACTCCATGCGCGTGGCATCCAGTTTACGAAGTACACATGGAAATGCGGATCTTTGAGCGAAAACCGAGCTGGTACTCCCGCATATACATAGCCTCCGCTTGCCAGCACGCGGTATATTTCGCGCATAACCGCTTCAGGGTCTTGCACATGTTCAATGACTTGGGAGAGGTTCACGAAGTCGAAGGAGGCATCCGGAAACGGCAGTGCTTCACCCTTCCCTTCCACAATGTTCATTGGGAGACCCGCCTCGTTTGCGCGCTCCTCAGCTATTGCGATATATTTTGGGTTTATTTCGAGACCAGATACGTGCGTTGCCCCTGCTTTCATCGCTTCAAGCATGAAGCTTCCTCGGCTAGCGCCTACGTCGAGTACCCGACGTTCCTTCAGGTCGGGAATGAAACCGGCAAGGTGTTCGAAGTGGGTCATACGGAAATGAGGGAAGAAAGAATCTTTTGTGCGCGCTTTTCCCAAGTATACTCTTGCACGTCCGCACGTGCCTGCACGGCACGCACCTTCGCTTCTTCGGGATGAGCAAGCGCCTCTTCTATTCCTTGCGCAAGCGCTTCAGGGGTGTCAGCCGGAACCAAATAAGCGTTCTGCTCGGAAAGTATTTCGCGAAGCGACGGCAAGTCGGACGCGACGATGGGTACGCCGGAAGCCATATACGTAAATAGTTTGAGCGGCGAGGTGTATTTTGCCGAGAGGACTTCCTTTCCGCTATTTGGTAGTACGAGTACGTCTGCTGCCTGCTGGTTCCCCGGAAGCTCGGTATACGGCCGGTACCCGAGGAACTGCACTTCCGGATGAAGCGGGATGAGTGCCTGCTCCTCTCCATCAAATCCCCCTATCACTACTGTCTGTATGTCGGGCGAGAGAAGCTTTGCGGCTGCATAGAGCGTATCGGTTCCCTTCCATGGGTCAAGAATGCCTATATAAAAAGCGGCTTTCTTGTCTTGAGGAACGCCGAGCCGAGTGCGCGCCGCGGCTTTCGATTCCGGATTCGCAAAGTCGTCGAGATCCACCGCGTCAGGGGCGACATGGATGCGCTCCCGTGTGAGTCCGCTTGCTACCAAATCTTCTTTCAAGCCGTTCGTTATCGCGACGACTCCGCACGAACCGCGCAGCGCATTGAGTGCGTGACGGACCGAGTTCATCGCATGAAGTTCGAAAACCGTCTTTGAAAGATCGCCCGGCGCAAACGGCTCACGCGTATACAAAAGGTCGTACGAGGTCTTCGCAAGATACCGGCGCGCGGACGCGAGGAACGTGCCGGTGCGAAGCCAGTAGAGGAAGCCGCTCTGGGTTCCCGGAAACAGGTCCACGCACGGGAGCTTGGTTATTTTGAAGATGGGAGCGACGCGCGCCTGTGCGAACGGGTCCACGTCCTTTACTCCCGTACGGTTCGGTACCACAAGCTCGACGTCATTCCCCGCTTTGGCGAACGCTTCGCACATCTTTAGTATCTGGGTCACGTGGGCCCATTCGTCCGGAACGCGCGCGGTGGAGAGATAAACTATCTTCACGATTTTGGCCGGTAGAACGCCTCCACCTCGTCGAGTCCGCGGTCTTCTTCTTTCGTATTCATCGCTACCGTCTTATGGATGAATCCGCGTTCCCCCTCAAGGCAGTACTTGCTCATGCGGTAGTAATCGGAAAGCGCTTTGACGCGCGGAAGCAGCCCAGCCTTTTCTACCGCTTCGCGCACTGCGTGGTCGCTCTCGTTCCAGTCAGAGAGTTCCCCGAAATCCTTGGGCGAATCGAACTTCCCTATACGCGTGAGCGACGTCTTATAGAGGTCAAAGGTGCCGCCGATGCGGTCCATCGCTTCCCTGGTGAAAAACTCGAACGACCCGCGTGCCATAAAGGGTTTAGGTAAATGGAGCCACTGGCGGAGACGCCGCTGGGAATGTCCGGTGGAATTCGTCAAAATGAGCCAGTCGTCCTGTGGAAGGAGGTCCATCCACATCTGGTCTGTGAGGATGAAGTTGTCGTCGTGCGTATAGAGCAGTTTGTCATACTGCTTGTAGTCGTACTTTTCAAGCCACTGGTTCGTGATGCCCCAGTCCCCCATCGTGTTCGGCTCAAGCGAATACTTGAATCCGAGCGCTTCGATTTCCTCGACCGTAGGCACCTGCGCGTACATAAGGCGGTCGTAGAGCGCGCGACGGTCGTAGCCGAGGCCTTTCAGCACTTCCGCTTTCTCGGGCGCCGAATACTTCGGGTCGCGGTGCGATACGCAGAAGAGGTCCACTTCCCATCCTTCGGGGATTTGCTGTTCCGCTATCTGCTTATAGAAAAGATATGGGAAGTGCCAGCCTCCGGCGACCACGGCGAGTTTTTTCATATTTTTTCGATAACGGATAATGAGGGGAACTTCTCGTTCACCACCCGGTACGGTACCCCCGACTCGGTGAGCTTTTCGAGATTGTGGTTCTCCATGAACGAGAGCTTGTCGCGGTCCGCACTCCCTCCCTCGATATAGACGACCGCGCCCGCATCTATGGCAGGCTTTACCGCCTGATAGAGCATCCGGATTTTGTCGCCCGTATTATTGATGTCGAAGTGCATCATATCGAACGCCTCGGGCTCCTTCGCCCAGTCGACGAAATTCTTCTTGGTGATGGTCACGTACTTTGCGACGCCGTACTTCTCAAGATTGCGCCGCAACTCATCCGTGGTGATGATATTGCGCGCGGGCCGCAGCCACATGCGCCAGTCCATGCGGAGCGCTTCGAGGTAGTAGCCAAGCGTGCCTTTCTTCGCGAGTGATTCGGCGCTCGTATGCTTGTGTGCGGAGTGCGTGAAAAGGTAGGAGTCGAACAGGTCGTAGACGTATATATGTCCACCCTCTCCGAGCTCGTCGAGCGCCATGGCCATAGCTACCGTCGAGTAGCCGTAGAAGGATCCGAACTCGACTATTTTCTTCGGTTTGTGGCGGAGTACCGCGTCGTACAAATCCTTGCCGAGGTTGTTTTCCCGGTAGGACGACTCGAGGTCGGGATTCGTATACTGCATACCCCGTACTATACCAAAGCCTCCTTCGCCTTGAATTCTTCCAAAAGGGCGCAGATAGTCCGCACCTCTTCAAGGCGTACGCCGTGATGGAGCGGGAGAAGGAGGTACTGGCTCTCAAGTTCGTCCATCATCGGGAGCGTTTGCCGTCCGCCGAAAATAGTGTATTTGTCGTTGCGGTAGTGGTAGTCGCCCGTATGGACGCCGCGGCTTTTCATAAACGTGATGAGCTCGGCGCGCTTCGGTGAGAGCGTATGCGCGAACCATATCGATGAAGAGACACCGTGCTTTGCGTATTCGGCAGCCAATTTTTTCCGGTGCGACACGATGGGGTCGAGCGCGGCGAGATTCCCTCGTCCGATGGTCGCTGTCACGTCGTTCATATGGTACTTGTAGCCTGCTTCGACGAGGTCGGTGTCGCCCTGCTTCTGCTTCTGTTCGCGGTCATAGCCGAACCACCGCAGGCGCTTCGCCTTTTCATGGTGCGCGTCATCCTTGCATATGAGGAATCCGCCGTCGACTGAGGTGAGCGTTTTTATCGACTGCAGGCTTACGCACGTGAAATCGGCCTTCCCCCAGAAATCGGAGCCGACCGCCTGTGCTGCGTCCTCGATAAGCGGAATATGTTTCTCCTCCGCCAGTGCTAACAGTTCCTTGAGGCCGCGGTTGTTGCCGCCGAAGTGTACGAAAATGATTGCCTTGGTCTTCGGGGTTATCTTGCGGCGCACGTCTTCTACCGACACATTCAGATCACGGTCTATGTCCGCAAAGACGATTGAGGCGCCGCGGTGTACGGCGGGAAGTCCGGTGGCCGGATGGGTCAGCACCGGCACAATGACCTCATCCCCCGCCCCGATGCCGGCAAGTTCATACGCGAGCTCGAGCGCTACCGTCCCCGAGTTTACGGACGCGACGTTCTTCAGTCCGAATTTTTCGCCGAACTCCCTTTCAAACGCCTTCACTTCGGGACCCTCGCCTATGTAGGTTCCGTAGTTCGAGCGGAGCAGGAGCGTCGACACGTTCCAGATGGAGCGGAGCGAGATGTATGACTTGAATAGCGGGATAGGTCTCATCGGTGCGGCAGTCTAAGTATATACGCCGCGCTACTCCACGACTTTGAATTCCGGGAGCGGGACGATGAATTTCGATTTGAGTCCCTTGGCGCGCCAGTTCTTGATGATGAAGTCGGCGAAGTGCCAGGCGAGGATGAGTACGTATTCAGGATTTTCCTTGAGCAGAATGTCGTTATCGACGATGGGGTTATGCGTTCCGGCCATATACTTTCCGACCTTTTCGGTTTTCGGAAGCTGCGCGATGTACGGCACAAGCGCCGTATCGAGGTGGTAATAATTCATCAGCACTACGCCGCGCGTCGGACAGGAGTCCACGACGAACTTCTGGCCTTTCTTTTTCGCCTCGTACGCAAGCTCAACGACCGCCTGACGGCTCTTCTCTACCCCCGCACGAAACTTCGCCCAGCCGGAAGGCGTAAAGAGTCCCGCGTCTTCTTCAGCCTGCACGAGTCTTTTCACGTTCGGACTGACTGCGTGCGCACCCTTCCACCCCGCATACACGCGGATGCTTCCCTCCCGCGTCGTCGTGCGGCTCGCATCGAAGACTTCCATGCCGTACTGGCGGAACAATTCCACGAGCGACTTCAGGCTGTAGACGCGCACATGCTCGTGGTACACCTGGTCGAACTGGAAGCGCTCGAAAATATCGAGGAGGTACTGGCTTTCGGAGACGACAACGCCGTCCTTATCAAGGAGTTTCGAGAGTCCGCGCATTACTTTTCCGAGTGTCGCCATGTGCGCGAACACGTTCGTGAAGGTGACGACTTTCGCCTTGCCGTGCTTTTTGACCGCGGCGCGCGCGGCCTTTTCATCGAAAAATGCTTGGTCGGTCGGTATCTTGTTTTCCTTCCGCGCTACTTTCGCCATGTTGGTCGGCTCGATGCCGAACACCTTCATACCCTGGTCCCGGAAGAACGTAAGCAAGGTGCCGTCGTTTGAACCGATGTCGACGCAGAGCGACTTTTTAGCGAGATTCAAATTGGAGACGACTTCTTCCGAAAGGAGTTTCAGGTGGTCCTTAAGCGGCGCGGAGATGCCGGTGCGATAGACGTAGTTGGTATCGGAAAAAAGCGTCTTGCCGTCGACCACGTAGTCGAGCTGTCCCAGCCCGCAGTCCGGGCAAATCATCATACGGAGCGGATACGAGACTTCCGGCTCGCGAAGCCCGTCCTTACTGAGGAGCGCGCCCGCCGACGGCTGGAAGCCGAGGTCTATGGCCTCGAAGAGCTTCTTCCCTCCCGAGATTTGGCATCTATCGAGCTTTCCGAAAGAGACGTCGTGTTCAACTTTTTTCATAGAGGCGCATTGTACTACAGAAATGACTCCGACTTCGGGTCCGCAAGCCAGTCCTTAAACGAGGTGCCGCGCTCGGTCCGTTCAGAGAGAAACGGGGTTTCTTTGATAGGCCAATCGATGCCGACGTCAGGATCGTTCCAGGCGATTTCGCCAAGCCCTTCCGGATTATAGAGCGCCGAGACTTTGTACTGCACTTCGCAGTTGTCGGTCAAAGTCTGGTACCCGCGCGCGCAGCTTGCGGGCGCGTAGAGCTGCTTCTTGTTTTCGGCGCTCGACTCGATACCTACCCACTGCCCCAAGGTCGGGGAGTTCTTCCGAAGATCGACGGCGACTAGAAACGCGCTTCCCTGTGTGACGCGCATAAGCTTTGCCGCGGGAGGATTCCACTGGAAGTGGAGGCCGCGGACGGTGTTGCGGACTTTCGAGCGCGCATGGTTGTCCTGCACGAACGATTCCGTAATGCCGGCAGCGAGAAACGCGTCCTCGCGGTAGCTCTCCATCAAAAATCCGCGGTCATCCTCATGAACCTTCGGCGTAACGACGTACACGCCTTCTATCTTCGTCTTTTCGAAGTTCATGCCTTTTTTGATTCGTCGCGCATGAAGTTGCTCGCCTCAAGCAATGAGTCGAACGTTCCGGCGTCGTACCACGCGCCGTCCACAGTGACGAATCCGCAGTCCCCTTTCGCCACATACGCGCCGATGACGTCCGTTATTTCAAGCTCGCCGCGTCCCGACGGTTTGAGCGTTTTCACTATGTCGAACGCTTCCGCGGAGAAATGATAGAACCCGGTCGCGACCAGATTGCTTTTGGGATTCTGCGGTTTTTCCTCGATGCCGATAACGCGGTCGCCTTCGATTTGTGCGCATCCGGAACGGCGCACCGTCGCTTCGTCCGCTTCGGTGAGGTATACCGTGCATCCGTACTTAGAGGGCGTGCCGCGGAATCCGGAAGAGAAAATGTTGTCGCCGAGTATTACGCTCACGGCTTCTCCCTGCGCAAACGATTCACACAGCGCGAGCGCGCCTGAGATGCCGCTCGCCTCCTGCTGTACCCGGTAGGTCAGCCGTACGCCGAACTTCGAGCCGTCCCCGAGGAATTCTATGAACCGCCCGATATGCGCGCTTCCCGTGACGATGAGAACGTCGTCAATGCCCGCATCCTTCAGGGTCTGGAGCGGATAGAGGACCATGGGACGGTCGTACACCGGGAGCAGGTGCTTATTGGTGACCGCGGTGAGTGGCGCAAGACGGGTGCCGTTCCCTCCGGCAAGGAGTATGCCTTTCATAGCTTCCTGCAAGTGTAGCAAAGAGCGCGGGTACGCGGAAGAAGTCGCCTGCGTTTACTAAAAGTAAAAATATGCCCTTATTTTACTATCCGATAAGGTATTTTCGTATCCCTTCCTCAAACGTGGTGAGCGGCGTCCAGCCGAGTTCGCGTATGCGGGTGCTGTCCATTTCGTAGCGCATATCGATGCCGGGACGGTGCGACGTGGTGGTCGGCACTTTTTTGCCGGTCACCTCTTCCGTCTTCTTGATGAGATTCTTTACGGTGAAGCCGTCGTTGTTGGTGAGATTGTAGACACCCTCACCCTTCTCGAGTATGAGTTCGATTGCAGGAGGAATGTTATCGACATAGATGTACTCGCGATAGCTTTCGCCGTTATCAAATACGGGGATGGGTACGCCCTGCTCGAGCGCGCGCTTGATGATAGGCATGATTTTGCGCGTATCCTGGCGCGGACCGAATACGTTGCAGAAGCGCGTCTCAGCCGTCTTCCCTTTCAGGGTCGGATACGTGTTGTCGTAGGTGATGCGTATGAGGGAGCCGAACGCCTTCGAGCAGGAATACGGATTCCTTGGCGCCATCATCTCGCCTTCGGTCATCTTATGGTCGCATTCGCCGTACACTTCGTCGGTCGATACGTAAATGAATTTCTTGAGGTCGGGGAGCGCGCGGCACGCCTCAAACGCATGGATGTTGCCGAGATTGTTCTTTCGGAGCGTGCGCATCGGCTCCTTCACGGAGTAATCGACGTCGGTCACCGCGGCGGCATGTATGACATAATCCGGCTTCTCCTTGATGATGGTTTCCATCGCGGCAGGCTCGGCCATATGGATGTTGTAGTGGACGAACGAGCCGTCGATGATTTCCGGATGCGACCCGTCGGAGAGATTGTCTATGACGACGACGTTCCAGCCTTTTTTGACGAAGTACTCAGTGACGTGGGAGAAGATGAATCCGAGTCCTCCGGTAATGAGTATTTTGGGCATTCCCTCCTTGTGCGGAGGTCGTTTGGTGAAAAAATTCATAGGCGTTTCCGTAGCATATCAGCAAGATGCCCGGAAAAGGAATCGATGCGCAGGTACTTCTCGTACGCCTCGCGCGCCTTGTGCTGCATCAGGGCAAACCGCTCAGGCGTCACGCTCCGGTGGAATTCGACGAGTTTCTCGCCGATGCGGTCGGTATCGCGCCAGTCGACGAACACACAGAAGTCGCGGTAGTTGATGCGGTCCTCAAGCGGCAAGACGCACGCGGTATCGAGGAACACCGGAATGCGGCCCATGGAGAGCGCTTCATAGAAACGGACCGAAGCGTTTGCGTCCCCGCGCACCGCAAGCGCGTAATCGCTTCCGGCTAGGTTGTCGACGAATTCTTCGCGGTTGTTTTTTACGGTGCCGCTGATGGTCGCGACGTGGCCGGAGTAGGTTGCGCGCGCGGTGAAGTGCGGTTCGATGCCCTTAGTGTTTGAAAGCGCCGCAAGCGCGCGCTTGCGGAACAAAAGTCCCTTATGCTCCGCGCCGCGCTTCTCGTCGAAGAGGGCGCCAAGCGTTATTGGCAGCTCCTTTATGAAAATCTTTGCCCGCTTCAGCGCGGAGATGTCAGCCCAGCCCGTGAATCCTATGGACGGAATGTCTTGTTTTGTGCGTAGCTCATGTACGCCACCACGAAACGACTGGAGAAGGTCTTCGGCCGGAAACGGGACGGTAATTTCATTATCCTTGGCGGAATAGCGGTACTGGCTCACGCGAAACACGACGCTGTTCGGTACATCAATCGGATACTCAAGGTCGCCTGCCCCGTCGATAAGAACGGGCTTCCCTGTCGCCCTTGCCTCGTCGAGTATCATTTGCACCTTCCCGGGGTTCACCGACTTGAAGCGCTCATAGGAGTACG
>CAZHSZ010000005.1:0-18326 GCA_964535425.1 uncultured Candidatus Saccharibacteria bacterium | reverse complement strand
AGTATCATTTGCACCTTCCCGGGGTTCACCGACTTGAAGCGCTCATAGGAGTACGGAAGTACCACGTAGTCGCAGTCCTTGATGTCTTCGACGAGCGTGAAGTCGTCTTTGGAGTACTGGTACTGGAGCGCAGCGGCACGCACGAACGGCATGGACTCTTTCGCCGTGACGCCCCAGAACGGGAAAAGCAGCTCTATATGAGTATAGAGCGCAGGATCTTTGTAATGGGGACCTGCGTACAGCTTTACGGGAGCGGCATCACTCATGTGAACCTAGAGTATCATTTTTTCGCGACGAAGTAGTAGCCGAGCGGCATATACGCTTGCGACATCCGGTTGTTCGGCTTTATGGCGGATATGAGCCTATCCATTCCTCCGAAGAGGGGTATGAGCATGTCTGCGAGCCAGTTCCACCGTACGAATCCGAGCAGGCAGTGATAGATGACGCTGAACGCGCCCGTGCCGAGTTCCTTCACTTCGATATGCTCATATCCGGCATCAGCAAGCATGCGCTCGATGGTAAACCGCGTATAGCGGAAGTGGTCCGCGGGCGACCCGTGCACATTGAACATAAACGGTACGACGCCGGCCAAGGTGCCTCCCTTCTTGAGGACGCGTGCGGATTCGGTAAGCGCCGTGCGGTAGTCATAGAGATGCTCCAGCACGTTCACGAACAAGACGCCCGCGTACGAACCGTCCGGAAACGGCCACGCATCCTGCGCGTCGAATATGAGGTCCGTTCCGTAGGAAGCGTCTATGTTGCCGGTCGTTATCGTATACGTTCCCTTGATGAGCTCGTGATAGCCGGATTTTTTCGAGCCGCCGATATCAAGAATCGGTCCGTCTATCGAGAGGGTTGCGAGCATCTTGTACTCCTCGCGCCTAAGAAAGGATTTCGTTTTCATACCTATTCGTATGATTGTGCCAGGGTGTCGGCCAAGGACGCAAGGCTGTGCTTCTCCATTACGGCGGCGCGCAGACGTTTGCCAAGCATGGTACGCGCGTCTTCCGGGAGTGCGAAGACGGCCTTCAACTTCTCGGTAAGCCCCTCTGCGGTGTTTTCCTCGAGCATCCACTCATCCGGCACTACGCTCTTAAAGCCGCGGCTCGCCACCACTACGGGAGTCTCGGTTGCGGCGGACTCGAGCACGGTCTTATCGAAGTTGCCATCGGCAGTGAGATTCACCGAGACCGTGTGCGATGCGTAGAGCGCGGGTGTCTCTTCGTTTTTCCTGGTACCAAGGAATGTCACTGCGCCTGCCTCGCTCAGGTCTTTGAAATCGGCGCGAAGCGTAGCGCCGTAGGAGACATCTTCCGGTCCTACGAGCGACGCCGTTGCCGAAATCCCGTCTTTACGAAGCAGGCGGACCGCTTCAAGAAGGACGTGCACGCGCTTCGCGGGCGCGATGCGGCCCTGGAAATAGATACGGTATGGCTGGCGCGCGACCTGCTTCGGGGAAAAGAGTTCGGTGTCGATGCCGGCAGGCATCTGCTTCGCGTTCTTGTAGCGGGCGGGATACGCATAGGGCGACGTATGGAACACCGTCCGCACGAAGGGCTGGGCGAGACGGAGCCAGATGCTTCCTACCTGATGGTTGTACCAGAGGCCGATACGCTTTCCGGTTATGCGCCATAGGTCGCCCGCAAGCGCGATATATTCCGGGTTCATATGCACGAATACTGCGTCGTATTCCTTATTGAGGCCGTACGCGAGCTTGATAAAACGAATCGCATAGAGAAAACGGTTTCCTCCTTTCTCTTTTCCCAAGGAATGCACGGTGACATTTTCCGGAAGTGTGTGCGCTCCTTCCTTGAGACAGATGACGTGGATATGCGTGAAGCGCGCTGAGAATATTTCGAGCCAATGATGTACGAAACCGAGAACGGGATCATTCGTATCTACGATTTGGGTAACGAAAAGAAGTCTCATGGGAGCTCGGAGAGCGAACGGATAACGGGCCAGCGTCCGTCCCCGTCCTTGCCGTCGCGCCGTATTTCATAGAGCTTCAAGTGCGGAAATCGCCCCGCAAGCAGCTCGAGCTCGGCAGCTCGATCATCGACGAAAATCGCCTCTTGCCCGTAATAGCCCGGCCACGAGGCAAGGTAGTCCGCTTTGGGCGCGGCATCGGTATAGAGGGCGGTCACGCGCACGATGTCCGCAAGCGCGCTCTCGACCTTCGCCTGCTGCCACGTCTTGCTCCCGTACGTTATGACGATTGCTTCATTGCCAAGTCCGCGCATGCACTCCGCTACGTCCGGGTACAGGAACCGGGTAAGGTATCCGGGAGCAAACGAAAGCGTCTTTCCTTCCACTGCAGTACGGAGCTTGTCCCAGGCGGCGGCGCGCGCTTCCCCGCCCGTAATCGTTTCGTCGCGCCCAGCCGCAACTACGGCGCGAAGCTCATCGGCGAACGCCGCACATCCGGGCTCGTCCGGAAGCGTGCTGTTAAAGGCATCGGTATCGAACAGCGTCCGATCGAAATCAAGGAAGTACATCATACTGTTCGCCGTAGACGCCGCGCAGAAGCTCAAGGTCTTTCCCTGAATTCACCAAGAGCGCGTTGTTTTTCTGCACGAGCGATTCGAGAAGCTTCGCGCCTTCCGCATCGTTCGTCTCCTTATAGAGACGGCGGAACGCCTCCAAGTCCTTGATGAAGCAGTCGCCGCCTGCGCCCCTTCCCTTCTTGTCACTGTGTCCGCTTGCGTCCACCGGGAAAAGGTGCGAAGCGCCTATGCGCGGGTCAGCCGCAAGCGATTCGCGCAGCGTTTCGTACTCGACGCCGAGCGTCTGCGAAAGGTCGTAGAGCATGTTCGCGAACACGACCTTCGTCGCGAGAAACACGTTGCCTGCATACTTCGTAAGCTCGGCCGCGCGCGACGGGAGTATCTTCGCAAAAGGCGCTTTGGCGCATACGGAGAGCACGAGCTCGGCGGCCGCGCGGTGCGCGGGAGTTTCTTCGGGTATGCCTATGAGGTTGCGTTCCGGGTGCGCCGCATCGTGCGCCGCATGCTTCTCACGGAGGAATTCGGGGGAACAGAGGATGATGCGGTCCGGGAATTCTTTCTGAAGCGCTTCGGTCGTGCCCGGAAGCAGGGTCGATTTTATAACCACGGTTTTTCCCGCGCCCGTATTCTTGATGACGGCGCGCACGATGGAGGCGTCAAATCCCTTGTCGGTCGTCGGAGTGGGTACCGCGACGAACACGAGCTCGCACTGCGCTATCGCCTCTTTGTTTTTTACATACGGTTCTTCAAGCGCATAGCGCACGACGTCGTACCCGCGCGCTTCAAAGTCGTTCGCGTAGTTCTTGCCTATCCAGCCCTGCCCAATGAATCCTATGGTGGGTTTTTTCATGAAAGAAGGGGTTTAAGGGCTTCGGCAAGCTTCTCCGGATCATGGCGCGCAAGCGAGCGCGGCACCGGATCCTCGGGTACCGGAGGCACCGCATGCACGGACGCGATTGCCGTACGTATAACCCGGGCGTCGTCGCCAAGATCGTCTTCCACCGGCGCTTCGCCTTCCTGCTGGTATTTCTCAAGCACCTCTTCGTTGAATCCGCCGTTTTTATGCACCAGGATACGGTGAGGCTCCTTCCCTGCATACCGGACGATTTCCGCGACATAGTCCGAGGCGCGCATGCCGCCCGTCTGCCCCGACTTCGTAAAGAGATTCATAATGTACACCAGCTTCGCGCTGCTTTTTTGTATCGCCTCCTTGAAACCGTCGGCAATCAGCGGAGCGATGGAGGATGCGTAGAGATCCCCCGGCCCGAGCAAAATCACGTCTGCTTCCGCGATTGCTTCAAGCACCGCCGAGGACGCCGGGGTCGCTGCCTCATAGGAAATATGGGTGATGCGCGCACGCTCCGGCGCATGCTCGTCGAGCCGGTTCTCTCCGCGGACAACCGTCCCGTCGGCAAGCGTTGCGAGCAACGTTGTAGGGACATCGGTTGCCGGAATGACTCTTCCCGAGACGCGGAGAATTTTGGACGCCTCTTCAAGCGCCTTCGTATCGGACCCGAGCAGGTCGGTGAGCGCCGTTAAGAATAAATTGCCGAGATTATGTCCCTTGATATCGCCCTTGGTAAACCGGTACGCGAAAAGATCGCGAAGTACCGGCTCGTCTTCGGCGAGCGCGACAAGCGCCTGACGCGCGTCGCCAAGCGGAAGGAAGCCGTATGCGTCCCGCAGATGTCCGGTCGAGCCGCCGTCGTCCGCTGAGGAGACGATTGCGGACAGGGACAGGTTCGGGATACGGCGGAGCGCCGAGAGGACGACGAACGTCCCAGTACCGCCTCCGATGGTGACAATCTTCATAGCGCGAGAGTACCACTAGTATGCCGTATACGCACCCTACGCGAGGGTGCGTGCAAGGTCTTCCTGTATGAGCCGCGGCAAGTCCTCGTACTTTGAAAGGTGCGCGCGCACCGCTTCTTCAGCGTTCATAGCAAGCGAGCGGCGCAGCTGATGGTCGCCGATAATCGCATGCATGTGCGCCGCGAGGTTCGCCGTGTCGCCCGGAGGCGTGGCGAGCACCTGCTCATAGCCTTTCAGCACCTCTCCCACGATGCCCACGTCGGTCGTGATGATGGGAATGCGCGCGAGCGCCGCCTCTACGAGCGTGCGCCCATAGCCTTCGTACGCGCTCGCCTGCACGTAGGCGTGCGCGCTCCGCATCAGGCCCCAGGCATTCTTTCCCTGCTCGCCCATAAAAAGCACGCGGTTCCCGAGCCCGAGTTTCGTCGCAAGCGTTTCAAGCTTCTTCCGCTCGCTCCCCTCTCCGACGATGACGAGGCCTACCGACGGGTAATTGAGCGCTATTTTCCCGAGCGCCATAAGGATGTCCTCGATGCGCTTTTCAGGCTCGAGCCTGCCGGAGGTCATAAACGCAAACGAGAACCCGTGTTCGGGGAGCAAGACGGCGTCCGGCACCTCCGTACCGACCGATATGGGAAGGACCGTCGGGTCTGGTATCTCGTTCTTATATACCGAGAGAAGCGACCCGCGGATGCGTTCAGAGACTACGCGGATACCGTGCGCGTGCGGCAATACGGTGCGGGCGATTTTGACGCGCACGCCGTTTAGAAACGGCGTATGTATGCGCATGGAGCGGAACACGCCGCTCCGGACGAACCACGGCGAGAGGAAGTCGGTATGTACCTGTATGTGGAGTTTCGCCGACGTTCCTTTTATCGCCTCCTTTGCGCACCAGCCGTATTCGAAAGGGTCCTGCGCGGAAACTACCTCGATGCCTTCCTTCAGGATGAGTGCGCGGGCTATCTTCGGAAGGTTCATAAGCGAAGCGAGCGGCCCCGCCGGAAGCGGGTGCAGGGTGAGCGGACCGTCTATCTCCTCGACTGCTCCGCGCGGCGCGCGGGAGATGATGTGGAGGGTTCCGATAGCGGAAGCGTAGGCGCGCATGCGCGCGCGCACCGCACTGTCTTGTGCGAATAGTGCGGGGTCGTTTGAAATGAAGAGGACCTTCATATGAGGGATGTGAGGAGTGCTGCGGTCCGGTCGGCAAGCGCTTCGACGGTAAAGCGCTTCGCCGATTCTTTCGCAGATACCGAGAGACGCTCCCGGAGCGGCCCGTCTTTCAGTATCGCCCGGAGCGCTTCAGCGAGCTCTTTGCACTCGTTCGCGCGCACGAGCATGCCGTTATCGCCGTGCGTTATTAATTCGGTATTTCCTCCGACGCTCGTGGTGACAATCGGCTTTCCAAGCGAGAGCGCCTCAATGAGGAGATGCGAGAGGCCTTCATATGATGTGTTGAGTACGAATACGTCTCCCGCTTCCATTACCGCAAGCGTATCCCCATGCGATAACTGGCCGGTAAGTATCGCGGCCTTGCCGAGTTTCCGCTTCGCGTCCGCACGAAGGGCGTCAAGCTCGGGACCGCTCCCGACTATGGCGAGCGTGGCGGGAATCGTTTCGCGTATTTTTTCCATCGCTTCAATAAGCCCGTGCATCCCCTTCCAAGGCACGAGCCTGCCTACCGACACGACGAGCGGATGCCCGAGTGCGCGTACCGCTTCGGGGACGCCGCCGATAGCCTCCACGGATACCGCGTTATGCACCACTTCTATGTGTGCTTCCGGCACGCGCCAGGATGAAACGATTTTTTTCAGGTACTGGCTCGGTACGAGCACCTTTACGGCACCGAGCGCAACCATGCGTTCGATACGCTTCAACACTTGTACGAAAAAAGGGTGCGAAGAATTCCGCACGAACTCATCGAGCGAATCGCGAACGCCGAAGCGCTGCGTTCCTTGCTCCCAAGCGTAATCTCCCACTATCTTTACGAAGAACGGTTTGTGGAGCATACGCGCCGCAAGCATCGCCGGGAGCCCCGTCGAGACAGGGTCAAGCGCGAGTATGGCATCCGCCTTCCTGCCCCGCATATATACCAAACAGAAATACGCCAGGTGGCGGATGAGTTTCGGATATCCCCGCACGCTGCTGAACTTCGCAAGCGCGACCTCAATCCCGCGCGAAGGCAGCTCGCGTTCGAGAATCGCCGCATAGGTAGCGGGCCCGCCGGACTCGGGCGGAAAAAGCGGCGTCGCAATAAGAAGCCTCATCGTGGCTATTCTACCGCGCCCGAAAAGAGCTTCCTAAAGACCGCATCCATGGAGCGCGCGATGAGATTCCAGTCGTATTTTTCAAACGCGAGCTTCTTCGCGTTCGCGACGACGGCCGCCGTATCCTCCGGATGCGCGAGGATGCGCTCCACTGCCTCGGCTATCTGTAAGGGCGAATCCGTATCGACCGCAAAACCGGTCGTCGGCAGGTCGGGATTGCGGCGGGAGTCGAAGAGGAAGTCCGCGATGCCGCCTTCCTGGGTCGCTATTACAGGAAGCCCCGCGGCCATAGCCTCGACGAACGAATTGCCCATACCCTCGGAGCGGGACGGGCGCACGAATACGTCGCAGGCGGCAAGCATAAGCGGCATGGTCTCATGCCCGATTTCGCCCATGAATCGCGCACGGTCGGCTACGCCAAGGGACGCGGCGAGCGCACGCAGCTTCGCTTCGTCCGGCCCGATACCGTATATAAGGAAGGAAACGTTTTTAGGCATATGCGCAAGCGCCGCAATGACGTCGTCAACGGCGTTTTTATGGACGAGTCGCGAGGTCGTAACCAGGTAGACATCGCCGTCTTTCTTGCCAAGGGATTCCTTCATCCCCGCCACGTCCGCCTCGGTATACGAATGCGCAAATCGCTTCGTATCCACCGCGTTTGGCACGATGACGCCCTGCCCTGCAAAGCCCATGCGTCGCCCCCACGCAAGCAGGAACGTGGAAATGGCCTGAAGCTCGTCGGCGTTCGTGAATGCCCGTTTGAAAAGCGGCGCGACCGGCTTCATCATGCGCTCAATGGCTTCCGGCGGATCCCCTTCCTGAAGCGTAAGAAGGTATTTCACCTCGGGATGGCGGGATTTGAACAAGCCGGCCGGTATGCCGCAGGAGTGCGCCATCATGGCCCAGACGCCGTCGTAGCGGTACTTCCTATGGAGCGATTCAGCCTTGCGCACCGCGGCCAGCTGGTACCAATGCTTATTGAGATGGAGCGGAAATTTCCGCAAGTCGGCAATCGTCGCGCCTTTCTTCGAAAGGCCGATGCGGTGCACGAGCACGTTCCCGATGCGCTCCGTTTCCGGCAAGTCCGAATCGAAGCGGAGCGTCACCATATGGAATTCGATTTCGGAAGGCGCGATGCGGTCGGTGATTTCCTTGAGCGCCACTTCCGCCCCGCCGATGAAGCGCGGGTAGTAGTTTAGCGAGAAAATAAGCACCCGTTTCATAATGCGCCCATAGTAGCCTACTGTACGGAAAAGAAAAACGAGCGGCCGGTAAGGGCCGCTCGTTTCGCACAGGCGTATTAAGTTCTAGGCTTATCCCGGTGCCAGTCGCTGGGGAACTCGTCGAGTCCCATACGCGCCGTCTGCACGGTGATGAGTTTCGCGTAGGCGGAGGTTGCGTTGACGATGGTATGTCTCGCTCCGGGGCCTTCGATGATCATCTGATGATCACCAATGACCTCACCATGCGGATATGGTCCCGACTCTACGAGCGAGGCTTTCAAATCAGCCTCGGTCATTGAGTCAGAATCGACCGCAATGATTTCTCCCTCCAGTACGATAGTCATCTCGTGCAGGGTATGGTGCGTATGGAACGGCTGAACGTGTCCCGGCGGGATCCAGGTTTCGATAACCTTGGACGCAATCGGCTCATCACCGTCTGCAACCAAACCCTCGTAATAGAGCCGGATTTCGAAACCCCCGTCTTTTGCCGAGCGAGCTCGACGCAAGAGATTGACTGGTGTGCCTTCCAGGCGCAAGTACTGCCCTTCTTCACCGTATGCTTTCTTGGGGTTAATGAGGGCTAACGCCATCACCTTCCCGCGAGCTGGATAGATGCGTGCTGCCACGCGACCCTCCCACTATTACACCGTACGGATGCACGGCTACATGCGTACTAAAACATATAAAATAAGGTGTAGCAACTACGCCTTTTTCTTGAGAAGTTCTTTAAGAATTGAAGAGTAGGTGAAGCGTATCTGGTTGGCGAACGCATCCCCGTCGCCCATTGACTGCCGGAGCGTGGACTTCTGCGCCAGGCGCGCCGCGGCACGATCGTCGGACGATGCCATACCGTACACCTGGTCCGCGCCCGAGAGCGCCGTTTTAAGGAGCGTCCGCTTTATTCCGCCGGCGCGTGCAAGGTCTTGGTCGGCAAGTGTAATCAGGAGCGGCGTGCGCACGATGCGCTTCAGCAAGAGCGCGGCGAGTGCCGCATAGCTTGCAAAAATAGCCCAGGCAAAAAGGTACGTATGCGAACGCGAGAGCTCTTTCGCTTTCAGATAGCCAAGCAGCGGAAAAAGATACTTGTCGAAATAATTCCCGTTCCCGACGCGGTACACGGTCGCATTCTTGACCGGAGAAGGAGTAGCGGCGCTTTCGGCAGTGAAACGTGTCGTGATGACATCGAAAGAAACGCCGGGCAAGGCGCGCATGAGTTCGACGAGCGCATCTTCCGCGGGACCCGACACCGGGTGGAACGTCGTCGAGAATACCAGTACGCGGTCATCAAGAGAGGCGACCCGCGGATGGGTGCCGAGAAACTCTTCCACGTAGTCCTCGAGCCGGCGTTCCGTCTCCCAGCCAATCGCGCGAGACTTCGACGTATCGAGCGCGGAGGTCATGCGGTTTCCCGCACGCTCGGGAAGCATAATGATTTCTGAACCGAACAGACGCGCGACTTCAAGTATGGAAAACACTTTTTCATTCCCGAGCCCGTACTCGTCTCCCGTTCCCTTCTCTCCCACGAGCACCAACCCGTCGACGATGTCGTACACATGCGTGAAATTCCGCATCTGGGTACCCGGAGCAGTCACGGTGAGCGGAGCGCCGCGAAGATACATTTGTTTGAATATTTCAATTACCGTTCCGTATGCGCCCGCGCGTTCTCGCGGCCCGTACACGTTATAGAAATACGTAATCGCATACGGAAGATTGAGTGCGTCGCCCGTCTTTTTCACGAGTTCGGTATTGTCCGCTTTCGTGGAGGCGTACGGCGACGTCAGGCGTGCCTTGCCGCCATCCCCGAATTTCGTCGATGAGCCGGCGTACACGAGTTTGCATTTGCGTTTTTTCCAATACTCGACGACCGCGGCGGTGCCGACGACGTTCAAGTCATGCACTACTTCGGGCTCGAATACGCTCTGTTCTACGCGCGAGTATTCTCCGAGATGGAAAATAAGGTCCGGAGTCTCTGGAATACGCGTTTCGATATCCTTGGTATGCCCTTCCCGGTACTCGACGCCTTCGACGTGATTTTCTTTCGAGCCGGCAAAGTAGTTATCGAGCGAGATGACCGTATGCCCGTCCCGCACGAGCCGCTCGCACAGATGGGAGCCAATGAGGCCGGCGCCTCCGGTGACGAGTACGAGTTTGCCCATAGTCTCCCTAGAATAGGCTAGAACGACCGTTTCCCGCAACTCCTAAGCGTCTCCCTTGAATACCGCTTCGAGGTTCTCCTGCGGCACCTCAAATGCCGGCTTCTTTCCTTGAGGGGGCGGGGGTACGTCGCTTTGTGCGGCTTTCGGGGCGACGTGCGCAAGCGTTTCCTTCAGCGCTTCGTGTCTTCCCACTTCCGTTTTTGTCTGCGTTTCTTCGACTTTTTTCGATATCGCCTGTATGGCCGCTTTCAAGTCGGCTGCGGTCGTAGACGCGCTTGGCGGGTTTTGCGGTGGCGCTTTCTTTTCGGGAGGGCGGTTCTTGTTCTTTTTCTTTTGTCCCTGCCCATTCCCCTGCTCGCTTGTTTTCTGCGGTGCTTCTTCGGTAACGAGGCTCAATTCTTTTAGAATCGCTTCTTCTATATCGGGACGCTTGGCAGCAAAGGAAGTGCGCGACGCTTCGAGCACTTCCTTTCGGAAGGTTCGGGGCGGCGGCTCAATGGGCGGAATGGTGACGGCGGAAAACGGCCGCGAGCCGATGCCGTCTATCATCAGGGACAGGTATATCTGCGCGAATCCGAGATTGACCAAATCTTCCTGCACGAACTCGGGAGTGAAAATGGTTTCAAGCGTTTCCGCGTCAAACGGTCCCACCCGGAACGTGACCGTGGTGCCGACGTTGCCGAATACCGCGTCACGCACCTCTTCCTCCATCTGTTCGATGTACTGGTGCGCGATGATGAGGTTCAGTTTGTACTTGCGGGCTTCGGAAAGGATTTCGGCGAAGGTTTCGTTCGCGAAGTTCTGGAATTCGTCCACGTAGAAGTAAAAGTTCGGAAGTAAGGCGAGCTCGCGAGCGGACGCGTTCGCGCGGCTCATCGCAGCAAGGAAGATGCGCGTCGTGAGCATGGAGCCCAAAAGCTGCGTGTTCGTGTCGCCCACGAGCCCCTTTGAGAGGTTGATGATTATGATTTTCCGGTCATCCATCAGGGTGCGCAAATCGAACGATGACTTCGGCTGGCCGATGATGTTGCGGATAAGCGGATTAGAGGTGAATTGCCCTATCTTGTTCTGGATGGCCGGCGTCGCTTCCTGCGTATAGCGGTCGGTGTAGGTGGCGAACTCCTTCACCCAGAAATCCTTCACGACCGGGTCCTTTACGTTCTCCACCACTTTCTTGCGGTAGCTCTTGTCGGTATACATGCGATTCACGCCGAGCAGAGTCGCGTCCGGGTACTCGAGCAGCGCCAGGAGCGTGTTCGTGAGTATGTACTCCATACGGGCGCTCCAGGCGTCCACCCAGATTTTCTTGAACGCGGCCATGAGCCCGGAGACGACGAGATGGCGCTTGTCGTAGCCGACGTCCTCCATGATGTTGAACGCTATCGGATGCTCGAGATCAAACGGCGCGAAGTACACCACGTCCTTCACGCGGTTTTCGGGGATGTAGTCGAGAAGCTTGTCGACGGTGCCGCCGTGCGGGTCGATGAAGGCGAGCCCTTCGCCGTTGCGGATATCCTGAATCGCCATGTTCTCAAGCAGGGTCGACTTGCCCATGCCCGTCTTCCCGATGACGTACATGTGGCGTGCGCGGTCTTTCTGCTTGATGCCAAACGGTATGCGCTTGCCGCGCGTATCGGTGGCTGCAAAGTACGTTACCCGTTCGGGGTTATCCATGCTTCCTATTATATACGCACGAAGACCTTTCGCTCTCGCTACTGGTACTGGATGAATGAGGGAGACGGTGTAAGTTCGAGTATTTCAGAAGGCGTGAGCATCCGCGTAGACGGCGGCTTCAAATCGTTCTTGTAGAAGAGCTTGAACCCCGTGAACTGTACGGGCTCGGGATAGATGACCTGCTTATACGTATTTATCTTCTTCGCGCCAAATCCCCAGCCGTCCATCACCATTACCATCTGCACTTCGGGAAGCGGCGTGAAGTTCTGGTATCCCGTTACCATCTTTTCCGTAAAGCGATGGATGACGAGTATTTTCGGCGGAAGATTGTGCGCTTTCACCAGTTCCGCAAGATAGTTCGCGGCATAGTTCACGTCGGCGGAACCCAAGGTACCAATGACGCTTCCGGGCTTTTCTCCGCCCTTCATGGAGAACTCCGGATCAAGGGCGAGATGCACGTTCGGCAGAGAGAGGTATTTTTCAAGAAGCGGGATTTCCTTCTGGAACGTAGAAAGCCCTACCTGGAGCTCCAGGATGACGATGCCGTCGACTTCGTTCGCCATATCGATGGCGCGCTGTATGTGCTCCTCGGGCATACGGAGCTTGTAGGTGCCGTCGGCCTGCGGACTTCCCTGCGCGGTCACGGCGATGTAGTCGATGCCCATCACGACCGGTGTTTGCGGGTCCGCGGCTTCCCACGCCGCTTTCTCGCTTTTGAGTTTTGCAAGTACCGTGCCCTTGTCGTATTCGCCGAGTATACCCATCTTCGTGGAATAGAAGTTTCCGTAGTACGCGACGATTCGCTTGAACGGAAGGATGGCTCCCACGTTCGGATACGGCGCGTCGGTTACCGGCCAGAGACCCTTCGGAGTCGAGGTTGACGTCGTGCTCGCTTCCTCCACGTGCGCGAGGTAGCGCATTTTCTTGTCGTACGCTTCCGTATCGAGCTTCGGCGGCTCCTCGATATGCTTCTGTATATTTTCAACTATGGAGGAAAGCGGCTTTCCGCGGTCGTAGCGGGTAGCGGCCGCGTGCGGCACGACTACGGCGCCTATGAAAATGGCGAGCGCGGCGCCCCCTACAATCCACGCATGCGCCTTAAACGCCGGTGCTTTCTTCATGGGTGTCTTCAGTGGCTTCGGCGGTTTGAAGACGGGTGAGCGCCGTCTTTCGTTTGCGGGAAAGGGTGAAAGCGGTCACGAACGAGACGATGCCGAATAACGGAAGCAGCCACATGAGCCACGTGTACGGAAGACCGAGAAACGGCGAAAGCGCCGTAAGGAGCCCGAGAACCATGAGCGCTTGGAGTCTGTGCATGGGGCAAGTTTAGCAGGGTGAAACGATGACCACAAACTCACCCCGTACTTCGTCCGTATGCTTGGTAAAATACCCCGCTACTTCCCCCGCGGAGCCCTGTATGAGGGATTCGTGGATTTTCGTAAGCTCGCGCGCGACCGTCACGATACGGTCTTCGGACAGAACTTCGGCTAGTGAGGCGAGCGCTTTTTCTATGCGGTGCGGCGATTCGTAGAATACGACTGCTCGCTCGCTTTCAGCGATTTCTTTGAACAGGGTCTGACGCCCTTTCTTATGCGGGAGAAACCCGAGAAAAGTGAATGCGTCGGAGTGAACCCCGGCAATGGAGAGCGCGGCGGCAACCGCGGAGGGTCCTGGTATCGCTTCGATGCGTATCTCATCCTTGAGGCGTTCGCGCACGATTTTCACGAGCTCGTTCCCCGGGTCGGAAATCCCCGGAGTACCCGCATCAGTGACGAGCGCGACTCGCTTCCCTTCCGCGAGCGCCGCAAGTATGCGGTCTGAGGCGAGCTTCCCCGAACGGGCATGAAAAATGAGAAGCGGCTTCTGGATGTCATAGCGCGCAAGGAGTCTTGCGGTGACCCGCGTGTCTTCACACGCGATGACATCGGCCTGACGAAGCGTCTCGAGCGCACGAAGCGTAATGTCTCCGAGATTTCCGATGGGCGTACCTACAATAGAGAGTGTTCCCATGGTTCAGGCGACGAGTTCGTCGGCTACCTTATATATGTCTCCTGCGCCCATAGTCATCACGACGTCCCCTTCGGCAGGTTCGGTTTCGAAATACCGGCGGATTTCGGCAAAGTCCGCAGGCGTCGCCTCTACCCCGTTCCTCGCTATCGCTTCTGCAAGCGTCGCATTCGAGACTGTGCCGTCGTCCGCCTCGCGCGCAGCATAAATGGGTGCGATGAGAACGCGGTCGGCGTCCGTAAACGCATGCGCGAATCCGTCGAACAAATCACGGGTGCGGCTGTAGAGGTGCGGGTGGAACGCTACGTATATCTTTCCTGTAGTTTTTTTGCGGAGCTCGGCGAGCGTCTTCGCGATTGCGGTCGGATGGTGCGCGTAGTCGTCGTACACGTCCACGCCCCGCTTCGTCTTCCCTTTGTATTCGAATCTCCGCCACGTACCGGAAAATCCCTTGAGGCTTTCCGCAATAGTCGACTCCGATGCTTCTGGATAGACCGCGCGTGCGGCGGCGGCGGCGGCGCGCGCATTATCCGTATTGAACGTTCCCGGGAGCGACGTTTCGTACGCCGGTTCGCTTCGGTAATCGATGATGCGCGCGGAAAGCCCGGAGAGAAGCGGCGCTATGTTTTCATGCGTCGCATCGGTAACTATGATTTCTGCTTTTTCCATAAGTGTGCGGAATGCGCGCTGTACGTCGGCGAGGTCTTGGTAGTAGTCGGTATGGTCAAACTCGATATTCGTCACCACGAGAATTTCGGGCGAGAGTGTGAGAAAGTCGCGCTTGTACTCGCACGCCTCGACGACGAGGATATCGGAGTCCCCTCCGAGATAGTTGCTCCCAAAATCCCGCACGATTGAGCCGACGACCGCCGACGGGGACGCGCCCGCGTCTTTCAGGATGCGTGCGGTCATCGCGGTTGTCGTCGTCTTCCCGTGCGTGCCGGCGACCGCGATGGTCCGTTTCCCCGCCGATACGTCGCCAAGCGCCTCGAAATAGGAGGATTGCGGAAGCCCGAGTTCCGTCGCGCGCATACGCTCCGGATTATCTTCCCAGGCAGCTTCCGTATAGATGACGATGGTTGCGTCTTTCGGTACGTTCTCTGCCCGCTGCCCTATAGTGACGCTCACGCCTTTTTTACCGAGCAGTTCCGTCGTCGGACTTTCCTCCCGGTCGCTTCCCGACACCTCCCATCCAGAATCCGAGAGAAGCTGGGCGAGCGCGGACATGCCGATGCCGCCGATGCCGATGAAATAGGCCTTTTTCGCTTCCATACCGCTTACTCTATCACTTCAATCGAATAGGCGTTATCAGGGAAAAAAGCGGCGACCATCTTCCGAAAAGTATCCGAATCTTCGGTTATAAGGAACCGCAGCGTCCCATTCCCCGTTTCGCGCGGCCACCAGAGTTTTTCGACGCGAAGTGCCACCGCCTCTGCGGGATTGTATATTTCAACGGAGTCTCCGAGTATTTTTTGAAATGCGTCTTTCGCTAGCGGATAGTGCGTGCAGGCGAGCACGACCGTGTCGAAAGCGCGCACGTCGGTTTTTTCAAAGCCGGTACGGATACACGACTCGATTTCTTCCCCGGAAGCGCCGCGCTCAAGCAGGCCTGCAAGCGCGGGGAGCGCGAGCGCATGGACTTCTTTTCCGATCATGCGAAAGGCATTCTGATACACCTCCGAGCGGATGGTTGCCTCGGTAGCGCACAGAAGCACGCGCGCTGAGGACCCGCGGAAATGCGCGACGGTCGGTCCGACCATTTCAACGAGGCGCTCGGACGGAAGTGCCATAGCGTCAAACAAAGAGACTGCCAAGGATGCGGAGAGGCTGTTGCAAGCGGAAAGGATGCTGGTCGCTTTCTCGCGCGCAAGGACTTGTATGGCGGCGATGGTGCGCTCGGTCAGCTCTTCACGCGATTTGCCGCCGTAGGGCGCATGCTTCGTGTCGCCGAAGTACACGACATCGACCGAGGGGAGCCGTTTCTTTATGGCGGAAAGAACGGTAAGGCCCCCTACCCCGGAATCGAATACTCCTATCATGCTTCGTTCACGAGCGCGTTGAATGCGTCGCCGCGCTCATATTCGTTTGCAAACATCCCGAACGACGCGAACGCCGGGGAGAGGAGGACGATGTCTCCGGGAGCGGCGCTTTTGACCGCTTCAGTAAATGCGCTCGGGAGCGAATCGTACACGGATGCGCCTTCCAGGAATTGGAGCACGCGGGAGGTGCCAGTACCGGTAAGCATCACGATGCGCTTTGCGCGCTTTTGCACTTCGACGAGGAGGCGGTTCATATCAAGGCCCTTGTCGGAGCCGCCCATGATAAGGACGATATTCTTCTTTCCGGTATCGAGCGCTTCAAGGGCGGCGAGCGTTGCTTCGGGCGTAGTCGCAGTCGTATCGTTATAAAAGCGTACGCCGTCTTTTTCCCGCACAAACTCAAGGCGGCCGGAGACGCCAGTAAACGACCGGAGCGCGGAAAGCGCGTCTTCTGCGGACACGCCGTACGCTTTCGCGGCCTCAAGCGCGCATGCGGCGTTCGCGCGGTTGTGCGCCCCTGGGATGGAAAGTGCGTCGTCAGGCACCATTTCAAGCTTTGCAAGCACTACGCGCGACGCTATCGCTCCGCCATACACCCCCTCAAGCAGGTGCATGAGCGTTTCCCCGAGTACGAGCGTATCGTCCGGACCTTGATGGAGGAATATCTCCGCTTTATCGGCAAGATACGTATCCATGTCCGGATAGTAGTCCTGGTGGTCGGGGAAAAACGTGGTGAACACCGCAACGTGCGGGGAAAGTTCCTCGGCTCGGAATCCCTGCAGCTGCCACGAATCAAGCTCCAATACCGCGACCGTTCCCGGAGCGACCTCGGGAAGAAGCGACAACGTCGATACGCCGCGTATGTTCCCACCGAGCAGTACCTTCGCGCCGGATGCACGCAGGATATGGGCGATCATTTCAGTCGTCGTCGTTTTTCCGCGAGTGCCGGTAATGCCGATAAGTGCCACACCTTGTTCGCGCGCAAGACGCGCAAAGAGCGCGGTCGACATGGTGACGGGCACGCCGTGCTGCTCCGCCTCCGCTATATAGACGGAATCGAGCGGCGTCTTCGGCGCTTTCAATATCAAATCCCGTTCGCGGAAGTCCTCGAGCCGATGCTCGCCGAATACGAACGTGATGTTCGGAAATTCCTTAAGCGCCTCAAGCGAGGGAGCGAGCTGTTCCTTTGTCTTTAGGTCGGTCACGATAAGGTCTGCGCCCGCTTCCGCCAGGAACCGTACATCCCCTACCCCGCGCCCAAGCAACCCAAGCCCCATAACGGTTATCTTTTTACCCGTAAAATATCCCGACGCGTCCATTCGATGCATCGTAACGCAAGAATGAAAAAATACGAATCGCCTCTCTTACTTGCACTCGCGTACGACGGTCTCTTCCTCGTGCGCGTACGGCACAGCCGATTTGTCGACTACCACGATTTGGAACGGACTGCTGATAGCCTCAGTCGTCACGCAGTTCTCCCCCGGCTCGGTGCGTACGATGGAAACGGTACGCACTCCGTCTTCAGCCTCGACGATGGAAGCAACGGCCACTTCGTAGCCTCCGGTCACATGGGTCCCGTCGAACACGGCGATGATTTCCTTCTTTGAGAAATCGACGGTGGTAGGCGCTCCGGTGCCATGCACCATATTCCAGAGCGCTTCAAGCTCTTCCTGATTTTTAATGCGGTAGTTCGTGCGGGAAGTAACGGCGCCTGAGTCCATTCCTTCATCAAGCACAATCATCGATACGGCGCCTCCGCCGGAAATACTGTTCCCTCCCGAGAAATACAGCCATCCGCCAAGCAGCAGTGCTGCGGCGCACGCGGCTCCGATAATGAGGATGTCTTTCATTTATATACAGTATAGCGCCCTTTCGGGGCGTTATGCCTGGTTCTGTGCTGAGTGCACGCTCTAGGATTCGAACCTGGTGCGTACTCGCACTCGAGTATCAGTCGAGCTGCAAGCCATGTCCGTGTGTTTTGTGTGCTGTGTGCACGCTCTAGGATTCGAACCTAGGACCGCTCGAGTATCAGTCGAGTGCTCTACCAACTGAGCTAAGCGTGCACACAAAACGCAAAGGACACGGACTTGCAGGCCTTCTGAGCTAAGCGTGCTTGTTCGGGCACTTTACCAGAAATCCCCACCCACTTCCACCCCTCGGATGTCGGGCTGATATAGTGCAGGTAAAGAATGATCCATCGCGGAACAACGCGTGAATCGAAGACAAAGAAGGTGTGGCTCGTACGGGAGTCCACAGTCGAAGAGAAATATCGACGCCATAAGAACAAAAAACGCATCTGGAGAAGATGCGTTTTGCGTTTGTCCCAGCAAATGCGAACAGAACCGGGGACGCTTGCCTTTAGCACATAGCAAAAGCCCCCGTACGGGGGCTTTTGCTGTACCAAAATAAAAGGAGGTGCAATGCGCTCTTGTGTTCCGCCTATTCACAAACCTTAAAGCGTCAATTGAGCGCTTCAAGCTCTGTCCCGGGATACGTTATCCGGTGTCCGAGTGGTGTTTAGGGACATCCACTAACTCCCTACCTCCGAAGAGATAATCGACATTGGTATGCCTTTCGGGCGATACCGGTTCCAATTGGATATGTTCCACGAGCAGCTTCCGCTACCCGTGCCTTGTTACGACTTACT
>CAZHSZ010000004.1:0-41083 GCA_964535425.1 uncultured Candidatus Saccharibacteria bacterium | reverse complement strand
GTATTAAGATCCATATTTTATATCGCTACTTTAGCACAGGCCCGCGTATGCGGATTTTAATACTCGCGAAGAGATGCCTGCGCGTCGATCTTGCGTATGAGATCCAAAAGAACCGTTACGCCGATGAGGAGTGCGGTACCGCCCACGAGAATCGCCGTAACGCCGGTAAGACCCTGCACGATAAATGGAATGACCGCGATAAGTCCGAGGAAGACAGCGCCTGGAAGCGTGATGCGGTTCACGACGTTTCCGATATATGCCTCAGTCTCGCGGCCCGGGCGAACACCAGGAATGAATGCGCCTGACTTCTGGAGGTTTTCAGCAACGCGGTGCGGTTCAAACGTGATGGACGTGTAGAAGTACGTAAACATAACCACGAGCACGAAGTACACGGCGCCGTGCGCCCATGGGTTTGCGGAGAACGCTCCGTATGCCGCGATAGCGCCCGAGAGACCCGCAACACCGATAGCGGAAAGGCCGGAAAGTATCATCTGCGGGAGGAGGAGGAGCGAGAGCGCGAAGATAATCGGAATAACGCCGGCCTGGAGAAGGCGGATAGGAAGGTAGGTTGCCGCGCCTCCGGAAACGGCTGCTCCGCGTACCTGGCGCGCGTACGCGATAGGAATGGAGCGCTCCCCTTCGGAAACGGTGACTACCGCGAAGATAGCGGCAATCGCGAGAACGAAGAAGCCGAGGTATGCCGGAATCTGCGCAGCAGTCGCGGTGAAGAGGAGCTGGGAGATGCCCGATGGGATGCCGGAAACGATGCCGGCGAAGATGAGGAGCGAAACGCCGTTGCCGATGCCGAACTCGGTCATAAGCTCGCCAAGCCACATAAGGAGCATTGAGCCTGCCGCGACGAGGAATACGTTTACAGCAAACTCAAAGGACGTGAGCCCGCCGATGATGCCCTGGGTCTCAAGAAGCGAAAGGAAGGCGACGCCCTGAAGTACGGAAAGCGGGATGGTGAGCGTGCGCGAGAGCGCGATAAACTTCGTGCGGCCCGCTTCCCCGTCTTCGGTGTACATGCGCTTTACGGCCGGGAAGATGACGGTGCCAAGCTGCATGATGATGGAGGCGGTGATGTACGGGCCTACGCCGAGCATCACTAAGGAAAGCGTCGAAAAGCCGCCGCCGGAGAACACGGAAAGGAGTCCGAAGAACTGGTTGTTCGCGAAGAACTGCTGGAGGCGCACTTCGTCGACTCCCGGAATCGGGATGGCGGCGAGGACGCGGAAAATAGTGAACGCGATGAACAGGAACGCGATGCGCATTCGGAGCGCGGAATCGCCGAAGATTACCTTGAGCTTGTGTATCGCGGCATTGATCATTGCTATACGGCGGAACCGCCTGCCTTTTCAATTGCTGCCTTTGCCGAAGCGGAGAGCGCGCAGTCGGATACCGCGAGATTCTTGGTGAGCGCTCCGGTGCCGAGGATCTTTACGTTCGGCATATGGCCTCCGCGCATCGAGATGAGGCCTTTCTTCAAGAGTGTTGCCGGGGTTACCGTATCGCCTGCGGAAAATACCGCCTCAAGCGCCGCGAGGTTTATCGGGCGGAATGATTTGCGGTCCATGCGCACTGTTTTCGCGCGGTTCTTACCGTGGCCGCGGAGCTTCGGAAGCTTTTTGACGAGGTCGCGCATCTCAGGGCGCATACGGCGTCCTGCGCGTCCCTTCTGGCCCTTCGTGCCGCTGCCGGACGTCTTTCCGCGCTTACCGCCGCGTCCTACGCGAGGACTCGTGATGCGCTTCGTTCGTGCTTTGAGTGAGTTTGATTGCATACGAAAAATATTATGCGGCCTTAGCGCGGGTGCGGAGCTTCTTCAGCGCTTCAACGGTTGCGCGCGCAATCGTGAGCTTGTTCTTGGTGCGGGAAAGAATCTTTCCGATGACGTCGGTGACGCCTGCGTATTCAAGTACGGTGCGCATCGCGCTTCCGGCGACGAGACCGCGTCCCGGGCTCGGGATGATAGTGAGGACGGATGATGCGTACATCGAAGACACTTCGTGCTTGATGGAGCGGCTCTTCGTGAGAGGTACCGTGATGAGCTTACGCTTCGCATCGCGTACCGCCTTGTCGATAGCAAGCGCGGTGTCCGCACCTTTTCCGATACCGACGCCCACGCGGCCCTTGCGGTCACCGATGACGACCGTAACGCTGAAAGAGAAGCGGCGACCACCGGCCATAACGCGGGCTACGCGGCGCACGTCTACCGTGACCTGTTCGAATTCGCTACGCTCGCGGGGAGCGCGTTCGCGCCCTCGTCCGCCGCCACGCTCGTTTCCACGACCGCGTCCGCGTCCGCGAGGCGCCTCAGGGGTGGCTGCGGTAGCTGGTGCGGCAGGCGCAACAACCTCCGCTCCCTTCGTTTCCGTGTCCATAGTCGTGGTGTCAGTCATAAAAATAATTAGAATGCGAGTCCGCCTTCGCGTGCGGCGTCCGCAAGCGACTTGATCTGCGCGGCATACGCGTAGCCTCCGCGGTCGAAGACAATCGTTGAGACGCCCGCGGTCTTGGCGCGCTCTGCAATCGCCTTGCCGACGGCCTTTGCCTGGGCTCCAAGCGATCCGCCGAATTCACGACCATGCGCTGACGCAACGGTCTTGCCCTGCGAGTCGTCGATAACCTGCACGCTGATGAAACGGTTCGAGCGAAACACCGCGAGGCGAGGGCGCTCGGCGGTACCGATGATCTTCGAGCGCACGCGGGCATGGCGGCGGGTGCGGAGCTGTGATTTTGAAGGAGTAGTAGACATACGTTATACGGCTTTCTTGCCCTGCTTGCGCAGGATTACCTCATCATCGTACTTGATACCCTTTCCAAGGTACGGTTCCGGTGGCTTTATGCCGCGGACTTCGGCGGCGAACTGGCCGACGCGCTGCTTGTCCGCGCCTTCGATAACGATGACGTTCTTGTTAACCGTTGCCGTAAGCCCTTCAGGGACCGTGAGCGCAACCGGGTGCGAGAAGCCTACCGCGAAGACGAGCTCCTTCCCTTTCAGCTCGACCTTGTAGCCGACGCCGTTCAGCTGGAGCGTCTTCTTGAACGGGGTTTCAACGCCCATGATCATCGCCTTTACGTGTGCCGCAAAGGTACCGGTGAGCGCGTGCGCGAGGCGCGTATTGTTGGCTGGCGCAATCTGAACGCCTTCAGGACCAACGGTGATAGCTACCGAGGAATGGATAGCGCGCGTGAGCGTGTCCTTCGCTCCCTTTACGGTAAGGGTTCCCCCTTCGGAGGTTACCTGTACTTTTGCCGGAATGGCTATTGGCTTTTTTGCGAGGCGTGACATACGAGTATTACCAGATTTCGAACAACGTTTCGCCTCCGGCACGTACCTTGCGCGCTTCAGCGTCCGAAAGGATGCCCTTCGGGGTCGAAAGGATGCGTGCGCCAAGTCCGTTCTTCACGGTGTGCGCTTCGCGCGCAGGAGCGTAGAGGCGGCGACCCGGCTTTGAGACGCGCTTTACGCCATGGATGCGGTGCTCGCCGCGCTCGTCGTATGAAAGGGCGACTTCGAGCATTTTGTGGTCCTTCTTCGTGGAAGAGACATCGGCTACGAATCCGAGCTCCTTGAGCTTCTTCGCAATCGCTTCGAGGTGGTTCGAGTGAGGAAGCGAGACGGACGTAGCGCCGATAGCGCCTGCATTCTTAAGACGGATGATGAAATCGCCGACGCGGTCAGTTACCATAAAATATTACCAAGAGGCTTTCTTAACGCCCGGGACCTTGCCTTCGCGTGCAAGCTCGCGGAACTGGATGCGGGAAAGACCGAAGGCGCGGAGGTATCCGCGGCCGCGGCCGGAAATGGAGCAGCGGTTCTTGATACGCACCGGAGAAGAGTTCTTCGGGAGCTTCTGGAGCCCTTCGTAGTCACCGGCAGCCTTAAGAGCCGCGCGCTTGACAGCGTACTTCGCGACGAGCTTTTCTCGTTTGCGGTTTCGTGCGAGTTGTGAGGTTTTGGCCATGTGTGTATGGCCCTTGCTCGCTCGGGAACCGTCGAGGCCTTTCCTCGGGGTTATCCTCACTCGCTGGGCGCCTTTCAATAAAAAAGCGCCTCTGAGGGCTTAGGGAAGAGACTACCAGTTCGCATCCCCAGTGTCAAACAAAAGGCGGGCCGGTGAATTCCGGCCCGCCTCTAAGGTACGGACAAGCTAAAAGCGTATGACGAATCCGGGCTGCGGGACCTTATTGGCGTCCCGGTCAGGTACGATGTCGGGGTCGAGGCCAAGGGGCGTACTGGTGGTCGAGAGATTGAACTCGACGGGGCCGATACTCCCTATACGCCGCCTGAATATAAGCTGGTTCCCATCTTCAGTCCGTGTCAGGGCGTTTTCACGCCGCATCCACGCGGGTTCCGGGCCTATGTTGAGAGGACGCACGCTGGCAGTGACCACGATTACCTCTTCCTCGGGCGCCGGGGTGAAGCGGACGCCAGAATCGTATGCCGCAGTAGCTTGTTGTGCATATGCCCCTTGCGGAGCGAGTACGACGACGCATGCACACGCCGCAATGAGAAGGGCTCTCATCCGCCACCTCCACAGTTAGAGTTTCGGTAGAAGGAACCCTACGCCCTTTGAGGACCAAGTCAATGAATACACGAGCACCCGCATGCGCTTTCACGCATGCGGGTGGTTCGTCATCGGGGTCGGTACAAGAACCGGTAGAGGCGTTCGGTTTCCGCCTGCAGGTCCCACCATACTTCCGGATAGGCCCGGAACAGGGTTACCGTTATTCCGACGACAGCGCAGATGAACATGAGCCAAAAGGCGGCCCACAGAATCTCCGTAAACAGAGACTTCACTTTTCGGGGCTTTTTATGGCGCGCCAATGTACTTCTCCCTTGCTGCTGTGTGCATTAAAACATAAAAATACAGAAAAAGAAAGAGCCGGCGAGAGCCGGCTCTTTCTTTTACATGAGAGGGGTCTCCCCTACTTCTTGAACGGGATTCCGAGGTAGCGGAAGAACGCAAGCGCCTCCTTCTTCGTCTTGGCCGTCGTTACGATAGTGACCGCGAGGCCGAACACATCCTTGAGGTCCTCGTCGGACGTTTCAGGGAAAATGGTGTTTTCCTTGATGCCGATGGTGAGGTTGCCCATCTGGTCCACCGCCGTTTCGGCGATGCCGCGGAAGTCGCGGGTGCGCGGGAGTGCGATGTGGATGAGCTTGTCGATGAACTCATACATGCGCTGGCCACGGAGCGTCGCCTGGAATCCGATGACTTCCCCTTCGCGGAGCTTGAACTGCGCGATTGAGATGCGGGCGGCACGGGCAGACGGCTTCTGTCCGGTGATGCGGGCGAGGCGGTCTTCGACGAGCTTGTTGCGGTTCTTGTCGCGCGCCTTTCCGGTGCCCGAAGAGACGACCACTTTCGTGATGCGCGGCGCCTGGAACTTGTTCGTGTATCCCTGCGACTCCTTCAAGGCGTCGAATGCGGAGACTTCTTTTTGTTTTGAAAGCATCATATAAGTGTGGCTACTTGAGTACGGTCTTGCTCTTCTTCGCGACGCGAACGGTCTTTCCATCCTGCTTTTCGCGTCCTACGCGCGTAGGCTTCTTGCTCTCCGGGTCAAGCACCATGACGTTTGAGGCATTGATGGCCGCCGGACGTTCAACGATGGAGCCTGACTGGCCGCGGCCGGTGCGACGGAGGTGGCGCTTCATCATCGCGACGCCGTCGACAACGACGCGTCCGACGGAAGGGAGCACCTTCACGATTTCTCCCGTCTTTCCCTTGTCCTTGCCGGACACGATCATGACGGTATCGCCTTTCTTCACCTTCATCTTTACGACGAGGTGGCGCGAGACTACGGGACCGCGCTTTTTACGCGATGCGTAGGACTTCTGCTTGGTATCGGTGTACTTTCTCATAGGGATTTATACGATTTCTGGCGCAAGGGATGCGATGTTCTGCCATCCGCGCTCGGTGAGCTCGCGGGCGACCGGACCGAAGACGCGGTTGCCTTTCGGACCCATTTCCTTACCCTGCTTCTCGATGATGACTACGGCGTTGTCATCGAAGCGGATGTAGGAGCCGTTGGCGCGGCGGAACGGCTTTACGGTGCGTACGACTACCGCCTTGCATACGTCCTTCTTCTTCGTAGCCTTGCGCGGCTCCGCGGTCTGAATGGAGATGACGACGACGTCGCCGAGTCCCGCGTAGCGGCGCTTAGAGCCGCCAAGCACCTTGAAGACGCGGCCAACCTTGGCGCCGGTGTTGTCTGCTACGGTAACGATTGAGCGGTCTTGGATCATAAATAAGTATTAGGCGGTAGCGATTTTGAAGCGCTTGAGCTTTGAAATCGGGCGGCATGCCACGATGGTGACGCGATCCCCTACCTGGACCGTGTTTCCCGGATCATGCGCGAGATATTTTTTCGTGCGGGTCTGGTACTTCTTGTACTTCGGATGCTTCACGTAGCGAGACACCGCGACCGTGGCCGTGTCTTTCATGGCCGTCTTTACGACGACACCCTTGAAGCTCTGTGGTTTTGAAGTGGTTGGTTCCATAAATAAGTTATGCGTTCTTCTTTGCGGTGAGTTCCGTCATAAGGCGGGCGATTTCGCGCTTTACCTTTGCCGGAGCATTGCTGTCCTTCGGGCGGCTGCCTGCGGCTTCGAAGCGGAGCTTGCGGAGCTCTTCGCGCTTTTCGCCAAGGAGCTTTACGAGCTCCCCTGCGTTCTTTTCCTTGAGTGAGGTTTTCTTTGCCATACGATTAGCGGGTGATGACGGTGGACTTTACCGGAAGCTTGGAGCCTGCGCGGCGCATCGCGTCGCGGGCGACTGCGTCCTCGACGCCGTCGAGCTCGAAGAGTACGCGTCCCGGGCGCACCTCAAAGACGAAGTGCTTCGGATCTCCCTTACCCGAACCCATGCCCACTTCAGCCGGCTTCGCCGTAATCGGACGGTCTGGGAAAATGCGGATCCAGAGCTTGCCGCCCTTTCCCGTCACGCGGGTGAGCACTTTACGTGCCGCTTCAATCTGGTTTGAGGTTACACGGGAAGCGGTCGTCGCCTTGAGACCATGGGAACCGAACGCCACGGTCGTGCCGCGCGTATCAGGGCGAGAGAGCTTCTCCGGAGACTTGCGTCCGGTCTGCCACTTTCGGTGCTTAACTTTTTTAGGAAATAGCATACGAAATTAATTAGCGGGTTGAGGCACTGCGTGCAGCCGCAGGACGGGCAGGCTGCGAAGGCATCTCCTTCTCGGAGAAAGTATCGCCGAGGTAGATCCATACCTTGATGCCGATTTGTCCGTATGGGAGCTTTGCTTCTACGTGTGCGTAGTCGATGTTCGCGCGGAACGTCTGGAGCGGGATGCGTCCCTTCTTGATCTGCTCGGTGCGGCTCATGTCTGCGCCGCCGAGGCGTCCTGAGATGACGATGCGTACGCCGATGACTTCGCGGACCGCCATCACCTTTTCAACCGTACCCTTGAGCACGCGGCGGAATGGGAGGCGCTTCTCGAGACCTTCAGCAATCATGTAACCCACGACTGCGGCATTGGTTTCCGGCTGGCGGATTTCTACGATGTCGAGCTTTACGGAGCGGTTATGGTTCGGGGCGACTTTGCGTACGACGTCCGTCAATTCCTTGCGGAGCTTGCCAGCGTTTTCACCCGAGCGGCCGATAACGAGGCCTGGGCGGGCGGTGTGGAGGACGACGCGGATTTCTGCAGCAGAGCGCTCGATTTCAATCGCGGCTACGTAGCTTCCGCGGAGCTTCTTCGAGAGGAATGCGCGGATCTTCTCGTCAACGACGATGTTTTCGCGGTAGCTCTTCTTGTCGCCTGCGAACCAACGGCTCTTCCAGTCGCGGATGATGCCGAGGCGGTGTGCGTAAGGATGTACGGTATGAGTCATAAAAATTTATTTGGAAGCGAGCTCAATCTGCACGCGGGACTTGCGGCGGCGGATAGGCGCTGCGCGGCCATGCGCACGAGGCATGAACTTCACGAGCATGCCTGCGGAGTCGACGCGCACCGTCTTTACGATGAGCTGGTCCGGGTTCTCGCCCATATTCTTCGCGTTTGCGGCAGCCGACGCGATGAGCTTCATGATAGGCTCCGCGGCGCGCTTCGGAAGGAATGAGAGCGCTGCAAGTGCCGCTGGCACCTTCTTTCCCTTCACGAGGTCCGTTACGAGGCGGACTTTGCGCGGAGGCTGGTTATGGCTTTTGAGTTCGGCTTTCATACGTTATTTCTTTTTCGGTGCGGCAGCCGGCTCTTTCGACGCCTTTGCAGCGGCTATTTCGGAATCCTTCTTCTTCTGCTCGAGTTCCTTCTGCATCTTACCGCCGTGACGGACGAACTTCTTCGTCGGGGAGAATTCGCCGAGCTTGTGGCCGACCATGTCTTCCGTGACAAGCACTTCGACATGGCTCTTTCCGTTATGGACGCCGAAGGTGAAGCCTACGAATTCTGGAGCGATTTGGGAGTTGCGCGCCCACGTTTTAATAACCCCAGCTCCCGCTGGCTTCTTGTCCTGTACCTTCTTGAGGAGTTTTACGTCCACGTAGGGTCCTTTTTTGAGTGATCGAGACATGTGGTTTTAAAAGTGGTTTTCGGTGCGGGTAGAAGTAGCAAATTAACCCGTGCACCTGAGGATATACCCCAATGTGCCCGGGTAGCGCCCACTTCGAACCAGCACCCTTTTGCTTTTTCAGCAAAAACCCGCGCAAGGCGGATAGGTAGAATCTATAGGAAACCGCCCCGCCTGTCAAACCCAACCCCGAAAGGACGCTTCCTAATGAAGGCCTCATGGTGGTAGTGCGATATGATTAGGGATATGCCCCCAGAAAACCCACCCGTAGAAAACTCCCCTAAATCTCTTCCCCTGGTCATCGCTGTTCTGGTGCTTCTCCTTGCTGCCGGAGGCATCTGGTACGTGCTTTCCCGACCTACGGGAAACGAGGCTCTCGGCCCTTCCGGCCTTCCCTCTGACGGCTCCGCTACAGGCTCGGAGAGTACTCTGAAAGACTCGGGCCAGTATTACGAAATTACGGGCCGCTACCCTGCTTCCACCTCGCTCAAGGCTACTGCAGGAGCGAAACAGGATGCACTTGCGGTCGGGTATATGAAAACCTTCGTAGAACAGGAGGCGGCGCGCTTCAAGGATACGAACGTAAGCGGCCTCACCGCCGAGGATATTCAGGTACAGGAACTCGGCGGAGACCGTCGCTATACCCTCGACATCGAGTACAAGGCCTACCAGAGCCCGGTTGCCGTATCCTACGTATATCTCATGTATGCGAACACCATGGGGGCACATCCGAACACCTACTACCGAACATTCGTATTTGACGCTTCAAGCGGTGAAGGACTCCACCTAGACGATATCTTCAGCCCTACCGCCGATTATCTCGGCGTACTCTCAATGCTCTCGCGTGAGAAGCTCGCCGTACAG
Source organism: uncultured Candidatus Saccharibacteria bacterium (assembly GCA_964535425.1). Classification (GTDB taxonomy): domain Bacteria; phylum Patescibacteriota; class Minisyncoccia; order Phycocordibacterales; family Phycocordibacteraceae; genus C7867-001. Next base: position 31,674 of record CAZHSZ010000004.1, on the reverse strand, counting down.
ATGGAAAAAGCGGGAGGCGTAGCCCCGGATAAAGACATGCTTGAGGCGGGCACCACACCGGATGCCGATAACTTCCAGAACTTCTACCTAGAAGGCCCGGACCTCGTGCTTATCTTCCCTCCCTATCAGGTAGCGCCCTACGTATACGGCGCACAAGAAGTGCGTATTCCCCGCACAGAGCTCGGCAACGCCCTCAAGGCTGAGTACCGCTAGCGGTTGATAAGCCCCGGTTTCCGGAGAAGTCGCTTCTATACTATAGGCTTCGCTGGCCACAAGGAGACAAGGAGGTCCCCGTGCGTGAGTCGGTAGAAAAAACGAAGCGGATTGCTCATCCGTTTTCTGAAGTGTGCGCCGTCGTAGTTGCGTGCGTTGCCTTGTGTCTCTTTGGAGTAGGCGTCTATGGATTCTGGATGATGCATGAAAGCAATAATCCTATCTACGCCGCCCTGCTCGATGGAAGCTTGCTTGGCGTCGGTGCACTCTTTTGTTTTTCCCTGATTGTGCTTGTGACAGAATCGTCACAAAGACAGGATGGGTAACGCGTCCGGCCGCCTTAGAAAAGGCGGCCGTTTGCTTTCCAAAAGAAAACCCCGCTTCTGAGGGGGTTTTTCTTTTCTAAGATACGTATACCTGCTAACTAATCAGATTCAGGTAATCTTTCGCGTTCTCGAACACAGTCAAATAGTACGCGGTATCCGGATCGTACTCTTTCGAAAATCGCTCGTACATCGCACGAGTCCTCCCCTCCGGCGTATCGAACGCTTCGGCCTCGAGACGTTCAGGCTGGTTTTTAAAAGCAGCCACTTTTACAGCTCCGCCTGCCCATACCGCGTTCGCAAGACGCAAGAGGAGATCGGTTGTAATGAGGTCTTTCTCATTATGCATTGCATGTTCCTTTTCAAGGAAGCCACGGAGCCTTTCAAGCGTTATACGCGAGTAATTTCCAGGATCTTGCGGAGTAACTTTCTCAATAGCCGCTACTGCGAGTTTAGGATCAAGGTCGGGAATCGAGAGGCCGAGCTGACGCGCAGTGACTATTCCAATGGTTGCAAACGTCATCGTTTTCTCAAGGAGCTCAGCAACATTGCTTGGATTGGCATCAGGATAGACGAGCCCCGCAAACTTATGCGCGAGCATCTTATTCAGTACGAGTGGTACTTCACTCTGCACATCGCTGAATCGCTTTTTGTTGTCTTCCGCCCTTCCCGGCGACAGTTCATCCTTTTCACTGCCAGTTACTACAGTATTGAACGCGCGGGCGGCATCACGTGCAGCTTGTTCAAGCAGTATCTGGGCTGCTTCCGTATCAACAACAGTTTGGTCAGGGAACGTCTTCTCGAAACCAGCTATTGAGCCTGCAGCAATGATGCTGGGCATTACCTCAGCTGCCTTATCTCCGCCTGCAGCAAGCTGCTCGCGAGCAGCGCGTCGCAGGTTCTCTCGTAAAACTTCGAGAGTGGGTGCTTCCGTGCTTTTCGGACTACTTGCTGCGCTTGGTGCTTCTGGGTTCATAGATGATTTATTTAAACTGTCAAATTAGTATATCAAGAAAAATAGCGCCTTACGGTTGGTTATCGAAGTTGTCCTAGGTATATACTCTCTGTATGTCAAACGAAAATCCGTTTTTGGACAAAGAGGGGTGGAGCGTTTTCGGAGAAAAGGAAGGCGAAAAAGACAAGCCACGCCACGAAAAGGCGAGGGCCGAAAAGGGCACAAAGTACCCAGACCGCTTCCCCGTCCCTGACGGCCTTGTGAGGTGGGATAAGGAGTATGCAGAATATGCACCGGTATATTTTGTCTCACCGAGAGTCATTGAAAATGATGAGAGAAATAAGCCTACAGACTACGAGGGAAGAGAGAAATTTTGGGCACAGCCGGAAGATATAGCGCTCGTCGACCGAGAACGTATTCAGAGCTATGAGTCGCTTTCCTTCGACGAGAAAGGCCGGCCTATGAACCCACACGGGCGTACAGGTATGGAAGGTCGTGGCCTTCTCGGAAAATGGGGTGCGAATTTTGCTGCTGACAACATCATTACGCGACCGACCGAGGATGGAACCGGTGTAGAGGTATTTCTCATTCGCCGGAGTGGTAAAGATAGCTCTGAGGGGATGCTTGCGTTCCCGGCAGGCATGACGGATAAGGACGAAACCTCCGCTGAGTCTGCTCGACGAGAGTTCGAAGAAGAGACCGGAATTCCGCTCATGGGTACGCCGGGCGAAATTGTATATAGAGGCTACGTAGACGACCCGCGAAATACTGACAACGCATGGATTGAAAGCACGTTCTTTCATTCTCACTTCTCCCGGGAAGAAACGAGCACTATCGTGGGTAATACGGAAGGAAACGAAGAAGTTCAGGAGACCGGTTGGTTTACCGTAACGCCACAACTTATCGCCGGTATGGCAGCAAGCCACGGGAAAATGCTCGAACTTGCCCTAAAAGGAGTCTAAGAAAAAACCCCGCTTTCGCGGAGCTTTTTCTTATCACTAATTGTCCGCCTGCGGCTTCACGCCCCTGCGGATAGCGTCCGCGCGTTTAGCCTCCCTAAGGTCAATTTCGCCTTGAATTGCTCCACGCTTACCCTCATTGTCGTAAGTATCCTCGATGGCATCGCGCTTCTTCTCAAGCGCTTCAATTTCTTTATTGAGACGTGCCTCTTCCTCTGCGGGCGTTTCATTTTTTCCAAAACCGAGTTTTTCGAACATATAGACGTGTAAGTTGGTAACAAATGCAGTATATCAAGGGAAAGGCTCGCTTTCGCGAGCCTTGTTGCTATCCCTTGTTCTTCTTTCCGACCTTTCGGCGGGAAACGATGAAGACGTTTGAGTACTTCTTCGGCGTACGAGTCTTCTGACCCTTGCCGGTAGGCTTGCCCCACATGCTCTTTGCACGGCGGAGTCCTCGTCCCTGGCGTCCTTCGCCGCCTCCGTGCGGATGGTCTACCGGGTTCATAGCCGTACCGCGGACCGTAGGGCGGATACCCATCCAGCGGGAGCGTCCTGCCTTTCCGAACTTCACGAGGCGTGAGTTTTCGTTCGTGACTGCGCCGATAGAGGCCCATGCGTTGTCGGAAACCTTGCGGATTTCGGTCGACGGAAGCTTTATCTGGGCGAAGCCCGCGTCGTGCGCGACGACTTCCGCGTAGTTGCCTGCGGAGCGGGCGATGCGAGCGCCAGCGCCCGTCTTAAGCTCGATGTTGTAGACAAAGGTACCGGTCGGAAGCTTTCCAAGCGGAAGGCGGTTACCTACCTTGATAGGCGCGTTCTCGGAGACGATGAATGAATCACCGACCTTGAGGTCCTTCGGAGCGAGCACGTAGCGGCGTTCGCCGTCCGCGTAGCACACGCGCGCGATGAAGCCGGTGCGGTACGGGTCGTACTCGACCGTCTCTACCTTCGCAGGAATGTCCTTCTTGTTGTAGGTGAAGTCCACATCGCGGTAGCTCTTCTTGTGGCCTCCTCCCTGATGGCGGGTGGTGACACGGCCAAAGGCGTTGCGGCCGGCATGCTGCTTCTTGCCCTTCATAAGGGACTTCGTAGGGCGGTCGCCGGAGAGTAGCTCCTTGTATGGGAGCGTAGTCATATTGCGGCGGCTCTTGGTATACGGTTTGTAGGTTTTCATATGCGTTTAGGCAAAGGTGATGGTCTCGCCCTTCTTGAGGAAGACATAGGCCTTGCGGCGGGCGGCTCGGCGGCCGATACCGCGCTTCGTGCGAAGCGCCTTCGTCTTTCCTTCCGTGTTTACGATGTTGACCTTGGTAGGAACGACCTTGTAGATGCGCTCGATAGCCGCCTTGATGGTGAGCTTCGTCGCTTCAGCGGGGACCGCAAAGACGTATACGCCGCGCTCGGTCGCAATGAGCGCTTTCTCGGAAAGCCAAGGTGCCTTGATGACGGTCTCGAGCTTCGAGTTCGCAAGCGCCTTTTCGCCTGCGGCTTTGACGTTCACCGCTTTCTTTTCGGTCTTCGCTGCCTTCTTCGTGTTTTTAGAGAAAATAGCCATACGTTATTTGGTGAGGCGTGACGCGAGAATCGCGAACGATTCCTTCGGATTCTCGATGACGAGATACTTCTTCGTCACGAGGTCTACCGGATTCAGGTTGCGCACTTCCTCAAGCGTCATCGAACCGATATTGCGGAGCGACTTCTCCGCGGTGACATCCTTCTTCGAGAAGGCGATGACGGCCGCGTTCTGGCGCTTGGTCATGAGGCCGGTAACTCCGGAGCCCTTCGCAATGGCGAGGAGCGCGGTCTTTGCGGCGCTCGTCTTAGGCGCAGCGAAAGAAAGCGTATCGACGAAGATGACTTCCCCATCGCGGTATTTGCGGGAGAGGAGCGCGACGAGAGCCGCAGCGCGCATCTTCTTGTTTATCTTCACCGTGTAGTCGCGCTCGGCGCGAGGACCGTGGGTGATACCGCCGTGGCGCCAAATCGGAGAGCGGGTAGAGCCGTGGCGCGCGCGTCCGGTTCCCTTCTGCTTCCATGGCTTCTTGCCGCCGCCGGATACTTCGCCGCGGAACTTGGTGTTCGCGACCGTCGGGCGGGCATTTGCCTGCATACCGACGACCACCTGATGAACGAGGTCCGCGTTCCACTTCGCGCCGAAGAGCTCAGCCGGGAGCGCGATGCTTCCGATAGCGGCACCGTTCATGCCGTACACCATAGCCTCACCCTTTCCTGCCTCGATAACCGGAGCTTTCTTTGCGCGAGGAGCTGCCGCCTTCTTTGCGGTCACCTTCTTTGCTGCTGGTTTTTTTGTAGTAGCCATACGTATATAAATTATGCGGCGATTACCTCAACCAGCGAGCCGCGTGCGCCAGGGACGGCGCCCGAGATGATGATTTCACCCGCACTCTTGTCGATGTGGATGATTTCGAGGTTCTTGATGGTAACGCGCTCAGAGCCCATGCGTCCCGCCATCTTCATACCAGGAGCCACACGGCCTCCGGCGCGACCTGGGCCGCCTCCGGAAGAACCGCGCTCGCGCTCCGAGTGCTTCTGACCGTGGGAGCGAGGACCACCGCGGAAGTTGTAGCGCTTCACGACGCCTGCGAAGCCCTTACCCTTTGAAGTACCGACGACGCGTACTTCGTCTCCGACAGCGAATGCGTCGAGGCTGAGCTCCTGGCCGGTGGTGTAGTCCGTAGGGTTTTCTACGCGGTATTCCTTCAGTACCTTAAACGCCTTAGAGTGCTGCGGCTTGTTGAGGCGCTTCGTGGTCTGCGTATCAAATCCGACCTGTACGGCGTTGTAGCCGTCCTTTGTGTCGGTGCTCTTCACCTGCGTAACAACGACCGGGCCCACTTTCAAAATGGTACCGGCTTTGACCCTTCCGTCTTCCTGGAAGATTTGGGTCATGCGCTCTTTGCGGGCGAGTAGGAATTTCATGTTTGAGGATAAAAGAAAATCGCGCCTAATAGCGCGTTCGGCTCCTCTTTGAGGGGCTTCCCGGCCATTGGTCCGTCCCGATTGGACGTACGTAGCGACCTCAGGACTATACCGGAGGCCCGGAGATTATGCAAATCGGGCCGCCCGCATCGCTGCAGGCGGCCCGTACTTAGTCGAAGTACCCAGTGTCATTCCGGGGGTCTTGGCCCGTACCAAACATACGGGACGACTCGACCCGCTCATCCCTCAGGACCTCGAGCTTTTCGTTGAGCTGAAGGTGCCGGTGGACCGTTTTCGGGTTCGCCGGCTCGTGAACGAGCACTTCGAGGTAGAGCGTTGAGGAAGGCGGCTTGCCTTGGGTTCTCGCCATCTTGATGCGCGTGAGCGTTATGCCGAGCTCCTTGAGCCTGGCATGCAGCTTTGGCATATCCTTCCGGGGAAGCCCGATGGCTCGCCGCACTTTTCCTTCTAGCTCGCTCTTCGTCATTACAGCTTGTACCACTATTGCCTCCTGTGCTGACGCTCAAGCACAATACTCCGCGATACTGCCCTGTCAAAAGCAAAACCGCCCCTGGGAGGGGCGGTTTTGCTTCACGTCTTCCCTTTCGGGCTAGACCATCTTCACGTCAATCGTGACGCCTGAAGGAAGGTTGAGGTTCGTGAGAGCCTCGATGACCTTCGGGTTCGGCGAGAGGATATCGATGACGCGCTTGTGAATGCGCATTTCGAACTGCTCGCGGGCGTCCTTATGGACGAACGTCGAACGGTTCACGGTCCAGCGCTTTATCTCGGTCGGAAGCGGAACAGGGCCCACGGTCTTCGCTTCGAAGCGGTTAGCCGTGTCCATAATCTGCTTTACCGAGAGGTCGAGGATCTTATGCTCGTACGCGCGGACTTTGATGCGAAGCTTCGGTTCGGCGCCGGCAGCGGCCGCAGCCTTCTTCGAAGTCTTCGGTGCTTTAGCGGCGGTTGCCATAAGAGTAAGGGAGAAGAGTCGCTTACGCGGTGATCTTCGTCACAACACCTGCACCGACCGTCTTGCCTCCTTCGCGAATCGCGAAGCGAGTGTTGTCTTCAAGAGCGATAGGAGCGGTGAGCTTTACCTTGAAGGTAACGGTGTCACCTGGCATAACCATTTCCTTTCCTTCCGGAAGGGTTACTTCGCCGGTCACGTCCGTCGTGCGGACGTAGAACTGCGGCTTGTAGCCTGAGAAGAATGGAGTGTGGCGTCCGCCTTCATCCTTCGAGAGAATGTAGACTTCTGCTTCGAAGTCGGTATGCGGGTTCACCGAGCCGGCCTTTGCAAGCACCTGGCCGCGATGCACGTCTTCCTTCTTCGTACCACGGAGAAGAATACCTGCGTTGTCGCCAGCCTGTCCTTCCTGGAGCTGCTTGTTGAACATTTCAATACCGGTGATGGTCGTCTTGGTCGTTGGGTTAAGGCCCACGATTTCGACTTCTTCACCGACCTTGACGATACCGCGCTCGATGCGGCCCGTTACCACCGTTCCGCGTCCTTCAATCGAGAAGATGTCCTCGATAGGCATAAGGAAAGGCTTGTCGGTTTCGCGAACCGGGTCTGGGAAGTAGGAGTCCATCGTGTCGACGAGTTCCTTGACCTTCAAAGCCCATTCATCGTTCGCATCGGTTGCTTCAAGGGCCTTCAAGCCTGAACCCTTGATGACTGGAGAATCAGTGAAGCCCTGCTTTGCAAGGAGTTCCTTGATTTCCTCTTCAACGAGCTCAACCATGTCCTTGTCGTCCACCATGTCTACCTTGTTCAAGAAGACGATGAGCTTAGGCACACCGACCTGCTTTGCAAGAAGAATGTGCTCGCGGGTCTGAGGCATCGCGCCGTCAGTTGCCGCAACCACGAGTACGGCGCCGTCCATCTGGGCAGCACCCGTAATCATGTTCTTGATGTAGTCAGCGTGGCCCGGAGCGTCGATGTGGGCGTAGTGGCGCTTTGGCGACTCGTACTCCGAGTGGTGAAGGGCGATAGTAATACCACGAGCCTTTTCTTCAGGCGCGTTGTCGATGTTTTCAACCTTTTCGACGCGGGCCTTGTAGCCTGCAGCCGAGTTGAGGTTCAACACGTTCAAAATGGAAGCCGTGAGCGTGGTCTTACCATGGTCAACGTGACCGATGGTTCCTACGTTCATGTGAGGCTTCGAGCGATCGAATGCATCTGCCATATGTCTGTAAGATTAGTGCTAACGATTGATAAGCGAATGCTCCTTTTGGCCTGCCGAGGCTGATTAAAATCGATGAGATGCGAGGCGCGGAGCTGAAGTTTTCCGAGACGTACAAGAAGTACGGCGAAGAAAACTGGGAGGCTCTGCAACGAAGCAGCTCGCGATTTTCATCTGCCGAAACGGCAAAAGGCGCTTGCTGGTGTACTCATACCCGCGAAGCGCCTTTTAAGCCTCCCCTGCCGACTCTCGCCGTCTGGGGTGAATAAAAAGAGCGCCAATCCGCGTTAGTAGTAAAGTATCGCGCCGCGCGAAAAACGTCAAATCCCGAGGCTACTTCCCCGATGCTATCTCTGCCAGAAGCTCGGCGAGCGTAAGGGTTTTGTCGGCAAAGGTGAATATCTCCACGTTCGTCGTCACGATGACCGCATTGTCCGGCCGGCGGTAGAATACGAGCGTATTGAGCTGGTTCTCGGCAGGCATATCGGTCCCTCGGAAGACGGCTATCTCGCTCCGTTTGAAGGTAAGGCCTACGGTATCTACGTTCTCCTTACCATCGAAAAAGACCCCGCGCCCGTCCCAATAGGAGTTCACGAGTGGCGTATTCGCCGCATAGGGTTTTATGAAGCTTCCGGTCACCTTGTCCGTATCTGCGGCACTGTCGATGAGGTGTATCCAGGACGGCACTCCACCCTCCACTCCGGTATCGGTGTTGGCGACCACTAGCTCGTAGTGACCCTTCTCAAGCTTCCTGACCTGAGACGCCCCATGCTCATCCACAATGCTCTCGTTGCCGTTCCATACAAGCGTCGTCGGATTCGTTCCGGTTTCGCTTACGATATGCGCTTCATGCACCGCATCTATCTCCCCGAGAAGGTTCCGATGCACGAGATATACGCGATGAGGGCCTGCGGGTCCCGGATCCGAAAATTTTATAAGCATGGAGGGCCCGTACTGCACTACCGTCTTCGGATACGGCTCGGAAACAGTGATGAGCGGCTGCATCGCGGACGTACCGTTCACGTAGTACGGCTTCTCGGAGATATTTTTTCCGTCCCATACGCAGGTGAACCCGAACACGAGCCCGCAAAGCCCTTCCGCCACCGACTTGGTGGTTTCAATCGGGGAAAGCTGGATACCCTTATAGAGAAGGAGGAGCGTCCCTTTTTTCTCCAGCACTATCGTTCCCTCCGCACTTTGTGTCTTTACCGTAGAAGATGCCGTATCGTTCGTAGAAAGCAGCGCGGACGGTAGTGCTGAATGCGTAGTGAGGTAGCTATAGCCTCCGCTTGCAAGCAGGAAAAGCGCGAGAAGACCCAGAAGAGCGATGAGCGACGAGAAGCCTCGATGCATATCGGCACAGTAACACGCCTACATGGAATCCTTACTCCTTATGCAATCGTATGTTTTCTTCCAGAGATTCACCGTTGATGTTGAGCCCCCTCTTTAACTCACTCTGCAGAACTTGTACGCTTTTGTCTTCCGAACAAGCAGCTTGAGACGTTGAATATAGATAGTAGTATTCACCGAGATGGATAGAACCTTCAGATAGTTCGGCAGGCCAGTTTTCCGGATGCGTAGTTCTCGTGAGAGATCCGCCAGGGCCTGCTTTTGCATCACAATAAAAAGTGCTGTCCGTAGTTTTAGAGCGCTCAGCTGTAGCGAGACGCGCGGTTGAGAATCCCAGGAATTCAAACGCTTGCGCATCCGGCATATTTTTAATGCCATATACCAAATCAGGCGCATCTGACGGTTTGCGTATGTCGATTCCCCACTCTTTGATATGAAGCCATTCGCTGTCCGTAGGTGATAAGGAAATGACCGGAAGCGTTCCACTATCGTTTTTCCAATACCAGTACCCTGCTCCGAGAACTACCGCAGCAATTATGATAATAATCAGAAGTGAGAATCCTTTGTGGGTGGACATGCTGATAAGTATAAACGCAAAACACCGTCCCTAAGACGGTGTTTTGCGTGTAACTCCTGTTGAGGATTACTTGCGAGCGGCGATGATGTCGTTTGCGACGTTCGTCGGTACCACTTCGTAGTGGTCGAATTCCATGGTCATGCTGCCGCGGCCTTCCGTCATAGAGCGCAAGGTCGTGGTGTAGCCGAACATTTCGGAGAGCGGCACCTTGGCCTTCACCGCCTTGTTCATACCGCGGTCTTCCATACCTTCGATAGCGCCGCGCTTTCCGGAGATGGAGCCGGTGATGTCGCCCATGAACTGCTCAGGGACGACAACTTCCACCGCCATAATAGGCTCGAGAATAACCGGCTTTGCCTGGCGCGCACCTTCCTGGAAGGCCTGGGAAGCGGCGATTTTGAAGGCGATTTCCGAAGAGTCCACATCATGGAAGGAGCCGTCGTAGAGGTCCACCGACACGTCCACCATAGGGTAGCCGGCGAGAATACCGCGGGTCATAGCTTCCTTGATGCCCTTTTCGATAGGGTTGATGTATTCGTTTGGAATCACGCCTCCCTTGATGTTGTTGATGAACTCGAAGTGATCCTCGCGCGATACGTTCTTCGGCATCTTCGCTTCAGGATCAAGCGGTTCGAGGTGCTTCAGCTTGATCTTCACGTGGCCGTACTGACCCTTACCACCCGTCTGCTTGATGTACTTGTTCTCCACGTCAGCGGTTCCGAGAATCGTTTCGCGGTATGCCACCTGCGGCTTACCGACGTTTGCGACCACGTTGAATTCGCGCTTCATACGGTCGACGAGAATTTCAAGGTGGAGCTCACCCATGCCCGAGATGATGGTCTCGGCAGTTTCCTCGTCGGAGGTCACCTTGAAGGTAGGGTCTTCGTCCGCGAGCTTGCGGATAGCCATACCCATCTTCTCCTGGTCGGCCTTGGTTGCAGGCTCGATGCGGAGCGATACCACCGGTTCAGGGAACTTAATCTGCTCGAGGATTATCGGGTTGTTCTCATCGCAAAGCGTGTGGGAGGTCTTCGTATCCTTGAGACCCACCATAGCGGCGATTTCTCCCGTGAAGACCTGCTCCACTTCTTCGCGCTTGTCCGCCTGAAGGCGCACGATGCGGCCTACGCGCTCCTTGGAGCCCGTGTTCGCGTTATAGACGTATGAGCCGGCCGTGACCGAACCCGCGTATACGCGGAAGAAGGTCAGTGCGCCAACGAACGGGTCGGTCTGGAGCTTGAAGGCAAGCGCGGTGAACGGCTCGGAGTCGGATGCCTTGCGCTCCACTTCTTCGCCGGTCTTCGGATTGATGCCCTTTACGGCCGGGAGGTCGAGCGGAGACGGGAGGTAGTCAACGACGGCGTCGAGTACGAGCTGCACCCCCTTGTTCTTAAGCGCAGAACCGGTATAGACCGGGAAAATCTGGTTGTTGATGACGGCCTTGCGGAGTGTCGCCTTAAGTTCTTCAAGAGACGGTACGTTTCCTTCAAGGTATGCGTTCATCTGGGCCTCGTCGTTTTCGACGATGCGCTCGACGAATTCAGCGCGGTACTTCTCCGCATCAGCCTTGTACTGCTCCGGGATTTCGCCTTCGGTGACGATTTCACCCATCGAGCCGGAGAAGGTGTATGCCTTCATCGCAAGGAGGTCGATAACCCCTTCAAAGTCCCCTTCAGCACCCATAGGAATCTGAGCGCGTACCGCTTTCTTAGAGAGGCGGTCGAGGATGGATGCGTAGGAATCTTCAAAGGAAGCTCCGGTACGGTCGAGCTTGTTGATGAAGCAGATGCGCGGCACTTTCGCTTCGTCCGCGTAGCGCCAGTTGGTTTCCGACTGCGGTTCTACGCCGGCTACGCCGTCGAATACGACGATAGCGCCGTCCAAGACGCGCATGGAGCGCTTCACTTCGGCTGTGAAGTCGATGTGGCCCGGAGTATCGATGACGTTGAAACGGAATTTCTTGGAAGTGTCTTTCTTGTCCGGCTCGCCGGTCTTGGTCCAGAAACAGGTAATGGCGGCAGCGGTGATGGTGATGCCGCGTTCGCGCTCCTGTTCCATCCAGTCAGTGGTGGTTTCTCCTTCATGCACTTCCCCGATTTTGTGCTGGGAGCCCGTGTAGAAGAGCACGCGTTCGGACGTGGTCGTCTTTCCGGCGTCCACGTGGGCGACGATACCGAAGTTGCGCACTTTCTCGAGTGGATAATCGCGATTCATAGGATAATGAGTAGATAATTAAAAAGAAAAACCGCCGAGGCGTTACCTGCAAGATACTGATTTTTAGGCCAAAAAGCAAGAAGCCTGTGGTATAGTCGCGTCGTGTTGCAGAAAAGGGGCAATAGATGCCGACACGACTTGAAAAGGTGCTGAAGCGTTTGGAATTCGAACAGCGTGATTCCTCAAAGGAGACCATGGGACCTTATGTCTTCCTGAATCCGCAAGCGAGGGTGGGCCGATTCTGCTACGACACAGATGAGTGCCCCGAACCCCCGATTGCGATTATCCGGAAACGTAGGGGGCGCGGTACCCGCGCCATCCTGGTCGTCACGAAGTCAAAAACGTGGATCCGAAGAGGAGGAATGGTCGAAGAGGACCGGGAGCTGCTTAAGGAAGCGGGCTGCCGATTCATCGACCACAAATCCGTGGACCAACGGTTCGAAGACGCCGCCTAAGCACTGCTGCACACAAGCCTTTCACGGCGTCTCCCTTCGGGAGACGCCGTGTTTCTTTACACGCGGAGCATAGGTGGTATGGTGCGCCGCGAGGCAGTGGAAGAAGGAATACGCCAATGCCGGCAAAAGCAGTTCCTCAAGACGTAGACTTGGCCGCCCTCGGTATGAAGTTCTCGCGATTGGTCGTGCGGATGGATATGCTCGAAGGCAAGAAACGGAAGAAGTGGGTGACGCGCATCACCGCATGCGACGAGCACGGGGTGGCACTCCCCTACATTCGTCTCCTGAAGAAATCGGACCGCAAGCCTCCGCTCTTCATTATGGTTGATGGGATGACCATCGCCATGGATGCGAATATGCTCGTCTGGTACGCGGAGGGCCGCGTAGATCTGCGCAAGTACGGATGGCCGCTCCTTGACGAGCACACCCGGAAGTTCTAACCGTTTCCTACGCCAAACTGAAAGACGGCGACTCCTTCGGGGGTCGCTTTTTTCTTTTCCTTATTCTGGTAGGGTTCTCCTCGGAGCAGCAATGTTCCGAGGCAGCGAGAAGGATATCGACGCTATGCATAACCTCGAAGCTTTTCTCGGCAAAGGATTCGCAGACGTGACCTGCGAGGAACAGACCAGAGTCGTTATCGAAGACGAGATGTGGATTCGGTATACGGTGTACCTCTTCTCCGAAGCGGGCCCGTACCACTTCTACTACCCCGCGGAAGCGGAACACCCGTTCTTCGTGACACGCGAGAGCGGACGCTCCGCGTATATGCTGGTAGCGCCCGCAAGCGGTCCGCGTCTCCTGTCGCTTAAAGCTCATCCGCACCTGCACGGTCCGCTCATCACCGATGGATTCCGTCACTACGTCGACGACATCCCCCGGCCCCTGTAACACATACGGGGTGCGCGAGCCGAAAGTGAAACGGCGGCCCCGAAAAGGGCCGCCGTTTTTTATTCTCCAGTATCGGTGCCTTCGCGCGGTTTTGTGAAGATGCGCTCCTCGCCTTCAGGAGTGACAACGGTCACGCGTTCGCCCTTCCCCGCCTCAGGCGATGGCATGTCCGCGAGAAGCTGCTTGCCGGTAAAAATTTCGCCTATTTCTTTACCAACTGCCTCCCCTAAGGGACTCCCTGCCGCAATAATCGTTGCTCCAGCAGCAGCAGTACCTATTACTACGCGATTCAAAAACTTATCAGGATTTCCTTCAGTCATGAGCAAAAGTATAGCAAACGAAACACCGCCCTTGCGGGCGGTGTTTCTGGTTTCGCTAAATTTGATCTACCAAGCGAAGTGGGCGAATGCCTTGTTGGCTTCTGCCATACGGTGCATATCGTCCTTCTTCTTGATTGCTTCTCCTTCGTTCTTCGCAGCCATCATAATTTCGTTTGCGAGCTTTTCGGCCATAGGCTTTCCCTTCTTGGCGCGAGCGGCGTTGATGAGCCAGCGGTATGCGAGCGATACGCGGCGCTGCTGAGGCACTTCGCGCGGCACCTGGTAGTTTGCACCACCGACACGGCGAGAGCGCACTTCCATCAAGGGAGACACGTTGCGGATAGCCGTCTCGAAGACTTCGAGCGGGTTAGCGCCTTCTTCTCCACCTGCCTTCTTTATCTTATTGAGGGCATCGTATACCACCTTGCGGGCCGTATCCTTCTTGCCGTCGAGCATGACGGTGTTGATGAAACGGGCAATGGCTTCCGACTTGTATTCAACGTCCGGAGTGCGCGGATGCTTGTTTTTTACGGGATGTCGCATGGTCTAGAGGTTATGCCTTTGGCTTCTTAGCACCGTAACGAGAGCGGCCACGGCGGCGCTTGTCGATACCTGCGGTGTCGAGGCGTCCGCGCACGATGGTGTACTGCACGCCGATGTCCTTCACGCGACCACCACGGAGCATAACCACGGAGTGTTCCTGGAGGTTGTGTCCTTCTCCCGGAATGTAGGCCGTGACTTCCATGCCGTTCGTGAGGCGCACGCGGGCAATCTTGCGGATAGCCGAGTTAGGCTTGCGAGGAGTCTTGGTGGTTACCTTCACGCACACGCCGCGCTTGAACGGGGCCGGGTAGAAGGTAGGGCGGTTTTCAAGGTGGTTGAATCCACGACCAAGAGCGAGAACTTTTGATTTTCTCGTTTTATCCTTGCGGCGCTTCTTGCTGAGCTGCTGAATAGTAGGCATTTAGTAAGTGATTGTGCGCACGTAATAAGTCTTCCTGCCGTAAATACTGCGGGCGGTAGCCAGCGTTCTTCTCTACGGTTCTGCATCGATACGCCGGAGCGTTTCTAGCAAAAAACCCGCCCAAGCGGGATTAGGCTCAATATATAGGAAGGGTCAAGGGAATGCAACTGAAGCGTGAGCGAGGCTATACGAAGGACGTCAGGAGGTGGAGGTAGCCGATAACCGGCGGCTTGAAGATGAAGAAATCAGCTATGGTGAAAAGCCCGCCCATAAGGGCAAGGAGGAATACGGCCGCGGCCATATGGCGGAAATGATGGCGCTTGAACTCCATTTCGGTCGCAAGCCCGAGCGCGAGCAGGACTATGAGCGCCGAGAATATATAAATGGAACGGAGCATATTCTGTGGAGACGCCACCAGGAAGTCTATGAGGGTCGAGTAGTTCGGGGCGCGCTCGGCTGCCGCAACGGCAGGCGTAGGCTCATTTACCACCTGAGCAGCTACCGGTGCGGAGGTCGCGGCCGCAGGCGCCGGTATGGAGGAGCCGAGCACGACGGTAGCCGGCTCTTCAGTAGAAGCTATGGCTATCTCAGTCGGGTTCTCAGGCTCCGTAGAAGCGTTGACCGGTGCAAATGCGGTCGTGGTCTGCGGGCGGCCGAACATCTGCACCACGAAGATGGTCTTGCGACCCTTATACTCCCCTTCCGCGGTCGCAATGCCTATTTCCGTAAACTTTCCGTTCATAATGTTCGCGCGGTGGGTTGGAGAGTCCATCCATGCCTGCTCCACGTCTTCGGAGTCCGCGAAGTTCACCGCAAGGTTCTCGCCTGCATACGAGTACTGGTAGCCGGCATCGGCAAACCAGCTCCAGGAAGTGCGTCCGTCAGGAGAGGTGTGGGCGAAGTAACCTTTGGCCGCCATATCATCGGCTTTTGCTTGCGCCGCTTCCACAAGCTTCTGATTTATCTTCAAAGGACCGATGCTATCGCTCTTTCGGTCATTGTTTGCGAGGTCTACGAGAGTGGCGGTAATCACGGCCGCAAGCTGGCCGGACTCTATGAACGCACGCATATAGAGGGAGGACACGAGGAAGCTTCCGACGATGAGTATGCTAAACACGGAGAGCCCGACCTTACTGAAGAGGTGTGCTGCAGGATGCTGCTTCTTACGGAGAAACGGCAACGACGGCATTGACATATTTATAAATCTATCACATAAACTCTTGTCCTGTCAATTATTTCCACTGTATAAATCGTGCTGACTCTCCAGTGTTTTATACTGGCGCTATGGCAGACACACCGCTTCAGGCCACCATTCAGAAATCCCAAGCTCGCTTCAAGAAGATTCAAGAGCCGGGAGTGCGAAATGCGGGTGTGGGCGAGTTTTTCCTCCTCGTAGACGTAGCCGCCCCAAGCAAAGACCTCTACATTCCCCTCTCCATCGCCTCAGGCAAGAAACCTGCGGGGTTCGTATATCAAATCGAAGGGACGTCCGAAGCTTCTCTCTCGACCACGGATATCTCCTGCAGCGGAAAAGGAGTAACTCAAATAACTCTTGGAACGATTTTGTACTGCAAGATACCTGCTGGAAAGACGGCGACCTTCCGCATACTCATTCAGGTACGGGGTAAAACGGGCGGAGAGTACCGCATCGTGATCAATCGCATCAACTACAAGTTCGCACCGACCGATGCGCGCTACGAAAAGTTCACGGACGAGCTTTCCACGAAAACGCTGAAGGCAAAGTAGGGCTAGAGAGCGGCGAGCTGCTGTTGCAAGAGAAGAAGCTGTGCTTTCAAGCGCGCAAGGACTTCCGCTTCGGTCTCCGCGAGCGGGCACGATGCGTTCACTTTCATACGCGTGAGCGGACCGAAGTATCCGGAGGAAGGTGAGATGCCGGACGCGCTTTGATAGGAAGCGAGCGCGGCTTTGGTTTGTGCGCCGAAGTAGCCGGTAGCGCCCGCAGCAATCGCATACCCCTTCCCTATCAGGAAGTTCTGAAGCATGATCACTTCTGTTCCGGTGGAACCAAGCGTAAGGTCCGCGGAAAAAAGATGGCACGAGCCGCCTGAGCTTCCGGTATCGGTCGTGGCGCCGAGCACTTCTCCGCGCACGCCGCTGTTTCCACCTCCGCCACCCCCACCCCTTCCTCCGGTAGTAGCTGCTGGAGTCGTAATGCAGTCTTCGCCTTGGCGCGTCGTGCCCTCAGGTACGTCCGTCTGTATGCCATCGATATTCGCGCATACGTCAACGATGACCGGAAGAGGCACGTCTTCGACACAGGTCTGAAGCTCGGAATCAAAATGCGCACCCTCCCCACAGAAGCCTTCGGGTATGACTTCAGGCAGCGTAACTATCACGTTGAACGTCGTCGGCACCGCTTCATTTCCGGCGCTATCAACCGCAGTACACGTGATGGGCGTCGTGCCTATCGCAAAGAGCGAGCCGTCAGACGGCGTACAGGAAGCAGGGCGGGTGCTGTCTATGCGGAAGTCCTTCGGGTCAAAGGCGTTCGGGGCGCCGTAGTTCACCTGCGTCAGGAAGCCGGTCGCAACCGCAACCTTATCCGCGTGGGAGCCGATGAGCGGGAGCATAGTGTCTACCACGTGTACGACGAAGGTCGTATCGAAGGCGTCCGGCGCAGAGCACGTAACCGTCGTGTCGCCGAACGGAAACGTGGAACCCGAAGTCGGAAGACACTCGGCGGACGAGAGGCCGTCCACGGCCGGTGAAACATAATCGACTACCGCACCCTGAGGCGAGGTTGCTTCAGCGGTGATGTCCGTATGTGCTTCGATGAGGGATGCGGCGAAAGCCGGAGTGGCGAGCGCAAGAAACGCTCCTACGGCGAGGACGAGAGAGGCGAACCTGCGGGTCAGTGGGCTATACGTCATAGAATAAGAGTAAAGGCAGAACCGTTCTTAATAAAGAAACCGGTACGAGGGACGCATCTGTCGAAATAGTGCGACAGAAAACTAGGAAGCGCAATAGCGAAAGCCCCGCATAGGCGGGGCTTTCGCTATCTACTCGAGTTCTAAGCGAGTGCTTAGTCGAGCTTTGCCGGGAAGGCTTCGGAGCCAGGGCAGAAGATGTTGTTGATCTGCCAGCGAGTCGTCTGGTAGACGAAGCCCGTCGGAGTGTTCTCACCTTCGATGCCTGAGCCTGGAAGACCGATCCATGGCTTCAAGACGTCTTCCCAGTGCGCCTTCTGGAAGGCTTTTACCGCTTCAAACGTCGCAGGGCCGAAGAATCCTGATACCGGAAGGGCTGCTCCCATGTTGGTGTTCAGGAAATCCTGGAGCTTCGAAACCTGGTCGGCATCATTTGCCCATCCGAGCTTCAAGTAGCTCGTAAGGAGCGGACCGCAGGTGGAAGCGCCGAGCACTTCCCCGCCGCCGCCGCCATGGCGATGCGTACCGCGGGTAGAGCTCTTCTTGAAGCAGCCGCCGTCTCCGTCGAACTGGAATCCGGACGGAAGCGAGCTCTGGATGCCGTCAATGTTGTTACAGACGTCCGTCGGGTTTTCTCCACCGCCTTCGTTCGTTACCGGTTCGAAGTCGAAAGTAATCGTGTGGGTGTTTGCTCCCGTCTTTACGCCGATTACGAACTTATCGAAGTTGCCCTTGAAGTTATCCCATACCGGAGCGCCGAATCCTGCCTGCATGCGGACTGAGTCCGTATCAGTTGCAAGAACTGCGTCAGGGTATTCAGCTGCGTATGCCGCGAGAGTCGTAAGAGGAGGGCCGCCTGCGCTATCCACGTTTGACCACCATCCGCCTGCGCTCAAGTCCCAGGTCTGCCATTCATCAAGTGAAACGCAGTTAGGGTTCCCAACACACTGGTTCGGTACCGCTGGCTGGCCGTAGAGCATGCCGTAACCGCCGTTCTGGTACACCGGCTCAAAGAAGAGCGCGTCGTCCCACGTTCCATCCGCATCGCGGTCGATGCGAATCTGTACGTAGGTTGCCTGTGCTCCTCCGTTTGCCGCAACGTACGTTTCGTACGAGAGGCCGGTAAGGTCACCGAGCGGTACGCCGTTGAACTGTGAGGTGCGGAGGCGGGTTGCGTCGTTACCATCGGTTCCCGTTACCTGCTCGAAGCTACCTGCACCAAGCGGCTGGCCGGTAGGACCGAAGACAAAGCTTCCCGTCGTACCTGAAACCGTGGTTGCGCTCGTGTCGGTGTCGTTCGAGTTGTCGTAGTTGAAGAGCGCCCATCCAGCGAAGTCGTTAGGAGAAACGACAATCGTTTCCGAGGTGTCTTCTCCGCCGCCCTGTTCATCCTTCGAGTTGTAGAAGGAACACGTGACGGTTTCTCCCGCTTCGATGTAGATGTTCTCACCGTTTTCGATGACATTTCCTTCGCTCTCACCTTCATATTCACAGGACCAGTCATCGAGGGTCCAGCCTTCCGGAACGTTTTCCGTCAGGTTGTACGTACCTTCATCGAGATCCACTTCTTCTTCTCCGTATCCTTCCTCCGTCTCAACGGTAACGGTTGAGTTAAGGGTCTTGAGCTCTAGCTCGGTAACCGGATTGACGTTGAATTCGAACTCACCGTCACCGCCTTCCGTGTACTTCTCAATGACCAGCGTGCCGGTTTCCTCAACTTCTTCCGGTACGCACGTTACCTTCACGTTGTCGACGAACGTTCCGACTGAGTTGTTCGGCGCACCGAGGTCGCGAAGCGCAAGCAAGGTGTTCGCATCGCCCGCAGTGAAGTCAAAGCCGTACGAAGCCCATTCAGTCTGGTTGCCCGCGGTTGGAACTACTGCCGAGACGATACCGACCGGATTTCCGTCAGCGTATACGCCGACGCTGTTTTCCGTAGCTGCCGTTCCTGGACGAGCTGAGAAATCAAAGGACACGTGGTACTTCCGACCGGAGACCGTAGAGAGGTTCTGAGCGATTTCAACCGCCGAGACACCGCCCGGAGACGATGGACCGTTAAGGTCCGAGTCGAGCTCGGTGTACTGCGTACCCTCGCTTGCGAGCCAGCCGTTAACGCCGCCATGGATTTCCACCTTGCCGCCAGGAGCTGCCCCGAGAAAATCAGCGAGCCAGACGAGCGCAGGAGAAGTTCCTACTTCAAATACGTCCCAGCCTGCGCCGTTCGTTACGTCCGGAGCTTCAAAGCCTCCGTTTGCAACGAGGTTGATTTCGGGATTACAAACCGGGGTCTCATCCTCTTCCGCTACGTTCCAAGCGACACAGTAGTACGTTTCGCCTTCTTCAGGATTGCGGATGAAATCCCAGTTGTCGTAGTTCAACCCGTCGTTAGAACACGCGAATTCAGCGGAGACGGTGTCGCTCGTGCCGCCCTTGAACGGGATGTAGCCAGGCTTCAATACTTCGCGGAGGTGAATCTCATCGCCTCCTACGAGCGGAATAGACATAGAGACCGTACCGTTTGCAGCCGTAAGGCCGGAAGTGGTGTACCCCGCGACATGGCCGGTTGTAGCATTACCTCCGTCAGCACCGTTGTTTGCCCACTCGAACTGCCAATCCGGTACGGCGCGGCAGGTTTCCGGATGAGCTGCGAGGAATTCAGCCGCCGTGTCTTCGTCCGTTACATGGTTAGAACCCATGACATTCGGAAGATCGGATTCGTTATCACAGACAATTTTCGTCGCTACGACCGTAATCGTGTCTTCGGTCGGGGAACATTCCGTCGTGAGGCTTACAACAACGTCTTCGAAGTCGTGGTCGCCGCCGTTTGGAAGGTCTTCAATACCGATAGTGTAGGTATCCGCGCTTGGGTTGTAGACAACCGTGTGGTCAGCGGAGTCGCCGTTAAGAGTGTTCGCCTTGTCGGTGCTGTAGTACTTGCCCGAGGTGGTATCGAGGATACCGAACGAGATGCTTCCTACGCCCGTGACAGAGAAGTTTGCAGTCTGGCCTTCAGTAGTAAGGAGCGGAAGTGCATCATACGCGTCAGCACCAGCCGTAATATCCGCATCGCGGAAGACCGGAGTGAAGGTTGCGCCGTTGAACCAGCCGAATACGTGCTTGTCGCCGGAGTTCGCCTTCTTTCCGTGGTAGGTCACGACGAAGTCGACATCGTTACCGGTTGCATCCCACGTCTGGTAGTTCACTTGGTCGTCATCGACGTCGCTTGAACCGATGAGGTCTTCAAGGTCGTCTTCACTTCCCGGAGCGCCGTTCACATTGATGTGAGCAGACGCGCCTTCAGCCGTCGGAGCGAGGCAGGAATTTTCTACTTCTTTCTCTGGTTCGCCACAGTCTGCACCCTCAGCAGTAATCTTGTAGATGAGTCCTGCAGGGTTTGAAGCGCCATCAGAGCCGCTGAGCGCAAAGTTGGCAACCGTTACCTCAATCGTGTTGTCTCCCGCAACAAGGCCGGTAAGTGCAACAGTGTGCACATTGTCGTAGTTGTGTTCGTAGGTCGGGTTTGCAAGGCGGTCATCTACCGTCACTCCATTTACCTTTACAAGGTAGCCATTGTCTGCAGAAAGCTCGAGTGAAGCGCTGGTTGGAACGTTGACGAGAGAAAATGTCTTGGTGAACACTTTCGTGACGTTTGACGTGGTATTCGCTGTAGGGTTTTCACTCCAGATCCATTTTGCAACGGATTCAAGGGTGTGTACCCAGCTGGCATGCACAAAGGCAAGTACCGCAGGATGCGAATCAACCATGTCGAGCGTGTTGCTTACTACAACACACTGTCCGTCTTCGGTGGTGTCTTCCTCGGGGTCATCTTGTGGGTCTTCTGTCGGGACATGTCCTGCACACCATTCGTCAGCGTTTCCGTCCTTATTGTCCGGCTTTCCGTTTTCTTTGGTCGGACCAGCATAGACGAAGTCATCATCGTGGCCGCTGTGGCCGTTCCACCCTTGCTCAGCAACCTGTATAGCCTGCCAAGGATTCTGTTCAGAGCTGGTTTCGTGACAAATATTTACTTTGTCCTCGTCATCGTTGTCTTCGTCCTCGTCGTGATGCTCTGAAGAGAAGCGGGCGCCGAGAACTTCCGGTTCTCCTTCGCCTTCGTCTTCCACAACCGCTTCGACGCAGGCATCGCCTGCTTCATTCAAAACGAGTCCCTGTGCCTCGCAGTCGAGCGCCGGAGCGGACTGTTCAGTATTCGTGTTTTCGGGATTCCCCTCCCCTTCATCGGCGCGTGCCGTGAAAGCGGAAGCGGGGAACGACATTGTTACCAAGGTCATTACAAGCAGGAGTGCCTGGAAAGTTTTCAAAACTTTTCGGACTCCCGTTACTGGTGCGTACGTAGTCATAAATAAATGTGTTTGTAATTTTGTAAGGTAGTAAGGTGTAACAAGATAGCCGCACCGTCGTCTCCTGCATTACGCAGGGTTGAAGACGTTTGACCTTTGCCCGAGAACTGTAGGTCTACCTGCAGTAATACTCCTGTATCTGGTAGGTGTCAATATTGGTGTTTTGACAAAAAACGGCTTACCTAAAGGACATTTTGGAAAAATCAGCATTTGGACACATTTTGTCCAATAGAAAAGGGCCTAAACGCTTGACTTGGGTTTACCTCGTGTCCTTTTGAATAAACTGAGCGTTCCCGACCCTCCTCTTATATAGGTGTGGATAAGATTTTCACATAAACGGCAGGGATTGCTTTTCTCTAGACAAATGTCGGAATCGGAGTAATGTCAGCTCGATGAAGGCAACGCCACAGGCGGCACCTATGAGTGCCGTAGGGATGACTGCACCCCTCACTCTTGAGGAAGAGCTTACCCGTGGGTCCGCGGATATCTCCATAGTAAACCTCCTGAACTGCCTTGTTACTAAGGCGCATACCCTAAACGCCTCAGATATCCACCTCGACCCTACCCGCGAGGGTGTCCGCGTGCGTTTCCGTCTCGATGGCGTGTTGAAGGACTTCAATCCCCTTCCGAAAGACATCCACCAGGAGGTGATTTCCCGCATAAAGGTGCTGGCATCGCTCCGTACCGACGAGCACCAGGCAGCCCAGGACGGTCGTTTTCGCCATATCTTCCCTGACGGCGCGTGCGTCGATATGCGCGTCTCCATAGCTCCTACCTATCACGGCGAAAATGCCGTGCTTCGTTTGCTTGCCGGCCACAGCGAAGAGTATGACCTCACCATGCTCGGCTTCAGCGACGCTGACCGCGAGAAAGTGGAGCGCGCCATCCACAAATCAAACGGAATGATTCTCGCGACGGGTCCGACCGGTTCCGGCAAGACCACGACGCTCTACACCCTTATCAAGATGCTGAACCGCCCGGAAGTCTCCATCGTCACCATCGAAGACCCTATCGAGTACTCCGTGGACGGCATCGAGCAGATACAGGTGAACGCGCGCACTTCGCTTACGTTTGCGAACGGGCTGCGCTCCGTGCTTCGCCAGGACCCGGACATCATCATGGTGGGTGAAATTCGCGACGCGGAGACTGCGGGCATCGCGGTGAATACGGCGCTCACCGGCCACCTCCTTCTCTCAACGCTTCATACGAACGACGCCATCACCACGCTGCCCCGCCTCTCCGATATGGGCATCGACCGCTACCTCGTCGCCTCCACGATGAACATCGCGATTGCACAGCGCCTTGTGCGCAAGATTTGCGGCGCCTGCAAGGCGGAGTGCGCGATTGACGACGCTACGAAGGCGAGCCTCGTCGGACTTTCCGTACAAAAGCCGCTTCAAGCCGGGGAAAAGGTATACAAAGGCAAAGGGTGCGATGCGTGCGCGGGAAGCGGATACAAAGGCCGCGTATGTATCAACGAGGTGCTCGTCGCGAGCCCTGCGATACGCGAGGCCATCCTCCGGACCGCATCCGCCGACGAGATGCGCGCCATCGCGTTCAAGGAAGGCATGACGTCGATGCTCGACGACGGCTTTGAGAAAGTCCGTGCCGGCACTACCACCATCGAGGAAATTCTTCGCGTCATCCATGATTAACCGCGAACTCATCCTTGCGCGCATAACGACTGCCGGAAAACAGGCGGTCGCCTTTTCATATACCGCGGTCGTAACCGTACAAAAGCACACCGGCCCGCTTCAGGAAGCATTCAAAAAGCTCTCGGAGAAATACGTCGAGGTGCGCGACGCGTACGAGCTTAAGAGCGCACCGCGCCTCTCCACCAAGGAGCAGATGTTCTTCGCGAAGCGCCTCTCCTTCCTCATCAAGGCGGGCGTACCCATTCTCGAGTCGCTGCAGATGATCAGCTCGCAGACGGCATCGCGCCAGAGTGCACGCGTCATCAATACCGTCTTCAACGACATTTCAAACGGGTCTTCGCTCGCCAAAAGCCTTTCGCGTTTTCCGCACATCTTCGGCGACTTCGGCATCAACATCATAAAAATCGGCGAATCTTCCGGAACGCTTTCGACGAACCTCGAGTACCTGGCGGACGAGCTCAAGAAGCGCAACTCGCTCCACGGAAAAGTCGTGAGCGCGTTCATCTACCCGGGCATCATCACGCTTGCGACCCTTGGCATCACCGCATTCCTGATGCTCTACCTCTTCCCGAAAATTATGCCGATTTTCACCTCGCTTCATATGGAGCTCCCGCTCACGACGAAAATCGTGATGGCTACCTCAGTATTCCTCCAGTCGTGGGGTCTCGTCGTCATCGGCGTCATCATTGCGGCCTGCATCACCATCTCAATCTTCAAAAAGAAGAACGAGTCGTTCCATTTTATGTTCGACCAGGCGGTCCTTTCCATGCCCGTACTCGGTCCCCTGCTCCGCTATTACAACCTCGCAAACGCAACGCGCACCTTGGGCCTCCTTCTTCGCGGCGGCGTCACGCTCTCGGAAGCGCTTCCTTTGACTGCTGACACGACGCAGAATCTCGTCTTCAAGGCTGAGTACAGGAAAGTCGCGGAAGCGGTACACCGCGGAGAGCGCATGTCGTCCTACCTGCTCACCTCGCCAAACCTCTTCCCTGCCGTAATGAGCCAGCTCATCGCGGTCGGAGAGCGCTCCGGCAACCTCTCGAACACGCTCGTGTACCTTTCTGAAATGTACGAAGCGGAAGTGGATGATTTCACCAAAAACCTCTCGAGCCTTATCGAGCCGGCGCTTATGGTCATTATGGGTATCTTGGTCGGGTTCGTAGCTATTTCCATCATTACGCCTATTTACGGCATCACGCAGAACCTGCACACGTAGAGCGTATGGGAGGAAACATCAACAGGGGTTTTACGCTTCTTGAAATCCTCGTCGTGATGGGGCTCGTGCTTATGGTGGTCGCCTTCGGCCTCATCGTGTCGTTTGATGACTATCGCGGATTCACCTTCAGGAACGAGCGCGACGTGGTCGTGAACGTCATACAGAAAGCGCGCGGCCAGGCGATAAACAATATGTGCTTTGGAGCAGGCTGCACCGACGGAAAGCCGCATGGCGTCTATTTCGGCACAGCCGGCTCGTACGTCATTTTCCAGGGCACTGACTACGCTTCGCGCGATACTGCGGTCGACGAAGTCATCGAGGCGAAAAGCGATGCGGCGGTCCTCTCGGGTATGACAAGTGTCGTCTTCAATCGGTTGCGCGCTGACGCGGTGACCACGGGCGGAACGACACTCACCGTATCTCAGCAGGGACGCGATTCGGTCATTACTATCGAGCCTGAGGGCCGCGTCTGGTGGACTAATTAGTATGAAAAACTTCCGCGGGTTTTCCACGCTTGAAATGCTCATCGCGATGACCGTGCTCCTGCTCGCGTTTTCCGCGACAATGATGCTCCTTCCCGGTATCCAGAACAATACGGTCGATACCGAGGTCGCCGTAGAAGCGCTCAATATGGTCGAGCGCACGCTTGAAAACCAGCAAGCGCTCGCCCGCAAGGACTTCAAGCTCGTAAACGGCACGACGTCACAAGAAACCGTAGGCAATCTCACGTACCAGAAAGTCGTCACCGCGCAGTCGACCGACTACTTCACGAAGGAAGTCACCGCGACCGTCTCGTGGGGCGGGATGTACGGGCGAGCGCAATCAATGACGCTAAAGACCGTCGTGTCGAACTTCGAACAGTCGGTGGGCGGCGACACGTGCGACTCGATTCTGACCGACAGCCAGAAGATAAGCTGGGCCTCGCCGCAAATCACGCACAAGACGCTCGGCGCGCAAATTATGGGCGACGCCTCCGGCCTCTACCCCATCACCGACATCGACGCATACCGCAAACGCCTCTATGTCGGTATGAATACGACCGGCACACTCCCTTCCATCGGTCCGAAAGACGGCGGCACGTTTTCAAACGACTCGAGCGTCGGCACGGTCGGATGGGCGAATGTCACGAACGCGCGCCTGAACGACAGCGCGTACGCGACCGCATCGCTTGGAAACGCGCAGACGAGCAATTATATAAAAGCGACGAACTTCGGCTTCACTATTCCTAATGACGCGACCATTATCGGCATCAAAGTAGACATCGACCGCAAAGGCAGCAGCAACTCGAACACGGTGCAGGATAACGCCGTACGCATCATCCGCGCGGACGGAAGCCTCGGCGGCACGAACCGTGCAACCACCGGCACTCCCTGCTCCTCAACGTGGGGTACGTCCGACTGTACTCAAGGGTACGGCGGCACAAACGACCTCTGGGGTGAAACTGGGTGGAGTCCTGCTGCGGTAAACGACGCGGACTTCGGCGTCGCGCTCTCCGCGGTTTCACTCGCTGGCTCCGGAAACCGCACGGCCTCCGTCGACCATATAAAGGTCACCGTTACCTACACGCGCCAATTCTCGGTGCTGAACATCACTACCCCGACGAACCCGACGTTCGATAAGGCGCTCGGAAGCAACGTCGTTTCCCAGGGCTTCACCTCAATTGCGATTGCCACCTCCACAAGCGCGGGAAGCTACGCATACGTCACGACCGCCTCCACTACGGCGCAGTTCCAAGTCATAAATCTCACCCCTACTCCGGCTATCGTCCTCTCCACCTACAAGATTCCGAACGCTACGGGGCTTATACCAAACACGCTCTTTTATAAGGACGGGTACGCGTATGTCGGGTTCCCGAACAACAGTAGCGGCCCCGAGTTCTACATCATCGACGTGCACGACCCGTCTTCCCTGCCGACTCCGCTTGCCACCTTTGAAGTTGGTCGCGGCATCAATACCATTTATGTGAAATCGGGATATGCGTTCATTGCAACCGATAATCCGGCAAAAGAACTCATCGTGCTCGACTTGAATAATCTTGCATCCCCCGTGCTCCGCGGAAACGGCTACAACGCTCCCGGCTCCGACACCTCGACCTTCGGTCTCGGCAAGGCGCTCTATACCGTAGGCGATACGCTCTACTTCGGTCGCTACTACATAAGCTCGGACCCCGAGCTTGCGGTGCTCGACACTACGTCCGCCACGCCGACCCTGCTTGGCTCAAAAGACGTGAACGGTTTGACTGAGACCCGCGGCGTCTACAACGCGATTGTCAGGAGCAACTTCGCATTCCTCTTCACCGGAAACGCGACCGGCTCCGGTACGAAGCTGCAGATATACAACGTGACGAACCCAGCGAACATCACCACCGTCACTTCTTCCGACCTTATAGGGTCGAGCGAACCGCGCGGATTCGACTGCGAAAGCAACTATGTATATGCCGCATCCGTCCCAAGCTCGAACAAGGGCTCCATTTCCATAATCACCGCGCCATGACCCTTCCTAAAAACAATCGCGGCTTTACGCTCATCGAAGCTCTGGTCTACCTCGCGCTTTTCTCCATCCTCATGGGCGGTGCGGTCGTTACCGCGTACAACCTCTTCGACTCGGCGACAAAAGTAGGCACGCGCACTATGCTCCAGGAAGAGAGCGATTTCATGATGGCGAAAATTGACTGGGTGATGTCTGGCGCAAAGGCGGTTACTGCACCCGCCTCAGGCGTTACCGGTTCGTCGCTTACGGTTGCGAAGTGGGATACGTCGCTTGGCGACCCTATGCAGGTGACGCAAAGCGGCACGGAGCTTCTCTTGACCCGCGGTACGAATGCGTCGGTAGTGCTCAACAATACGAACACCGCTATCGTCTCCGTTTCCTTCAACCACATCGAGGGCTCGGGAGACGGCACAGTGCCTGAAGGCGTCGAGACCGTTCTTACCGTCTCTGCGAACACGCCTACCGGAGCAACGGTTACGCGCACTGCTACGAGCACCGCCTATCTCAGACGCTAATATGAAACGCCACACACCACAGCGCGGCTTCATCGCCCTCATCTCCGCAGTCATTATCTCAACCGTACTGCTTACCCTTGCCGTATCCATCGGCTCGAACACGTTCTTCGCTCGCTTTGATGCCCTGAACCGCGAGTACAAGCGCCTGTCGCTCGGGTTTGCGGAATCCTGCATCACGACCGCGCTCGGAAAAATCGGCGCCGACTACAACTACACCGCATCAAACGTCACCGTGCCGCTCGGCACGCTCTATGGAAAAACAGCGGAGTGTAAAATCGCGAGCGTCTCGGCAGGCGCTCCGGTGTCCGGAAAGAAAACCTTCACCATCACCGCAAAAGCGAATTTCAATAACGCCTTCAGCACCATCACCACGCAAGCAACCGCACAAGACCCGATGCTCGCGCCCGTGACGCCTCCGCCTACCTGCGCTTTCAATCCGACGGCGATTTCAGTGCCAGGCGGCTCATCGGTGCCGTTTGCGTGGAGCACTGCGGGGACCGGCATCACCTCTTTCACTATGGACCGCGGCGTGGGCTCGCTCACTCCGTTTACTACGGGTTCTGCAAGCTTCACCGCTCCCGTGTCGGCAGGCTCGTACACCTATACCGGAACGGTCATAAACGCCGGCGGACAAAGCGCCTGCAACATCGTCGTCACCGTTACTGCAGCACCCCCTGCCCCGGCGTGCGCGGATACCGTGATGATATTCGACCGTTCCGGTAGCATGTCTTCAAGCGACCGAAGCAACGAACGCAACGCCGGTAACGCGCTCACGAACCTGTACGCGACCGTGTCATCGCTTCCGAAAATAGGCGCGGGAAGCTTCGGCGGGCTCGATGGAAGCGACGCATCCATCCCTTCTAACGGCTTGCTCACTTCGTCTTACAGCACCATCCTTTCCGCAATCTCGACCATCACGGGCTCAAACAGCTCGGTAGGCAGCAACCTCGGCGAAGCCATAAACGTGGGCGCCGCCGAGCTCGCGAGCGTGCGCCATACCGCGGGCAAGCAGAAGGTGTTCATCTTCGTCTCCGACGGCGTACCAAACGAGCCAAGCAGTGCGATGAACGGCAATACCGGCTTTCTGGCCCCGACCGCGAATACCGCAAATAACGCGGCATCCGGCGACCAGTGGTCGAACCCTGCAAACGCGTACGGAGTCGGCAGTACGAGCGACGCCCTCGCCCATCGCCATCGATATTCGAATTTCGGCTTCAACATTCCCTCGGGCGCAACGATTCAAGGAATCGAGCTTTCCACGAACGCGCAAACAAGCTCAGGAAATCCGGTCACCTTCTTTACCGATGGTTTCGGTACCGGCTCATCCGTAAACGACATTCCAGGCTGGGACGAGGAGGGGAACGACGGCGACTCGACCACGCTTGCGCTTGCGCCGGGTAGCGGAGACGACAGCGCGAGTCCCGATGGTGGACGGTTTGCGCGTATCGGTCAGGATGAATGGATCTGTCGAAATATAAACGCCACTGGCTTTTCTTCCCTTGCACTTTCTTTCAACTGGCGCGGTGACAGCGACTCGGAATCAAGCGACACGATGTACGTGGAATACAATACCAACGGCTCCGACTGTAATTCGGCGTTCGGATGGAATACCGTTGCAAGCGACAACCTAAACGGCTTTACCGCCGCATGGAGTCCGCGCCAAACGGTAGCGCTTCCCGCTTCTCTCAATAACGATTCATCGTTCCTCGTACGTTTTCGCGTGGATTCCAATAACTCAAACGAAAACCTCCGCGTTGACGACGTACGTATCGCTTCTACGCCGCCATCCTGCAACCTCGGCGCAGACCTTTCATGGAATGCGGGGACGTCCTGGACTTCAGAAAAAACTCAGACGCTTACGGCAACTCCTACAACCTATACGCTTGGTACGGCATCCGACACCTGGGGCCGCACCTGGAGCGTATCCGATTTCTCAAATGGAAATTTCCGCGCGCGCATCCGGGCGACTGCGTCGGGTGCTACCTGCTATGTCGATACCCTTACGGCACGCGTTTCCTATAGCGTGCCGACCACTCCTGCACAATACGCGACCGATGCAGCCTTGGCCGCAAAAGCTGCGGGCGTAAATATCTTCTCCATCCACTACGGCGATACATCAGGTCAGGCGTTCATGGGCGCGCTTGCAAGCAATAGCACCATCCCTGCCTCAGTAATCACGACCGCAACGCGTAGCGGAACTACTGTGACGGTGACTACCACAACCGCGCATCGCCTCACGGCGAATCAGCGCGTGCAGACGTCCGGCATAAGCAATACCGCGCTGAACGGCACCTTTACCGTCGCTTCGACGCCGACGCCGACTACCTTCACGTACACCACTTCTTCAAGCGGCACCATAAACGCGACTGGCGGAAGCGTGACTCCGACCAACCTCTTCATATCTCCAGCATCAAGCGCTATGACCGGTATCTTCCAGTCAATTGGCTATCAGATCTGTCCTGCCGCTGCCGCAAGCTGCTCTAATGGCGTCGATGACGATGGCGACGGCGTAAAGGATGATGCGGATGGCGGCTGCCATACCGATGGCAACTCAGGAAATGCGGCAAGCTATGACCCGAATGATACTGATGAGTGGACCGCACCTCCCGCACCTGTCCCACCTGCCCCACCTCCTCCTCCCCCAAACATCTCTATCGGCTCATGGGTTGAAATCCCATGATGCGTACTCGATTGACTTTCACCGGTAGGTAACCTATAACGGCGTTAGTCAGCTCCCGTGCCCATTACTTACCAAACTCGTATTATCTTCATGAAATCTCTTAAGAACAGTGCAAAGGGCTTTACGCTCATCGAAATCCTCATCGTTATCGGTATCATCGCGATTCTCGCGGCTATCGTTATCGTTGCTATCAACCCTGCAAAGCAGTTCGCTCAGGCCCGCAACACCCAGCGCGAAAGCAATGTGAACACGATTCTGAATGCAGTTGGCCAGCGTCTTGCTGATAATAAGGGCGTCTTCGAGGGCGACTTCACTATCGGTGCGAATAACTACGACTGTGACGAACTTCCAACGGCAACCACCACTATTACCTCTACGATGGGCAGCAACGCACTTGGTGACAGTTCTGGCGATTTCGGATGTCTTATACCAACGTACATTCCTGCGCTTCCTACAGAACCAGAAGGTACCGCGGCACTCCAATACAACGTTAAGCTTCTTACAAACGGACGCGTTCAGGTTTGCGCACCAGAAGCTGCAAACGAAAGCGAACTTCCAAACCCAGCTGCAATCTGCGTCACTCGCTAAGTGATACGTAGGTTAAAAACAAAAAGCCCCGCGTAAGCGGGGCTTTTTGTTATCCTGCCTTTTGCTTCTGACTCTCCTCGAGCACGGCTTTCAATCGGCCAAACCAGAGCCCGTACCCATAGCTAGAAGGGTGGAGCCCGTCACGCGAGAGGTAACGGTTCGGGTCGCGGAGAAACTCGTCTTTCCAGAACGGCTGATAGAGGTTCACATAGAGCGCCTTCCACCCGTGCGCGACGCGGGCGAATTCCTTATGCATCGCAAGATTCACCATCGTGTGGAACGGACGGATAACCATCGGGAAGAGCTTCGCGCCGCCCACATTCCCCGCCGACATAAGGAAGACGCAGTCCGCTTTCGGCAAGGTGCCGAAGATGTTCGAGAGGCGTGCCGCCACCCGCTTCGCGTTGTGGAACGCGAGGATGTCGTTTGCGCCTATCTGTATGAGAATGGCGTCGTACTTTTCCAGTTTCGCCTGCTGTATCTGGAGCGTGAGCTCCTCCACCATCGTCCCTGACACCGCGTAGTTCTCCACGTGGGTAGCGCCCATATATTCCGCAAGCCGTCCCGCGACACTATGCTCGGGCTGTGAAGCCCCCACCCCTGCGCCCGTGGAATCGCCAAGCACCAAGAGCGTCTTCGTATAGTCGCCGGTTTCTTTCTTGAAAGGCTCTTCGTGCTGCATCAGCTCTTCGGAGATGCGCGCACGGAAAAAGGTGTTCGCGGCCGAGTGGCCGATGATGAGCAGGATGATAATCCCGACCATATTTATGAGAAGCGTCATAGGAGGAGTATACCAACTTCCCCACCTTCAGGAATTGCCGAAGATTCGTTCTTTCGGTAGTGTGCCTACACCGACTTGCAGGGGCATTTCGGCACCAAAGAGGAGGACGGCCAGATGTGCGACTACAGCATCATCAATTTCCCGACGCGC
>CAZHSZ010000003.1:0-44207 GCA_964535425.1 uncultured Candidatus Saccharibacteria bacterium | reverse complement strand
AACCCGCGCATGGGAGTTTTGCAGACTCCTGCGTTACCACTTCGCCATCGGGCCGTAACGAACTTACAGATACTAGCGCGAATCCAGGTCGCGCGAAAGTTCGTCCAGGTGCTGTCGGTTCTGTTCCCCGTAGTCGAATTCGAAATGGATGAAGGGAAGTACGGCGAAGCGTCCCTCTTTCTTGAGGAAGTCGCGGAATAAATCCTTGTGGCGTTTTAAAAAGGCGAGCGCGTGGTCGCGAGCGGTATCCGGGAATATGCTCACGTACACGGTCGCGTTCTTGCGGTCGGGGGAGATATCGACACGCATCGGGGTGATGAGGGTCTCGCGACCGGCTTCAAGGGCTATGTAGCGCGCGGCAAGCTCCAAGAGGCGGGACGCTGCTTTTTCGTCGCGTATGGCGGACATGGCTAGTTTTCAACGACGCGGTACGCGATGAGCGTATCGCCGCCGGCTATTTCCGTCTTCGATTCCACCTGGAGACCGAATTCGCCTTCGGTATGGATTTCCTGCAAGTCGGCGCGCGCCTGCTGAAGGTTCAGAATCTTTCCCTTATCGAGATCTATCGTGCGGCGGGAGATTTTTACGAGGCTGCCAACCGAAAGGGAGCCGGAAACGAATTTCGCACCGAGTACCTGCTTGTTGCCGCTCATCGAAAACGCCTTGAGAATCTTAGCTTCGCCAACCACTTCTTCAACGCGCATCTTCGGCGCGCGCTCTGCGAGGAGTTCGCTTACGCGCTTCTCGAGCTCGTAGATAATGGTGAAGCTCTCGATAGGGACGTTCGTGCGCTCAGCAAGCTCGCGTGCGGAGCTTTCGACCGAGCTGTGGAAGGCGATGATGACGCCGCCAGCCGCTGCGGCGGTTTTTACGTCGGCTTCGCCTACCGCGCCTATGCCGGAAGAGAGGATCTTGAGCGTGACGCGCTCGTGAGCGAGCTTCTGTATCAGGCTCACGATGGCTTCGACGCTGCCCGTGACGTCTCCCTTAAGCACAACCGGAAGTACGGCTTTGCCGGACGCGTCCTGGAGAGCGATGGTGTTCTTGATGGCGGCTGGGGCCGTGACGAGCTTCTCCGCTTCTTTGCGGGAGGCTACAGTCGTGAACGGCTGACCGCTCGTAGGGAGCGTGCTCCATCCGGAAACTGATACTGGCTCGGAGGGACCCGCTTCAGTGATGCGTCCGCCCTTGAAGTCCTCGATGAAACGGACCGGAGTAAACGCAGGGCCCGCGACCGCGACAACGCCCGCTTTCAAAGTGCCGTTCTTTACGATAAGGGTCGCTGAGATGCCACGCTTCGAATCCTGGGAGGACTCAAGTACGAAACCGGAAGCGGGAAGCGAGAGGTCGGCCGTAGGCTCGGCAAGATCGGAAGTCAGGAGTACGAGGTCGAGAAGCTCAGGGACACCCTCGCCGGTTTTGGAAGAAACCGCCGCAAAGGAAATGGAACCGCCAAGTCCCTCTAGGTAAATCCCCGCTTCGAGCGCTGAGATTTTCGCTTTCTCCACGTCCGCGCCGTTCTTATCGGACTTGGTGAACGCTACGACAAACGGAATACCGGCCCCCATGATTTCCTCGTACGCTTCCTTCGTCTGAGGCTTTACGCCTTCGTCTGCGGCGATGACGAGGATGGCGACGTCGGCTGCGGCTGCGCCGCGCGCGCGGAGCGCTTTGAACGCCTCATGGCCGGGGGTATCGAGGAAGGTAATCTTCCGTTTCTTGCCTTCATGGTCGTGTTCGGCGACGTATGCGGAGACGTGCTGGGTGATGCCGCCCGCTTCGCCCGCAGTCACATTCGACTTACGGATGTAGTCCAGCAAGGAAGACTTGCCGTGGTCGATGTGGCCCATGACTGCCACGATAGGATGCCGAGGAGTTGCTGACATATTCCACACAGTAGACCACGATACTTCCCTAAAATCAATTCAGGCCGTATCGTGTACGTATGAAGAAAAACGCATATCTCGACTATGCGGCGGCAGTGCCGCCTACCACATATGCGCTCCGCGCTTTTGAATCGGCGGTGCGGCACTTCGGGAACCCTTCGGCCGCCCATACGCATGGACGCGCCGCGAAGGACCTGCTTGAAAAAGCGCGCGCAAGCATTGCACACGCCGCAGGCGCGAAGCCCGAGGCGCTCATCTTCACGTCGGGCGCGACCGAAGCGAACGCGATAGCCATACGCGGGCATGTGCGTGCGAAGCTCTCTGCGGGCGCGCGTCCGGAAGAGCTTCACCTTTTATACGTCGAAGGTGCGCATGCCTCCGTACGCGAGACTATGGAGGCGCTTAAGGGCGAAGGGGTGGCGGTAAACGCCGTGCCGCTTAAGCATGGGGACATCGATACCGGCGCGCTCGCAGAACTTGTACGCAAAGAAACGACGCTTGTGTCCATTGAAGCCATTTCTTCCGAAACGGGCGCGCGCTTCGATCTGAAGTCCGTCCGGCAGACGCTCGACCAGATGTCGAAGGAGCGGAAAATATTCCTTCATATAGATGCCTGCCAGCTTCCGCTCGTTGAATCCTTCGAGCGTACGAGGCTTGCCGCCGACCTCCTCTCGCTCGACGCGCAGAAAGTGGGCGGCGTGCGCGGCATCGGCTGCCTCATATTCGCGCCGAACGTGCCGCTTCACGCTGTCATTGAAGGAGGCGGGCAGGAGCGGGGACTGCGTTCCGGTACCGAGTCTCCGGCATTAGCCTGCGCCTTCGCGAAAGCGCTTGCCGAAGCGGCAGCTGCACGCGAATCGTTTGCAAAGCGCGCGGCAGCCATGCGCGAGGCGCTCAAGGAATCCCTTCTCGCGTCTATTCCTCACGTCGTAGTGAACGAGGGTAAAAAGAATGCTCCGCACATTTTAAATATCTCAGTCATCGGGCGCGATACTGATTACCTGGCCGCACTTCTTGATGAACGAGGGTACTCAGTATCCACGCGAAGCGCGTGCGAAACCGACTCCGTTGATGGATCGCGCGCAGTGCGCGCGCTTACCGGAGATCAGGCTCGCGCATCCTCCACGCTCCGCATCTCGTGGGGAAGCGATACGAAAAAAAGCGAGCTCTCCGGCTTCGTAAAGGCGCTTGATGAGGCTGTTTCGTTCGTCGACCGCAATCCGCTCTAATGCTATAATCGCCCGTATATGGATATAGAAGACCTTTCCAAAAGCCAGCTTCTCCTCCTCACGATTCTCGTAAATTTCGTGGTCTCGATAGCGACCGGCGTACTGACCGTATCCCTCCTTGACCAGGCACCTACCACGGTCACTCAGACGGTGAACCGCATCGTGGACCACACTATCGAAACGGTTACGACCCAGGTGCCATCCATAAGCAATCAGGGCGGCAGCGCGCCTTCGTCCGAAGAGTTGCTCACGAAAGCGATTGCGGGAAACAGCGCGCGTTCGGTCGAGATATTCCGCGCCGGCGGCACCGTTCCTTCTGCGCGCGGCGTCTACCTCCCGCTCTCGAAGGTCGTGGCGACGGTCTCAAACGATTTGCCAGGGCATGTGACTGTGCGCTTTTCCGACGGCACCACGCTTGAAGCGGACCGCACCAAGGAAGACAGCAGCCTGAAGCTCTACGCGTTTGCGGCGGATGCGAAGCTTCCGAGTGCGCCGGCCGCGAAACTTCTGCCCATTGCGGAAGTGAAGCAGGGACAAACCGCCATCGGGCTTGATGCGGCGAACGCCGCAGTCACCGGCATTGTCGCGAAGACGGACGCAACCGGCATCTACGCAAGCCTTCCGAACATGATGAACGGCAGTGCCATCGTGAACCTCTCGGGCGAACTCATCGGTATTTCAGGCGGGGGAGACCTCTACCTTCCCGCAGACCGCATAGACGCATTACTCACCGCGCCGTAATCTTTACTACTCGTAACCGTCTACTCTTTCTATGCCCCCATTCAAGAACTTCACCACTAAAGCCAAAGAAGCCATCCGCAAAGCGCATGAGCTCGCAATCGAGCGCGGGCAGAACCACGTGTCTCCGCTCCACCTGCTTGCGGCGCTCATCCACCAGGAGGAAAGCCTGGTATTTTCCGTACTCGACCGCATGGATGTGGACACGATGCTTTTGGCTGACACCCTTCTTGAAAACCTTGAGGCACCGGAAACGTCTTCGACGCTCTCCCCGAGTTATCAGCTCTACCTGACTCCAGACCTCGCTCAGGCGCTTGAAGCGTCCGGCAAAGTCGCCGCACGCATGAATGACGCGTTCGTCGGTACGGAGCATCTTTTCGTCGCGGTCCTTGAGCACCCGGGTCCTGCGGGCGACATCGTCGCGCGCTTTAAAATAGACGTTGATACCGTGCTCGCCGTATTGAAGGAATTGAAGAATGCGAAAGACGGGCATATCGTCGAGCCGAAGAAATTCCGCGCACTCGCGAAATACACGCGTAACCTCACCAAGCTCGCGTCCGAGAATGCGCTTGACCCGGTCATCGGCCGCGACCAGGAAATCCACCGCGTCATCCAGATTCTCTCGCGCCGCACGAAGAACAACCCGGTGCTTATCGGGGAAGCGGGCGTCGGAAAGACCGCAATCGCGGAAGGCCTTGCCTCCCGCATGGCAAACAACGAAGTGCCGGAATCCCTGAAGAACAAGGAGCTTCTCTCGCTCGACCTCGGGCTCATGATTGCGGGTACGAAATACCGCGGAGAATTCGAAGAGCGCATGAAGACGGTCATGAAGGAAGTGGAGCGCGCGGAAGGGAAAGTGATCCTCTTCGTTGACGAGCTTCATACGCTTGTCGGAGCGGGAGCCGCCGAGGGCGCCATGGATGCATCCAACATGCTGAAGCCCGCGCTTGCGCGCGGCGAAATCCGCATCATCGGGGCGACCACGCTGAAGGAATACCAGCAGCATATCGAAAAGGACACGGCACTTACGCGCCGCTTCCAGCCGGTATACGTGAATGAGCCGTCGGTCGAGGATGCCGTCGCCATACTGCGCGGCCTACGCGACAAGTACGAGCTCTTCCACGGGGTGCGCATCACGGACGGCGCTATCGTCTCCGCCGTAGAGCTCTCGACCCGCTACATCAGCGACCGCTTCCTTCCCGACAAGGCCATCGACCTCATCGACGAAGCAGCTTCGGGTCTCCGTATCGCGCTTGAGAACAAACCGCCCTTGCTCGAAGAGACCGACCGCAAGGTGCGCCGCCTCACGATCGAGCGCGAAGCATTGAAGAAGGATGAGGAAAGCGCAACCGCTTCAAGCGAGCATGCAAAGCAAATCCGCGAGCGCGTGAAGGTTATCGACAAGGAAATGGCCGACTTAAAGGAAACTACGGCCGAACTCGAGCTTAAGTGGAAGAACGAAAAAGAAGTCCTCGAAAACATCCGCACGCTTAAAAACGAGCTCGATAAACTCCGCGTACAGGCAGAGAACGCAGAAGCCATTGCCGACCTTGGTACCACTGCGGAAATCCGCTATGGAAAGATACCGGTACTCCAGAAGGAGCTTGAGGTGAAGATGAAGCGCTTGAAGACGCTCCAGAAGTCCCGCCGCGTCCTCCACGAGGAAGTCACGGAGACCGAAATCGCCGGCGTCGTCTCGCGCTGGACGGGTATTCCGGTCGCGCGAATGATAGAGGAAGAAGCGGCGAAGCTCTCCCGTATGGAAGAAGCGCTCACCGGTGCAGTTATCGGTCAGGACAAGGCGGTGAAGATAATCTCGGACGCCGTGAAGCGCTCGCGCGTGGGTATTGCGGACCCGAACCGTCCCATCGGCTCCTTTATGTTCCTCGGGCCTACCGGTGTTGGAAAGACGGAGCTCTCGCGCCGCCTTGCGGAATTCATGTTCAACGACAAGGACGCGCTCGTGCGCGTCGACATGTCCGAATTCATGGAGAAGCACTCGGTCTCGAAGCTTATCGGCGCGCCTCCGGGCTATGTGGGCTACGAAGAAGCGGGAAGTCTCACGGAGCGCATCCGCCATCGCCCATACGCAGTCGTGCTCTTCGACGAGATAGAGAAAGCGCATCCGGAAGTGTTCAACATACTCCTTCAGGTGCTTGATTCCGGACACCTGACCGACGGCAAGGGCCGCAAGGTGAACTTCAAGAACACCATCATCGTACTGACCAGCAACGTAGGTGCCGAGTATATGGACCGTATGGCCGGCATCGGCTTCAGCCAGAGCGGAAACGAGGAGAGTGCCCAGAACGAGCAGATGAAGGAAAAAGTGATGGCTTCATTGAAGGAGCACTTCCGTCCGGAGTTCTTGAACCGCCTCGACGACATCGTGATGTTCGACGTACTCGCCAAAGAAACGCTCGCGCGCATCGTGGATACGCAGGTAGAGGAGGTAGTGAAGCGCCTTGCCACCAAGCGCATCTCGCTCACGCTTTCGCCTGAGGTAAAGACCTGGCTCTCGGGCGTGGGCTATAACCCGCAGTATGGCGCCCGTCCGCTGAAGCGCGCCATACAGGACAAAATACTGACCCCTATAGCGACCTTGATGGTAGGTCAGGGAGTGATGGAAGGCGGCTCCATAGCGGTCTCTATGAAGGGCGGAGAGCCTCATTTCGAGGTGAAAAAGACCGTTTCCAGGGTGAAGCGGGCCAAGGCCGAAATTGCGTAAAATCGGTCGCTCGGGCAGCGCGGCTCGCAGGTACGGAATAATTTCCTGCTGGAAATTTTCCTCCTGCTCGGACCGTCGTCCTGCGCAGAGCCCTGCTCGCCGCGTTCCCCTCGCTCTTTGCGGGGTAAAAGGAGTGTGGTAAGGTAGCCTCTATATGTCACAAGATTTCCTTATAAAGCTCAAGTCGACGAAGTCCGACCACGTCTACTACACCCGCAAGAATAAGAAGAAGGTGGAGCGCAAGATTGAGCTCAAAAAGTACGACCCAACGACGCGCAAGCGCGAGGTCTTCAAAGAAGCAAAGAAATAAGCTAAAGCCGCCCGAAAGGGCGGTTTTGCGTATGCTATTGTTGCGCGTATGGATATGCTGCATACCGCAACCGAAGCCGCAGAAAAGGCAGGGAAAATACTAGAAGGATATTTTGAAACGACAGGACTCGAGCGTACGGAAAAAGACGACAAATCATTTGTAACTAAAGCAGATACCGAAGCCGAGGAACTCATCGTCTCGCTTATACGGGAGCGGTTCCCCGATCATGGAATCCTCGGAGAGGAAGGAAGCGAAGTTAATCCCGAAGCCGAGTATCAATGGGTGATAGACCCAATAGACGGTACGAGAAACTTCACCAATGGGATACCGCTTTTCGCGGTATCCATCGCAGTGCTATATCGCGGCGAGCCGGTAATCGGTGTCGTATACAATCCCGCCACTGGTTCATTGTATGCGGCAGAAAAAGGGAAGGGAGCAACATTCAATGGGTCTCCTATGCGAGTATCGGTTCAGGAGGCGAAAAAGGGACTGGTAACGTTCGGCCCCGGACAGGGGGATGCAAAAGAAAAGCTCCGTACGTTTTTTCAAAACGGAGAATCATACTTCCGTTCCGTCCGGTATCTTGGGTGCACGGCGCTTGAGCTTGCCTATGTTGCGCGCGGCGGGACTGAGGGTTTTGTCTGTATCGGACTAAAGCCGTGGGACTATGCGGCGGGCAGACTCTTGATACTTGAAGCGGGAGGGACTATTACCGACTACGAAGGAAAGGAATGTGGCATCGAACAGAACTACTTCATCGCAAGTAATGGAGTGGCACACGAGGCATTGAAGTCGCTGGTGCGATAAACAGAAAAGATTTTTGCGG
The DNA here is from genome assembly GCA_964535425.1 of uncultured Candidatus Saccharibacteria bacterium. GTDB lineage: Bacteria > Patescibacteriota > Minisyncoccia > Phycocordibacterales > Phycocordibacteraceae > C7867-001. Next base: position 36,493 of record CAZHSZ010000003.1, on the reverse strand, counting down.
TCACGGTTTGTGGCTGAATTGCTCCACGCATTCGCATTTCAGCTCACAACCCCGACCCGGTCTCGCCGTCGCTGAAGCGACATGGCTCCGACTGCCGCAACGCAGAAGCCAAGGAGCAGTCCTTGGCTTTCTGTCTGTTGCGGCCCCAGTAGGAATCGAACCTACGCCGACGGTTTTGGAGACCGACGTTCTACCATTAAACTATGGAGCCAAACGAGAGTGCCTTTCGGACCCTTTACAGGCAGATTAGCAGAATCCGAGGCTTGGGGAAAGCGGGCTCGCGGGGCGGATAAGGCCGTATACTGGTGCTATGCGTTTCCTGAAGGTACTCCTGCCCGTCCTCATGTTCGGTATTCTGGCACTTGCTCCGCATCCGGCGCTCGCAGCAGAAGCGACTTTTTTTGACCCTATCATTCCGCCTGAATGTCATTGTGTAGGCTCCGCTCCTGATTTCAAATGCGTGCTCGCGGTCATGCAGAACGTGGTGAACTTCGCCATCTCCATAGGAGTCATCATTTTCGTACTCGTGTGTGCCTATGCGGGATTCCTGTTTATGTTCAGCTCGATAAATGCGGAGAATAAAAGCAAAGCGAAAAATATCCTCACAAACGCGGTCGTCGGGCTCCTGCTTGCGCTTGCCGCATGGCTCTTGGTCGACTTCATCATGAAGACCCTCTACAACGAAAAGTGGGGTCCGTGGAATTCCATACTAGGAAATGCGGGAAGCATGTGTCTTGCGACCCATACGCCTCCCGCGGCTACGGGTACTACCGGCGGAGGCGACGGAGTGACTACAGTTACTCCTCCCGATACGGATATAACCGGAGGTTTTGAGGTCGGTATGCATGTTGAGTGTAATAAAGGGGGTCAGGGGACGTATCTGCCTGCGGTGGTGAACGGTATTTCTGAAGACACAGGCGGAGGTAATCCTCGCGTTTCCGTATGCTATGACGGTCAGACGCGTGCAAACGGAGGCTGTGAAGATCTTATCTCTGCTGACCGTTGCCGGATACCAAGTGGCACCACTGGCGGCGGACTTCCCGCGAATGGTTCCGTGACGGTAGCGGGAGGCTCGTGCGCGGGGAATACAGCGGCTTGTGGTCCGAATTTACGTTGCGGTCTTCAAGCAGATGGGGCAAATAAGGATAAATGCATAGCGACAACTGCCACCGCATCATGCCCTGTTCCAGCAGTTACACCTCTTACTGATGCTCTTGCATTACGAATGGAGGGTGGAGCAACGGTTATATGGGATCGTACCGATTCGCGACTCCAGTCATGCGCAAATAGATTTATCGCTGCAGCAGGTGGTGGAAGCGTAACCTCAGCATACCGACCAGATACCTATCAAACACATTTATGGGAACTACGAGATCGCTGGTGTACGCAGGGGCTACGTTCAAACACCACAAGCGCATGTTCTGCCCTAAAATCCAACATCTCGGCTGAAATTTCAAAACACGGTCTCTCATCATGTGGTGCAGTTGGTCGTACTTCGCGACACACGGCCGGGACTGGAGTGGATATACGACTCAATAGCGGTAATTACAGCGGCACCGCTTCTTTAGCCAGGGAATCTTGCCTTGCCTGGGCGAATTACGACGGTGATCCTTGGCACTATAACCTTGTTGATGGTTGCTCGTGCCAATAATTTAATTTAGTGAAGTAAGTTTTCGCATCCAAGCTTCCTGGCGGCGGGCGTACTGGAAGAGCGAGCTCGTGAGAGCGGGGAGGAGCGAAGCTTCGTCGCGTTCGCCTCGCAGGTACTCGCCCACAATCCGGTACTCAAGGCCGAGCTCGTTTAGCCGGTCGTCGCCGACGTATTCCCGTACTGTTTTTACTTCCTCAATAAGCCCTTTCTCGAGTGTTTCCTTAAGGCGTGTCTCGATGCGCGCGCGGAGTTCTTCGCGCTCGGGCAGTAGCACTACCCACTCGACGTCGTAGCGTGCCTCGCGTACGCGTTCGGGCACGAACCCTTCCTGTTCTATGATTTCAAGCGCTCGTACCATGCGGCGACGGTTCTTCGGGTCAAGCTCTTCTGCGCGGCGCGGGTCTTTTTTCCGCACTTCCGCAAACAACTCTTCATCCGTCATTTTTTCGAGCTCATCGCGTAGCGGGTAATTCATCGGGATGTCTTTGGGTATGCCGTACACGAGCGCGTCGAAGTAGAAGTGCGAGCCGCCGGCGAGTATGGGCGTCTTTCCGCGCGCAACCATATCGTCTATGAGACGTGCCGCGTCTTCCGCAAAGTCGCCCGCGCTGTAGCTTTCCTTCGGGTCGCGTATATCGATGAGGTAGTGGGGAATGCCACCCATCTCCTCCTTGGTGATTTTCTCCGTACCGATATCAAGCATCCGGTATACCTGGCGGGAATCGACCGAAATCACCTCGCCACCCCGCTCGCGGGCGAGCGCCAGGGCGCGCGAAGACTTCCCGGACGCGGTCGGCCCGATGACGCATATGATCTTGGTTTTGCCCTTCATATGGGCGGATGCTACCATGCGGTGACTTACTTTGTGAGATTAACCTTCCTCTATGAATAAAAACGGCCAAAAGAGCAACTATTGCGAGCACTGCGGGGATTTTCATGACCCGATGAAGGAATACGTATCCTCCGTGAAGGTTGGCGAGACGATTCCTGATTTCGCATTCGAGGCATTCCAGGGAAACGAGACGAAAGCGCTCAAGTTTTCGGACTTCCGCGGCAAGTGGCTCGTTGTTATGTTCTACCCGGCGGATTTCACGTTCGTTTGTCCGACCGAGCTTGAGGAGATGGCAAAGCTCTATCCGAAGTTCAAGGAGATAAATGCGGAGGTAGTATCTTTCTCGACCGACACCGTATTCAGCCATAAGGCATGGCACGACACTTCGGAAGCCATCAAGCAGATAGACTTCCCGATGGGCGCGGACCCGTCAGGCAAAATCTCTTATGCCTTTGGCGTGCTTATCGAAGGCGACGGCACCGAGCTCACGGAGGACGAAGGCCTTTCGATGCGCGGAACCTTCATCGTGGACCCTGCAGGCACGCTTCGCGCGATGGAAGTCACGCACAACTCCATTGGACGCAAAGCCGCGGAGACGCTCCGGAAAATCCAGGCTGCGCAGTATGTGGAAACGCATCCGGGGAATGTGTGCCCAGCTTCGTGGGAGCCGGGAAGCGATACGCTTGAACCGGGGATGGACTTGGTCGGGAAGATATAAAGCTTTAAGGTAGCCGACGCTCGAGCCAGACAGGGTCGTCGTACAGCACGTCTTCGCGGATGACTTCGAAGGTTTCTTCGCTTATGACGCCGTAAGGGCCCGTAAGGTTCGGCTTGAGTTCATCCAGGAAGGAAAGCGTGTCTGCGGAGCCGCGTTCCGAGAGGGCTACCAAAAGCTTCGTGCGCAGTGTGCGACGCAGGTTCTGCAGAAGATCTGACGATATGAACTCGCTAAAGCCAGACGCGCGCGCGACATTCAGCTCGGCGAGCGCGCTACCCATATCAAGGGCTGCCGTTGAGATGATGCGTTTGCCGAATTCCTTTCCGAACTGCGGCAAGAAGCCGTTTTTTCCGAATACCATTCCCGGAAGTTGGTCGCGCCCGACGATGTCGTGCTGTATGAGCTTTTCACCGAAGTCGACGATGTCTTTCACGCCGCCGATTTCCCACAATCCGAGGAATATCTCTTTAAGGACAGGCAGATGCTGTTTTAGGAATTTTGCACGCTCCGGGCTTTCTTGCGGAATCCGGCTCAGAAGCCCATCGGCGTAAGGTATAAAGCCGTCCGGGGTAGCGGAATCGAGAGGGACTTCGTCTCGTATCTCGAAAAGCATGCGATCGATACCGAGTACCCGTCTCGCCTCAGGGGAAAACTTTTTGGTAACCTCGCCGGTGGCCTGGCCTCCGCATGCCTTTAAAAATGCCCGGATGCGCATACGCACGCTTTCGCCAAATGCGTAGGACTGCTTCCGGCCGCGCTCATCGCGGTATTCGCCCTCCGTGACGGCTTCGAGCATTCCGGACTTCGCCATTTCGTTGCAATAGGAAACGAGCTCTTTAACGGGCAGATGCTCGAGCGCATCGAAGCGTCCACTGGTAATGATGCTATGCAGGTTTTTGGTAATGACCACTTCATCGTTCGGATTGCGCTCAAAATGCCGGTCGAAGGTCGCTGACGCGCGTGCACCGAAATGCGTGTCGATATCGAATGAACCAATGACGTTTTTGAGTATGGCGTATGATACGCCGCTATCCGATACGGGTATCTTGCGCCCGTGTTCGGTCGCGGTCTCCGGCGAAAGACGCGAGAGCTCATCCTCTATGCGCTGAAGTTCGAATATCCGACCCCATTTCTCAAGCGGGGACGCAGCACGCAGGCGTTCCTCGTGCTCGTCGATAGGGGGCGGAAGGACGGCTTCTTCGCTTTGCTCGGATTCCACTTGAAGCATGGAGTGGATGAGTACGATTTCATCGCGGATATGCCGCATCGTATCCCTGAAGAGTTCCCGTATGCGGGGCTCTGAAAGCAGTGGGTCGGTTGCGCGGTCTGTCACTTCCTCTTGGCGCTTATTCCAGTGCTCGAGAAATACGAGCATATTGGAAAGCATGCGGTAATCGGGTTCTGAGCGTACAGTCTCTCCGGAATTCTGCCTATGCTCGCGCCCTACGAGGTATCCCATCAGGTCGCGCCGCATCTCATCCTGTATCCGTTTCCCCACGACTTCGCGAAGCGCCTTCGCAGAGGCCTCCTGGTATCGTTTTGCCTTTTCAGGGTCATCCATATCCGCCGACTCGAGAAACATGGCGGTCTTCGCAAGCAGTCTCGAGCCGCTTGCGCCGAGACTCGGAGCGTCTCCCGCGTCCGCATAGGCGTAGTACATCTCATCAAGCGCTTGCTCGAGTTTGAGAAAATAGGAAGGCTTTCCGTGATGCGTGTCGTGGACTTCAATGAAGCGTTTATCAATCGCGCGCAGAATAAGCGGTAGGGAAGCAGGAGTAAGCGTTTCGGTGAATTCCTGGGTTTTTTCGCCGGTAATTATCGGGCGGGCAATCTCCTTCGCCTTGCGGGCGCTTTCAGACAGACGGGTGCGGAGTTCCAGACTCTTTATTCTCGCCTTCTGCCTTGCCCATCGGGCGCGAACCTTACCCCTATACTTCATATCCTCTCCCATTTCCTGAAACGGTTCTGCAAATTCCTGCCGCCATACGCGCCCGACTTCGTCCGCGGCTTTCCGCGTCGCGCGTCCGGCTTCAAATCCGATTTCTTCCGCGCTCTTGGCTTTTCGAGGCGCAGCATCGCCACTTTGCTTGAAGCCTTCGTAGGTCGTACCGTCTGCACCCATATATGTTTATGATACAGCGTAACGACGCGTGGGACTATGAGATTATAGTGAAAAATTTGTATAGGTGCTGGGAGAGGCTCGGTCACGAATAATGCGCATGCTCTCCTGCGCATTTTCGCGACCCCGCCTCGGCGTCGGCTCGCAGACTCGCCGGCTTCGCCGCCTCTGGCTTTCGAGTCTCTCTCCCGGACACAAAATAATAGTCGCGAGACGCTTTCGCGCCTCGCTCGTTTATTTTGTGCCGGGAGAGAGACTCGAACTCTCAATCCGTGAGGAGGTGGGTTTTGAATCCACTGCGTATACCAATTCCGCCATCCCGGCTTAGAGACCACCTTAGCATTTTGCACCTCTTTTTTCATCCTGCGTCTCTTGCGTGATAAACTGTGCTTATTATGCAAGAGCCGACGAAATACGATTCCATCTACTGGGTGGAGCTCGAGAAGATATCTCCGAATCCGTACCAGCCCCGGCGCGAATTCGACGAGGCAGCACTGAAATCACTTGCGGAATCCATCCGCCAGTACGGTCTCCTCCAGCCGCTAACGGTGACGAGAAAGGAAGTAAGTCGCCCTGACGGGGGACTTGAAAGCCGCTATGAGCTCATTGCCGGCGAGCGACGCTTGCGCGCCTCAAAGCTCATCGGATTGAAATCAGTACCGGTCGTCATTCGCGGGGAAGAGTCGGACAAAGTAAAACTCGAGCTCGCCATCATAGAAAATCTCCAGCGCGAAGATCTGAACGCGATAGATCGTGCCAAAGCATTCAAGCAGCTCGTAGATGAGTTCGGCCTCTCGCACGGAGAAGTCGGGGTGAAGATGGGTCGCAGCCGCGAAATGGTCACGAACTCCATCCGCCTTTTAATGCTTCCGGAAGAAATCCAGCAGGCGGTCATCAACAAGGACATCAGCGAAGGCCATGCCCGCGCGCTCCTTATGCTCTCCGACCGCAAGGAAGAACAGGCAACGCTTTTCAAAGAAATACTTTTGAAGAAAACCTCAGTGCGCCATGTCGAGCAGATGGTGCGCCGCATCGCGCAGGACAAGATACGAAAGCACGACAAGACGCCGGAGATGATGGAGATAGAGAAGTCGCTTACCGAAACGCTCGGCACCCGCGTGCTTATCGAGAATCGCCCGAACGGCGGCCGCGTGCTTATCGAATTCTTCTCGCCTGAGGATTTGACCAACATCGTCGCCGCGCTCGCCCAGGAAGCAAAAAACAAAGCGGAGGACGCTATTGCTGCAGAGCTGCCTCCGGAAGTAGATTCGGCGACTGTAGTGGATGTTGCGGAAAAATCAGACGAAGAACTGTATTCCGTTAAGAATTTCAGCGTCTAAGCTTTAGGTTTCTTTTTCTGAAGCTTCTGGCGGAGTTTTCGCGTATCCGGCTTCGGCTGTACGACGGGAGCGCGTTCAGGGAGGTCGAGCGCGGAGCGGATGTGCTTTCGCGCGACCGATGTCTTTGCCATATCGAGCCACTTCGCGGTCGGCTTTCCCGAGTCGCGCTTCATGATGTCCACGATGTCGCCGTTCCGGAGCGGAGTATCAAACGACACCATTTTCCCGTTTACTTTCGCGCCGACCATATGGTCGCCAAGGTCGCTGTGTATCGCGTAGGCGAAATCTATCGGCGTTGAATGCATCGGCAAGTCGATAACGTCGCCCTTCGGGGTAAAGAGGAACACGCGGTGCGAGAAGAAATCTTCCTTCAGGCGCTCCACGAATTCGGATGACTCGGCGAGCGTGGTATGGACGTCGGCAAGCTCGGAGAGCCAATAGGGAAGCGGAGCGGTTCCTGCCGGCTTCTTCATGGTCTTGTCTGCAACGGGCGCAGGGGTGACCGGCGTCTTTTTTGAAAAATTGAGCAGTGTCGGAACAAGTCCTCGTATCCAGGAAAGCGACAGCATTTCAAAGGCGCCTTTTGATGCGGCTTTACCGAGCTGCTTATACGACATATGAGAAGCGATACCGAACTGCGCGCGCCGGTGCATGTCTTCGGTGCGTACCTGCATCTCCACGACGCCCGCTTCCTGCGAGAGCACCGTCGTATGGAGCGACTGGTAGCCGTTTGGTTTCGGAAAGGCGATGTAATCCTTGAATTCCCCCGGAAGCGGGCGGAAGCGCGAATGTATGACGCCGAGCACGGTGTAGCAGTCGTCCACCGACTGCACGATTACGCGGAGCGCCGCAATGTCGTGGATTTCGGTGATGTCGTCGCCCTTGCGCTTCAGCTTCTGGTGAAGGCTCCAGTAGCCTTTCATGCGGATTTCCGTGCGGAAGTTCCGTAGTCCTTTGCGGGCGAATTCACGCTGCAAGTCCTTCTGGACGCGCAGCAATCCCGCTTCGGTTTCCTTGCTTTTCAGTTTCCGCACCTCAAACGCATGCTGGTACGCATCCGGGTCGATGACGGGGAATGAGAGGTCTTCGAGGTCGCGCTTCATGCGTCCCATGCCGAGACGGTCGGCCAAGGGTGCATAGATTTCAAGCGTTTCAAGTGCGATGCGCCGCTGCTTTTCTTTGGGCACGTGCTCTATCGTCGTCATGTTGTGGTAGCGGTCCGCCAGCTTGATGATGAGCACGCGCACGTCCGCGCTCGTTGCCACGAGGAGGCGGCGCAAGCTTTCCGCATGGCGCTCCGCGCCTCGGTATTTATGTTTGCCGAGCTTCGTCACGCCCTGTATGAGAAAGAGCACTTCAGGGCCGAATTCCTTCGTCACTTCCTCGTCCGTCACCTTCCCGTCCTCAATGGCGTCGTGGAGGAGTCCAGCGACTATCGTGGATGCGTCCATACCGAGTGCGGCGAGGATTTTCGCGGCCGCAGCGGGGTGCACGAAGTACGGTTCCCCCGAGTAGCGCTTGTCGTCCTTGTGCGCATTCAGACCGAATTCATACGCTTTCTGCACGAGCGCCGCATCCGCAGGAGACGGACTCTTCATTTCGGCCAGTATTTCCTTGACCGTAGTCATTTCCTATAGAGTACTAAATAACGCGCCCCTCGACAAAGGAGGGCGGTTACTTCAAATATTCCGCCGCTTCTTCAGGGGAAAAATCATCTTCTTTTACGGTGTCAGGGAGATAGATGCGGCGAAGGCCTTTTTTAAGGAAGAGTCCCTGTTTTGATTTGTAGAGGGTGAGTGCTTTACCGGTTTTCGGATGCTTTCCGATTTCCTTCACAATAGTTGCGCCTTTCGGAGGGAGCTTCGGCGTATTAATAAGCACAAGCGCTTCATCAAGTGTGATGGTGTACGGATCGCCTTTTTTTATGGAGCGGAACTCACCGTCATGTCCGACGTACGGGCCGAAGCGGCCGACGTTTGCCATAACCGGCTTACCGGTTCCTGGGTTTATGCCCACTTCGCGCGGAAGGGAGAGATACTTCACTGCGTCTTCGAGCGTGACGGAGGCAAGGTCCTTGCCGGCAGGAATGCTTGCGCGCTTGCCGACGAATGCGGGCTTCTTCGGCTTTTTCGGTTTTGCCGCCTTTCGTTTTCCTTTTACCTTTATTTCTTCCACTGCGGGGGCGGGTTCGGGCTCTACGGCTGCCGGGGTCTCAAGCGGCATCTCGACATACGGACCGAAGCGTCCCGTGCGGATGAAAATCGGCTTTCCCGTTTCAGGGTGTATGCCAAGCGGCTCGTCCTCCTTTATTTCATGCCCGTCTTCCTGGCGCGCGCCGTCGCAGTCCGGATAGCGCGTACAGCTCATGAATACGCCGCCGCGCCCGAGTTTGAATTCCATAGGAGACCCGCATAGAGGGCAAGGGAATTCGGCAGGGGCTAAACCGAGCGCGGTTGCTTTCGGCGCGTCCGCCTTGCCGTCCACCGCCTTCTTGAACGGTCCGTAGAAGTCCTTCATCGTCTTCAGGTATTCGCGCTCGCCGCGGGCGATTTCGTCGAGCTCGTCTTCCATCTCCGCGGTGAACGAATCCGAAATGTACTCGGCAAAATGCTCCTCGAGCCAGCCGGAGACCACCATACCGGTAGCCGTCGGCTTAAGCGTACGGCCGTCCTTTTCCGCATAGCCGCGGTCCTGAATCGTTTTCATAATGGATGCGTAGGTCGATGGGCGACCGATGCCGCGCTTCTCAAGCTCCTTGATGAGTCCCGCTTCCGTGTAGCGGTTCGGGGGTTCCGTCTGCTTTTCAAGGGAGCCGAGCGTGATAACGGAAAGCTTTTCACCCACCTCGACTTTTGGAAGCTCGACGTCTTCGCCGCGCGCTTTCGTGTCGCACGCAAGCCATCCGGGGAACACGACGCGGGAACCGTTCGCGGTGAAAAGAGGAATATCGGCGTCGGACTCCGCCTCCACTTTGGTGCGTAAAAGCTTTGCACTCGCCATCTGGGAAGCGAGTGTGCGGGTGCGAATGAGCTCGTAGAGCGCCTGCTCGTCTCCGGTAGAACCCGCTTTCGCTTTTGCGGGATTCGTCGGGCGCACGGCCTCGTGCGCTTCCTGCGCGTTCTTGCTCTTGGTCTGATAGACGCGCGATTCCACGTATTCTTTCCCGAATTCTTTTTCGGCGATTTCACAGAGCTTCGCAACCGCGTCCTTTCCGAGATTTACGGAGTCGGTACGCATATAGGTGATGTGTCCCGCCTCGTAGAGCTTTTGTGCGGCGCGCATGGTGCGAGACGGTGCGAACCCAAGACGGGTGGATGCCGTCTGCTGAAGCGTGGAGGTGGTGAATGGGGGACGCGGCGCGCGCTCTTCAGCACGCCCGATGACGTTGCCTACTTTCCACGATGCTTTCTCGCCGAGCGTAACGATGCGCGTGGATTCCGCGGCGGTTTTCGGTTCTTCGACGCAGGTTGCACTGAAGTTACCGTGATCGGATTTGAACTCCGCATTCAAGACGTAGTACGTTTCCGGAATGAACGCTTTAATTTCGCGCTCGCGCTCGGCAAGGATGCGAAGCGCGGGGCTCTGCACGCGCCCGGCAGAAAGGCCGTAGCGGACCTTCTTCCAGATAAGGCCGGAAAGGTCGTAGCCCACGAGGCGGTCCAGCACGCGGCGCGCCTCCTGGGCCTGGCGCAGATCTTCGTCGATGGCGCGGGGATTCGCTATCGCCTCCTTTATGGCTTCCTTGGTTATCTCGTGGAAGACGACGCGCTTCGGCTTTTTGAGTCCTACCGCCTCCTTTATATGCCAGGCGATAGCCTCGCCTTCGCGGTCGGGGTCGGTCGCAAGAAGCACGGAAGTTGCGCGGTCGGCCGCCTTTTGGATTCGCTCGATAACCTCGCGCTTGTCGGGAGAGATGACGTAGCGCGGCACGAAGCCGCCCTCGATATCAACGGCGTCTTTGTTCGTCTTCGGAAGGTCGCGCACGTGACCTACGGAGGCAAGCACCTCGTAGTCCGTGCCGAGATACTGCTGTATCGTGCGGGCCTTTGCAGGCGATTCCACTATAAGTAATGTCTTGGCCATTTACGTATGGATAGCGCGATACCTTATATATTGTCAACCTGCGCGCTTACCGAAACACTCTCGTTCCGACTTAAGAAGTCGTCACTTTCGTGTTTCGTCGCTCGCATCCCCCATAGGAATGGGGACCCCAACTAACGCGCTTACTAGAAGACTTACGTTCCGGCTATCGCCGTCACTCTCGTCTTCTATCGCTTGTTTCCCCATGAAGACATGGGGACCCCAAAATACGAAATGCAATTCATTACGTTACGAGTGGAGTCAGTGTGGTATAACGATCGCGGGAAATACTTCCCAGGCATCACGAAAGGAGCGGCAGATGCGCTATGCATCCGTCTCGTCTGTTTTCATCGACAAGCTCGCCCACATCCGCAACGTGCTCGAGATTCCGGTCATCGCCGACCTTCTGAAAAAGCTCCGCATTGAGGACGGTCACGAAGACCTCATTGCGGCATGGCAGAAGACGGCGACCCACTGGGGTTTCGGCGTTGAGACGAGTCCGCGCTGCGAAGTCTATGAAAACCACGGGCGAAAGTTCGTCCAAGAGGTCGTGGATAGCATCCGCGCCCAAATGGCGGCGTAACGCCCCGATGCGCACGGCCGGTTTCCTGCATACGTGCAGGGCCGGCCGTTGTTCATAATGAAAAGCGGCGGACCGAAGGGTCCGCCGCATTCCACCAGGGTAGGATGTGCGTCACTCGTTGACGGTTTCGATGGCGAGCTGCTCGACTTCCTTCAGCACGTCTTGTTGCGCTTTGTTCAGGTTCTGACGCCCGAAAAGCGTTCCGAGAGGTGTGACATCGACGTCGATGAAAGGAAACGCAGCTTCCAGTCTAGCCTTCAGCTCTGGCGAAGGGGAGAGGTCGTTGATGGTGGCCATCAGCTATGCTCCTCATACCGGTTAGCGCCGGTGCGCATCGGTATTTCACTCCTCTATATAGTGATTGTCAAACTCTTCGCCAGGCGCCGAATTCTTCCTTCGCCATTCCTTTTAATTCAAGCATCACAAGCGCGGTGAGTGCGTCGGAAGGCGTAAGTCCTGAAGCGCGTATGAGTTCATCCTTTGGAAGCGGTTCGGCAAGCAGGTCATACAGTATTTTTTCTTCGGGAGAACCCGCGAGAGTTAGCGTTGCGGTTTTGGAAGTGCGGGGTTCTATGCCGAGCGCTTCGAGGATATGGGAAGGGTCGGACACGAGCGTAGCGCCAAGGCGTATGAAAAGATTCGCGCCGAACCCATGCGGGTCAGCGATACGGTGTGGGACGCATAGAAGATCCCGGTTGTACTCGTGGGTAAGCCGTCCGGTAATCAAGGTTCCTGATTTTGGTCCAGCCTCAATCATAAGGACCGCATCGGAGAGGCCGACCATAATGCGGTTTCTCGAAGGGAAGTCGTAGACGTGCGGCTGATAGTCGTCCGGGTGCTCGGAGAGAAGAAGGCCGCCCGCTTTCCGTATGTCCTGCGCGAGCCCAGCGTTTGTGCGCGGGGAAATAGTGCGGTCGCCAAGCCCACTCCCTGGAACGGCAATGCAGTGCAGGCCCGCCTTGAGTGCCACCTTGTGCGCCCACGCGTCAGTGCCAAGCGCTAATCCGGAGACTACAGACACGGGGTAGCCGGCGAGTCCGGCTATAAGCATTTGGCAGGCTTCGCGTCCGTACCCTGAAAGCGCGCGCGAACCGACGACGGTAAGGAGCTTCGTACCTTTTATAGGCCATGCGCCGCGCGCATAAAGATGAGGAGGCGGCTGCGGTATTTCGCGCAACTTGGCTGGATATTCGTCCGGGCTTAGTTGTCTCGACGCCTCCGGCATACTATCCTGTCCATTATATATGTTAGATATCCATTTTATCCGCGAGAATGCCGACCTCGTGAAGGAAGGCGCGCGCAAGAAGAAGATAGAGGTCGATATCGACCGTCTTTTGGCGGTGGATGACGACCGCAAGCGGCTCCGGGGCGAGCTCGACGAAAAGCGCGCGGAGCAGAACCGCGCCTCAAAGCTCATCGTGCTTGCTAAGGATGAGGAGAAGCAGAAGCTCCTCGAGGCTATGCGCCACCTGAAGGCGGGTATGGGAGAGATGGAAGAGCAGCTCGCAAAGACCATGGAGGAGTGGCAGAAGCTCATGCTCTCCGTGCCGAACATCCCCGATATGTCGGTCCCCGAAGGCGAGAGCGACGCGGACAATCAGGAAGTGAAGAAATGGGGCGTGATTCCGGAATTCTCCTTTGCGCCGAAAAACCACATCGACCTGATGGTGAACCTTAAGATGGCGGACTTCGAGCGCGGTACCAAAGTGGCCGGATTCCGCGGCTACTACCTTACGGGCGACGGCGCATCCCTTGCGTTTGCCATCTGGCGCTATGCGCAAGATTTCTTTTTGAAAAAGGAGTTCGTGCCGATGATCGTGCCGTCCCTAGTACGCCGCGAAGCCTTCATGGGCACCGGCTACCTTCCGCAGAGCGAAGAAGACCTCTATAAGACGCAGGATGCGGAATACCTCGCCGGTACCGCGGAAGTGGCGACCATGGGCTTCCATATGGACGAGACGCTTCAGAAGGAAGAGCTTCCGAAAAAGTTTTTGGCATTCTCCCCGTGTTTCCGCCGAGAAGCCGGAGCGCACGGCAAGGACGTGCGCGGACTCATCCGCGTGCACGAATTCTACAAATGGGAGCAAGTCATTCTGTGCGAAGCGTCGCACGAGGAGTCGGTGAAATGGCATGAGTGGCTCAATCGAAATACGGAAGAATTCATCGAATCCTTGAATATCCCGTATCACACCGTCGTGAACTGCGGCGGCGACCTCGGGCTCGGACAGGTGAAGAAGTACGACATCGAGCTCTGGGTGCCGGGAGAGAACACGTACCGGGAAATCAGCTCTGCATCCTACTTCCATGATTTCCAGACGCGCCGTCTTAATACTCGCTACAAGGATGAGAACGGAGAGATGCGCTTCGCGCACTCCCTGAACTCGACCGCCATCCCCACGCCGCGCATCCTCGTCTCCATCGTAGAGAACTACCAGCAGGAAGACGGCTCGATAAAGGTTCCCGAGGTTCTGGTGCCGTACATGAACAAGACGGTAATCGCGAAATAATGGCTAAGCGCTCTTTTGATATCGGACCGAAGCGTCGGAAGGCTTCCGCGCCCGCTTCAAAAGCAAAGCCCGAGAAAAAGAACACGCATCCGCGTCTCGCGACGCGTCCGCCGAAACGCAAACTGAAAGACCGGCGTCGTGAGGAACAAGTCCGCACGCTTTCGTTCATCGCGCTTGGGGTAGTAGCAGCGACAGGCGCCACGCTCTATGTGCTCTGGCTCCCGGCGCTTCGTATTACGGAGGCGCGCGCGGCGGGATACGGAAATACCGAGGGGATTGAAGCGATTGCGAAAGCGGAACTGGACGGTACCTACGGCGGTATCGTGCCGAAAAACTCCTTCTTCTTTTATCCGGAACGCGCCATACGCGCATCCGTGCTCGAGGCGTATCCTGCGATTTCCGCCGTATCCGTATCGCGGACCGATATGAATGCCATAGCGCTCAAGGCCACTCCCCGCGTCTCCGCCTTCAGGTGGTGCGGTACGCCCGATACGCTTTCCGCGCGCCTTGGCAATTGCTATGAAGCGGACGTGGAAGGGCTCGTATTCGAGAAAGCGATGGCTCTTTCCCCTGAACTGGCGAGCTCTTCCGTGCAAGACGAATCGCTGCATGTGTATGCGAATCTCGAAACCTCATCCACCTCAGACACCTATCCGCTTAAGGCACGCGTGCAGGGCGCGAGCATGCTTCCGGACGTGCTCCGGTTCGTGAAAGCTATCCGGGGATTCGGCGTGCCCGTCGCTTCCGTTGCGATACGGGGAGATGAGGCGGATTTGTTCGTAGAACCGTCCACTCGCATCACGTACGTCATCGGCCATGAGCGCGAAGCGGCGAAGACCGCGGAGGCTGCACTGAAGGGACTGAACGTCGTTGACGGCTCGCTCGAATACATCGACTTGCGCTTTGATGGGAAGGTGTACCTAAAGCGCCGCGAGTGATAGCGTAGTTTTTATGGAATCATTTTGGGAGAAATTGCCGCGCCCGTTTATGGCGCTTGCGCCTATGGCGGACGTGACCGACCCTGCGTACCGCAAACTGATAGCGGAGACGGGTCGGCCGGATATCACCTGGACCGAATTCGTCTCGGCCGACGGGCTGTTCCATACGCGCGAAAAGAAGGGAATGCAGGACGCGGAAAATCCGCTCGTGCGGGATTTGCAGTACACGGAGGGCGAGCGCCCGATAGTGGCGCAGCTCTTCTCTTCGAATCCGGAGATGATGGAGTATGCGGCGCGTCTCGCGACCGAGCTTGGGTTTGACGGTGTCGATATCAATATGGGCTGTCCGGACAAGTCGATAGAGAAACAGGGCGCGGGCGCAGCCCATATCAAGAATCCGGAGCGCGCAAAGGAGGTCATCGCTGCAGCGATCCGGGGGACTGAAGGAAAAATCCCCGTGTCGGTAAAGACGCGCATCGGGTACAACAAGGTCGAATACCAAGAGTGGTTTCCGCATCTTCTCTCCTCAGGTATCAGCGCGCTCACCATTCATTTGCGTACGCGAAAGGAAATGTCCTTGGTACCTGCGCATTATGAGCTCGCGTCCGAAATAGTTTCTTTCTGCCGCGCGCAAAACCCAAACGTGCTTCTCCTGGCGAACGGGGATTTGCAAAGCGTCGCGGAGGCGCGCACAAAGGCTACGGAGTATGGCTTCGACGGTATGATGCTCGGACGCGCCATATTCGGGAACCCGTGGCTTTTTAAGGGTGAGTCACCGGGAGACCATACGCCTGAGGAGCGCGTACGCGCGCTCCATACGCTCGCCGTATATTTCAGCGCTTTGGCGCCTGCGAAGCACTTCGCTACGCTCAAGAAGCACGTAAAGGCATTCATAAACGGCTGGGACGGGTCGGCGGAGCTTCGGGCGAACCTTATGGAGACGAACGACCTCGAGAGCTTTACCAAGGTGCTTGTCGCAAGCGGCTTGCTATAATCAGCCCTATGTCACATCAGTCCCTCTATAGAGCGTATCGGCCCCAGAAGTTCAGCGAAGTGGCAGGGCAGGAGCAGGTAGTGGGCGCGCTTCAGGAACAGCTCAAAAGCGGCACGGTCGCGCATGCGTATCTCTTCGCCGGCTCGCGCGGTCTCGGCAAGACCTCAATCGCCCGCATATTTGCGAAAGAACTGAAGATTTCCGAAAAGGATCTGTATGAGATAGATGCGGCCTCAAACAACAGTGTGGACGACATACGCGCGCTCTCGGAAAATATCTACACGCTTCCGTTTGAGTCCACGCACAAGCTCTACATACTCGACGAGGCGCATATGCTCTCGAAAGGGGCCTGGAATGCGTTTTTGAAGACGCTTGAAGAGCCTCCTGCCCACGCCATCTTCATCCTCGCGACGACCGAGCTTCCGAAAGTGCCGGAGACGGTCCGGAGCCGCTGTCAGGTATTCGAGTTCCGCAAGCCGACGCGAGAGGGATTGGTAAAACTCATTGGGGCAATTGCGAAGAAGGAAGGGTATACGCTAGGTAGTGGTGTCGCCGACCTCGTCGCGCTTCTTGCCGATGGCTCGTATCGCGATGCGCTTTCGATACTTGAGAAAGTATTCTCGGTTTCGGGAGATAAGACCATCTCCCGCGAAGAGGCGGAGAAGGCGACCGGTGCTCCGAAGAGTTCTTTGGTGCGTGGCTTTGTCACCGCGCTTCATGAGGGAAGTGCGGAGAAGGCGCTTACGGTGCTGCGTCAATCGAGCGAGCAGGATGTCGATATGTCGCTCTATCTTTCGCTCGTGCTTGAGGAGGCGCGCATCATCCTCCTTGTCCGGTACGCACCAGAGCTCCGTGCTTCTTACAAGACGGAACTCGGTGAGGAGTATGCGGCTATAGAAGCGCTCGCCTCCGCGAAAGACTCAAAGCTTACGCATGCGACATTGAAAGCGCTCCTAGACGCATCCGCGCGTATCCGTTTTTCCCCAATTCCGGCGCTCCCGCTCGAGCTCGCGGTGCTTGAACTCTACGGAGGATGAAAACCGCATTCACCGCGCTTAAGTTCCTCTTACTTTTTGCGGCATTGAGTGCAAGTGCGTACGTACTCTATGAGCCGGTTACGGATTACCTTACGCCTCCGTGTACGAAACCGATTGAATACTCGATAGGAGCATACGACAAGCGCTTCGGCGTGTCCGAAAGTCAGTTCAAGCTCGCGCTTATCCATGCCGCTTCGGTATGGAATACGGAAGCGGGGAAAACAGTGATAACGCCCGCTTCTTCCGAAACGAAAAACCCGATGCCCGTCAGTCTCGTGTATAGCGAAGTCCAGAAGGCGACTGAGCTCGGGAAAAACATAAGCGCCGAGCAAGCGGAATATGATGCGAAAAAAGCGGAAGTGAACCGCATTAGGGACTCGTTCAGCGCCACCAAGGAAGCGTATGAACGGAAAACGACTGCGTACGAGAGGGCAGTGAAGTCCTATGAAAAAGACGTCGCGTATTGGAATGAGCGGGGAGGTGCGCCGCCTGATGAGTATGCAAAGTTGAAAGCAAAGGCTGATGCGCTGGAGCGCGACCGGCGCGCACTGAACGCAGAAGCAGACGAAGTGAATGCGTTTGCAGGCAAGATAAACACCGCAGTCGCCGAATTAAACGGCATCGCCAAAAAGATAAATGCGAAAGTAGGCACTTATAACAAGCAGGCGGGCGAGGACTTCGAGCAAGGACACTACGTATCGGATGCGGATGGGGAACGGATTGAGATTTACGAGATGAAGAATGTGGCGGACCTCGAGCGCGTGCTCACTCATGAGTTCGGCCACGCACTCGGTCTTGGTCATGTGGAGAATCCTGACTCCATTATGTACTCGTTTAATATCGGGGAAGGGTTGGAACTTTCGGAAGAGGACAAAGCTGAATTGCAGGTTGTTTGTAAGCTTGAAAAGTAGTCGTCTCCAAGGCAGGATAGAGATATTGGGGAGTCGTCTAACGGTATGGAATACCATACGGTCAGCGTTCACTCGGAAGCGCGTTTTGCTGGGAGATCGTCTAATGGTAGGACAGCGGCCTTTGAAGCCGTGAATCTAGGTTCGATCCCTAGTCTCCCAGCAAAGCGCACTTCACTCGTTCACTCGACCGTAGGACAGCGGCCTTTGAAGCCTTTAATTGGGGTTCGATTCCCTGCTCCCCAGCCAAAAGAGATATACTCTCCCTATGACCCGAAACCCGTTTCTAAACGCACTCGCAGCAGCAGGATACATTGCCTGCTTGGGACTACTTGCTCAGTACGGACTACCGAACCTTCCTGAGCCGGTCTCTCCGCTTCCGGCCATCATCACCTTTCTTTCAGTGTTCGTGTTCTCGGTCGCGGTCATGGGCTACACGCTCCTTTCCATGCCGCTCCGGCTTTTGATAGAAGGGGAGAAGAAGGAGGCGATAGCGCTTTTCCTGAAAACACTTCTCGCGTTCGCGCTCGTGAGCGCCGCAGCAGCCTCCGTCGCGCTCCTGCTTCCTGCGCCTCCCGTTCTGCCTGGCGAGTAACGCATACATGTTTCTCGGCATCCAATTCATCCATTGGCTCGTCCTCTTATCGGTTGCGATAAGCTTCTCTGGTGCTGTCGCATACATCCGCGATATGTTCGCGGGGAAGTCGAAGCCAAACCTGGTGACCTGGGGTCTATGGGGCTTTGCCCCGCTTATCGCAACGGGCGCCGCGCTTACGGCGCACGCGGACGTATGGTCAACGGTGCGCATATTCATGTCGGGCTTTGGTCCGCTCATTGTATTTATCGTCGCGTTTTTCGTACCGCAAAGTTACTGGAAACTTACGAAACTCGATTTCTTATGCGGGCTCTTCTCAGTCGTTGCGCTCATCGCGTGGCTTGTCGCCGACTCCCCGGTATTGGCGATACTGCTTGCCGCGCTTGCTGACCTTTTAGCGACGCTTCCTACACTCATTAAGGCTTGGAAACACCCGGAGACGGAGACGCTATATACCTATTTCGTCGGCCTGTTTACGGCAAGCATCGTCATACCTGCGATTCCAGTTTGGAATATCGAAAACGCGGCGTTTCAGGTATATCTCCTTATCGCGAACGTACTGCTCTTCGTCGCGGTAGCGCGTGGACGTATTTTCAAGAAGAAGCCGGTGTAGACGGGCAAAGGACCGGAATCTTGTTTTCTTAAAATTGTGTGATATAATCAATTCACACAACTAATTAACTCCTATGAAGGATTATAAAAACAAAAGCGGATTCAATCGAAACGGCCTGACCCGTCCAGCCTATGGCCCGCGCAAGTTCGGTGCTTTTAGCGACCGTCCCCGCGAAATGCATAAGGCAGAGTGCAGTCAGTGCCATAATCCCTGCGAAGTGCCGTTCGTTCCGAACGGAAAGAAGCCGGTATTCTGCTCCAACTGTTTCGTGAAAGACGGAGATGACGCTCCGCGCGACTCATACTCTCGCCGTGACTTCGCTCCTCGCCCTGCGTTTAAGCGCGAAGCGCCTGCACAACCTGATCGCGGTATGGCAGACCTCGCCTACCAGATGAAGGCGATGAACGAAAAGCTCGACCGCCTCGTGCGCATCATGGAGAGCTCGGTCGTAACGGCTCCGAAAGCCGAAGTAATGAGCGAGCCCATAAAGGCACGAAAGACCGCTAAGAAACCCGTTTCAAAAAAGAAGTAACGCTTACGAAAAACCGGCCCTATGGGGCCGGTTTTTCGTATCCGTGATGCGAGGTAGAATAGGGGATATGGAAGGAACGGTCGTGCGGGAAGGAACCTCAAAAACGGGGACGCCGTATACCATTCGGTATCCGAAATCGGATGATGCGGAAAGCGTATGGAAGTACGCAAACCGCTTATCACAGGAGCGCACGTTCGTCCGTTTCCAGGGTGAGGAAATTCTCCTCGAAAAGGAAATCGAAGTCGTAGGGAAATGGATACGCGCCATAGAGGCGAAAGAAGAGGTCGTCCTTTTTCTTGAAGTGGACGGAGACATACAAGGGATATCCAGTCTTGAAATGGATTCGAAGACTGAAGCGCATATCGGCACGCTCGCGTTATCTGTAGACCAGTCGGTTCGTGGCCAAGGGCTCGGCGAACTCCTCATGGCAGCCGTTATGGATGAGGCGAAATCGCGTATCGCGCGACTGGAACTTTTTATCCTAAGCGTAAAGGAACCGAACGAAGTAGCCATCGCCCTCTATAAGAAACTCGGCTTTATGGAGTACGGAAATCTCCCGAACGGCACTACGCACGGAGGGGTACGGGTAGGGTCGCTTTTCATGTACAAAGCTGTGGAGCGATAGGTGGTTTTTCTCTGAAAAAACGCTACCCTGTACCGATATGGCATACGAAGGCGAAAAGATTCTTGCACCGACCGCGAGCGAACCGCCTCCGTCTTCCCATACCGAAACCTTCGAACTTCCGGGCGGACATCATATTGAAGTACCTCCTGCCCTCGGAAAAATAATGCATCGCATGCTCGAGGCACAGGCACTCGTAGACCAGCGCAAGGAAGAGCTCTCCGTCATGGGAATGGATATTGAGGAAACCAACACCGGTATCGACGAACTGGTCGACTGGCTGCGCAATATGAACTGCCATAAGCCCGTCTTGTTCGCGCGCGGCGAAATATCGGAAGAGCAACTTACTGCGATGGCCTACATCGACGAAGCGGATGCGGCCGGCAAGTTCAGACAGCGCCCCGACACCGCAGGGCATCCGGAAGTCATCAAGCTCCTTGAGGAAAACCCGGACAAGGTTATCGTGAATCATGAAGATGTGGAAGCATATCTCACCGAGCACGCCTCCGAAGGCCCGTTCAGCGTGCATGTCATACGCAAGCGCCAGCCGGGCGAAGCGCACTATGAAGGCGAGCACGACGTCTGGCGTCCCGCGCATTCGTTCATCTTCCTCGGTCTTGATGAGGCGGGGAATAAGATGTGCTTCCATAAGCGCGGGCCGACCCTCCATATGCGCGTGGAAGTCACCACCATGGAAAAAATCATGGAGCCGTACCACGATACGGTCTCGCAGTTTCTTGTATTGCCGATGAAGGAACGCGATGCGGAGTGAGATAGGATACGCGGTCATGGCAAAAGTGATTATCGTAGATGAGAACGATGTTGAGATTGGAGTCGTGGAGCGCGATGAGTGGGCGGACGGGGCCATACATCGCGTATCGGCACTCTGGCTTACGAATTCAAGGGGAGACATACTGCTTGCAAAACGCGCCGCGGTTAAAAAGCATGCGCCGAACCTATGGGGATGTGCGGCAGCGGGGACTATTGAAGAAGGGGAGACATACGACACCAACATCATAAAAGAAACTGAAGAAGAGATAGGGGTGGCGATTACGCTCGACCAGCTGCGCAAAGGGCCGAAAGTGCTTATGGGGCAGTCGAATAACCGCCGCTTCATACAGTGGTATACCGGCGTCGCGGATGTTGCGCTTGATGATTTGCGGCTGCAGGAAGACGAAGTATCGGAAGCGCGATGGGTGCCGCATGCCGAGCTGCTTTCTTGGATGCGGGAGAAACCGGAAGAATTCGTAAAAACCATCCCTCCCTCGATTGTCGCCGAACTTACTGAAAGTCGAGCGTCCCTATGAAAAAGATACTCGTTGCGACCAATAACGCGGGGAAGGTGGAACGGTACCGGAAACTCCTTCGGGATACCGATATAGAGTTGGTGACTCCGAGGGAACTCGGCATCGAGCCGGAAGACGTGGAAGAGAACGGGAAGACGCTCGCGGAGAATGCGGAGCTGAAGGCGCGCGCCTACTTCGGGAAGACCGACTTGCCCATACTTGCAAACGACACGGGCTTTTACGTGGAAGGCGAGGGACTGGTGGAAGCGCCGAAGCGCTTAGCGCTCGGAGACCGTTCCGAGAAAGAAATGAACCAGCAGGAGATTGCCGAATCGCTTCTCAAGTTTTGGAAAAGCATCGCGACGAAGTACGGGGGCGAGGTGGATGCGGCTTGGCCGGAAGCGTTCGTGCTCCTGCTTCCCGATGGTACGTCGCGCATGGTGGAGTCGCGTCGTGAAGTCCTGCTTACCGACAAGGAGTTCGGCCCGCTTCATCTCACGATGCCGCTACGACCCCTCTATATATCGAAGATGACGGGGAAGCCGGCCATACAGCACACGCTTGAAGAAGAAGATTATGAGTTAACCCCAGTGCGCGAGGCGCTCGTTTCGCTTCTGGTATCATAAATATATGAGTGCAGAAAATGAGAAAAAAGTACGATGCCGCAACGTCACTTCCGACGGATATGGGGAAGCGGAAGAGGTTGCGGTTAGTAATCTGCAATTTCGGCCATCAGTATATGGCGTCATAGTAAAGGAAGGAAAAGTGCTGCTAGTACCTCAATGGGATGGCTATGACTTCCCGGGAGGCGGTATAGACGAGGGAGAGCGAATAGCAGAAGCTCTGGTGCGGGAAGTGAAAGAGGAGACGGGAATGGATGCGGTATCTGGGGAATTGCTTTTGGTAACTGATGATTTTTTCTTACACCCTAAATCAGGGAAAGCATTCCATTCAATTCTGATGTATTACACCGCAGATACCGTCGGCGGCGAGCTCTCCACCGACGGATTCAGCGAGTTTGAGAAAACGATTGCGCAGAAAGCCGAATGGATAGATATAGAAACGGCCTGTGGTTTGAAATTTTATAATCCGGTTGATAGTCCGGCACTGATACGCAAAGCAGCAGTCATGCAGTAATATTCCTTCATATGGCACCCGATATCGAGAAAAAGCAGCTGAAGCATCTCCAGGAAATAGCGGACGAAGTGGGTGCGCTCCGCGAGCATACGACTGACCCGAAGCGCTCATTCCTGATGGGCATGTTCCAAGGCGCCGGCATTATCGTGGGAAGTATCTTGGCGCTTGCAGCTCTGAGCTGGCTCCTCTCCGTACTTGGAGTCGTTCCCGGGTTTGATTCGGTGGAGCGCTATCTGAACGGCGCAGTGACCGAGTACCAGAACAGCCACTAAGGTATGCATGAGGTCGAGGTGAAGGCGGCGCTCAAAGACAAGGAATCGGTAGTCAAAGCGCTTGAATCACTCGGGTGCGTGCTTGGGAAGCCGGTAACGGAAGAAGATATCCTCTACGCGGACGAGGTCGGTGAGATGGATGCATACAATCGAAACGCGAACTTCCTGCGCATACGTGAGCGTGGAGACGGCAAAATCATTTTTACGCTGAAGCATCATCCCGATCGTCACGAAGGCCGTCCGGACTCCATGCCGCTTGAGCACGAGACAAGCATCGGCTCGAAAGAGGAAATGGAAAAGATATTGGCACTCCAAGGCTATCAGGAAGCGGTGAGGGTGAGTAAGGTCCGTAGGAAAGGTGTGTACCAGAAATGGGAGATTTGCATGGATGAAGTAGCGGGTCTCGGTTCCTATATCGAGCTTGAAGAATTGACTGATGGGAAGGACACACAGCGCGTGGTGGACGAAATGCTCTCCTTCCTTGGAATGCTCGGTATTGCGCGCGAGGACATGTTCGCGGACCGCTACGATATCGCACTACTCAAGAAACGGTGGGGTGTATAATCGAGCCAGACTTAAAAAATAATCATACTGTCATGAGCACAAAAGCGATTATCGGACTTATTGCGGCAGTCGTCGTTATCGGCGGCGGCGCGTGGTATTTCTCCTCAAAGGGAACCGAAGGCGGAGCCGCAATGATGGGTACCGAAGAGAAGAAGGAAGAAGCGAAGGGGATGGGTTCATTCGCCGAGCTTGTGGGAAAGGCGGGCTCTTGGAAGTGCACCGTAAAGACCAATGTCGAGCAGGCGCCTTCCGAAGGCGTCGCCTACATCGCGGACGGCAAGGTGCGCGCGGACTTTTCTTCTAAGATTGCGGCGCTTGGCGGCAAGGAAGTGAAGAGCTCAATGATTCAGGTAGACGGGTACGTCTACACGTGGTCGGATATGATTCCGCAGGGCATGAAAATGAAAATTCCGGAGAATACCGCAACTCCTCAGGCGCAGACCTCGGGCGGATTCGATTATTCCGCACAGGTCGACTACGACTGTGGTCCGTGGATGATGGATGCGACCAAGTTTGACCCTCCGGCTTCCGTCACGTTTATGGAGCTCGGCAAGAACGGCATGCCGCAGGGTATGCCTGCCGGAATGCCTCAGGGCGCACCAGTGCCTAACTAACGCTATCCACTGCCGCGTTTGACGTGACGGATGGGGAGTCTATACTTGGGCTTTAATGGCCTCCGTAAGAGCTCGAAAAAATATCCCTCTTCTAGGGATATTTTTTTGGAGCATACTTAAAAACCACATATGCTTTGTTGCGGGACCCGACTCGTCATTCCGCCGTACTTTTGTACGTCTGCATTCCTCGTCTTCCCGCGCCTCGCATATGAGCTTTTATAAGCACGCTCCTGCCGTATGAAGTTCTATCTTGAAGACGGCGCGGTATTCGAGGGCGAGAGTTTCGGCGCAAACGTTTCCGCGACCGGTGAAGCGGTCTTTACGACCGGCATGGTCGGCTATGTGGAAAGTCTTTCGGATCCGTCCTACACGGGACAGATTCTCGTATGCACGTACCCGCTTGTCGGAAATTACGGCGTGCCGGATGAAAAATTCTTCGAGTCAGCGAAAATCCACGCGGCAGGACTCATCGTCTCGGAGTATTCCGAAAACTATTCCCACCATTCAGCGAAGCAATCGCTTGCCGCCTGGCTTAAGAAGAGCAACGTTCCTGCCATCACTGGAGTGGATACGCGCGCCATTACGAAGATACTGCGCGAGCGCGGCGTGATGCTTGGCCAGATTTCGCATACGGGGAAAAAGGGGAAATTCATCGACCCGAACAAGGACAATCTGGTGGCGAAGGTAAGCCCGACGAAGAAAACCGTGCACGGCAAAGGCGATACGACCATCGTGCTCGTGGATTGCGGCGCAAAGGAAAATATCGCCCGGTCGCTTTTGCGCGAGAATGTCCGGCTCATCCGCGTGCCGTGGAATTATGATTTCACGCAGGAGGAATACGATGGGGTCGTCATTAGCAACGGCCCAGGCGACCCGAGCGTGTGCGGAGAAGCGGTAGAGAATATCCGGAAAGCATTTGCGATTGATAAGCCGATGCTTGGCATCTGTCTTGGTACCCAGCTTATGGCGCTCGCGGCAGGAGCCTCGACGTATAAGCTCAAGTACGGGCACCGCTCGCAGAATCAGCCCTGCAGCACGATGGTGGGCGGCGTGGTGCGTTCCTACATCACTTCGCAGAATCACGGCTACGCGATAGACCCGAAGAGCCTGCCGCCCGAGTGGAAAGTGTGGTTTACGAATGCGAATGACGGAAGCGTCGAAGGCATCCGCCATAAGACGAAGAAGTGGCGCTCCGTGCAGTTCCATCCGGAAGCGGCGCCGGGCCCAACCGACACCCGCTTCCTCTTCGATGATTTCCTGAAGGATGTTGCGAAGGCGAAAAAATCATCATGATAAAACCGAAGAAAATCCTATTGCTCGGGTCGGGAGGACTGCGTATCGGACAGGCGGGCGAGTTCGACTACTCCGGCTCCCAAGCCATAAAGGCATTCAAGGAGGAGGGAATCGCGGTCGTGCTGATGAATCCGAATATCGCGACGGTCCAGACCGACAAAGGCCTTGCGGACGAAGTGTATTTCCTCCCGCTTACGCTTGAGTACGCGACCGAAGTCATAAAGCGCGAGAAGCCCGACGCCATCTCCCTTTCCTTTGGCGGCCAGACTGCGCTTAATCTCGGGCTCCTCTTGGAGGAAAAGGGCGTGCTGAAGAAGTACGGCGTGGCTGTGCTCGGTACCCCCGTCTCGGTCATACGCGACACGGAAGACCGCGACCTGTTCAAGCAGCGCTTGAATGAAATACAGGTGAAGACGGCGAAGAGCTTCGCGGTGACAGGCGTGAAGGACGCGTTGAAGGCAGCGGAAGAGCTCGGCTACCCCATTATGTCCCGTTCCGGATTTGCGCTTGGCGGAGAAGGCTCGGGACTGGTGCGCGATGCGAAAGCGCTCTCGGAAAAACTCGGCGAAGTATTCCATACGAACAAGCAGGTGCTCATTGAGGAATATCTTGAAGGCTGGAAGGAAGTGGAATACGAAGTGGTGCGCGACAAGGACGATAACTGCGTCACGGTATGCAATATGGAAAACCTCGACCCGATGGGTGTCCATACCGGCGAGAGCATCGTGGTCGCTCCGTCGCAGACCCTTACGAACGAGGAGTACCACATGCTCCGCGAAGTCGCGATTAAGACCATCCGGCATTTGGGCATCGTGGGCGAGTGCAATATCCAGTACGCACTCCATCCGAAAACGGGCGACTACCGCGTGATAGAAGTGAATGCGCGCCTCTCGCGCTCCTCAGCGCTCGCCTCTAAGGCGACCGGCTACCCGCTCGCGTTCGTAGCGGCGAAGCTCGCGCTCGGATACTCGCTCCCTTCACTTGCGAACTCCGTCACCAAGGTTACGAGCGCGTGTTTCGAGCCTGCCTTGGATTACCTCGTCATCAAGATGCCGCGCTGGGATTTGAATAAGTTCGAAAACTCCAACAAGCAGATAGGCACGGAGATGAAGAGCGTGGGCGAAATTATGGCCATTGGCCGGTCGTTTGAGGAAGTGTTCCAGAAAGGATTGCGCATGCTTGCGATAGGCGCGGACGGTTTTACCGCGCATGCAAATGGCAATTTTAAAATCGAGGATTACCTGAAAGAGATAAAGACCCCTACTACTACCCGCGTATTCGCGATTGCCGAAGCGCTGAAGAAGGGCGTTTCGATAGAGAAAATCCACCAACTCTCCGGCATCGACCTCTGGTTCCTCGCAAAGATGCGAAACCTCATCGCGCTCGAACGGAAACTGAAGCGCGGAACGCTTACCAAACCCGCACTCATACAGGCGAAGCGTGCCGGATTCTCGGATAAGCAGCTCGCGACCATTACGAAATCCAAGGAGGCAACCGTGCGTGCGAAACGCCTCCGGCTCGGGGTGCGTCCGGTCGTAAAGCAGATAGACACGCTTGCAGGCGAGTTCCCGGCGCAGACGAACTACCTCTACCTCACGTACCACGGAAGCGAAAACGACGTAGAGCCGTCGAAGAAAAGCATTATGGTGCTCGGAAGCGGCCCGTACTGCATCGGCTCGTCGGTGGAGTTCGATTGGTCAAGCGTTGAAGCGCTAAAGACGCTCCGCGCCGAAGGCCGTCCGACCATCATGGTGAACTACAACCCGGAGACCGTATCGACCGACTACGATATGTCGGACCGCCTCTACTTCGACGAGCTCTCGCTTGAGCGCGTGCTCGACATCACGGAGTTTGAGAAGTCCGCGGGGACCATCGTCTCGACCGGCGGACAAATCCCGAACAATCTCGCGCTCAAGCTCCATGAAAACGGCGTGAAGGTTCTCGGTACGAACCCTAAAGACATTAATCGCGCCGAAGACCGCCACGTGTTCTCGGCGCTCCTCGACCGTCTCGAGGTGGACCAGCCGGCATGGGTGGAGCTTTCAAGCCTAAAACAGGCTACTAAAGCAGCAAAAGAGCTCGGCTACCCGGTGCTTATCCGCCCGTCATTCGTCCTCTCGGGCGCCGCGATGAGCGTCGCGTTCGATGAGCCGTCACTCGTGAAGTTCCTCAAGCGCGCGACCGCCGTCTCTTCCGACCACCCGGTCGTCATTTCTAAATTCATAGAGAACGCGCGCGAAATCGAGATAGACGGCGTGGCGCAGAACGGCGACCTTGTCGTCTACGCGATTACCGAGCACGTGGAGAATGCCGGAACCCACTCGGGAGACGCAACCGTGGTCACGCCGCCCCAGCGCACCTACCTTGAGACGATACGCCGCGCAAAAGGCATCACGAAGAAAATCATCAAGGAGCTCAAAATCACCGGGCCGTTCAATATGCAGTTCCTCGCCAAGCACAACACCATCCAGGTAATCGAATGCAACGTCCGCGCCTCGCGCTCCTTCCCGTTCGTTTCAAAAGTGACGGGGCACAACTTCATCGAAGTCGCGACGAAGGCGCTCTTGGGCAAGAACGTGAAGGGAAACTACCAGACGCTCGAGCTCGACTATGTGGCCGTGAAGTCGCCGCAGTTCTCCCATGGCCGCATTAAGGGCGCGGACCCGCTCCTGTATGTGGAGATGGCGTCTACCGGCGAAGTGGCATGTTTCGGCGACTCCTACCATGAGGCCCTTTTGAAATCGATGATTTCCGCGGGCTTCCGCTTGCCGAAGAAGAACATCCTCGTATCGCTTGGCGGGGAAGAGAACAAAGTGAAGCTTCTGCCGTCGCTGCAGCTACTTTCCGAAATGGGCTTCACGCTCTACGGCTCGGAAGGCACGACCGATTTCATGGAAGAGAACGGCATCGCGTGCTCGAAAGTGCATAAGATTACGACAGGACAGGAGCCGAACATCCTCTCGCTCATCGAGCATGGGGACATCGACCTCATCATAAACATTCCGACGCGTCCCTTGGCACGCGAGAACGAGGACGGATTCGTCATTCGCCGCAAAGCGGTGGATTTGAACATTCCGCTCATCACGAACCGTCAGCTCGCGGAGGCGTGCATCATCGCGCTTAAGGAAACGGGCGGCGGAACTCTCCCGTGCAAGCCGTGGAGCGCGTACAAACCGTCAGACTCCTAAGTCTTTGATTTAGGCGTATACTGAATGGGATTAACCACGTCACCATATATATCCTATGAATACGAAAAATATCGCTATAGCAGTCGGAGCCGTGGTACTCGCATTGCTTGGCTGGTGGTGGTTCTCCATGCAGAGCGCGCAGGCACCGACGGTTGAAACCGGGCAGGTGCAAGGCGCATCCGAGACTAATACCTATCAGGACAATTCAAAGGACGGAGCTGCGGACACTTCGGTGAAAGTCGAAGCGGGAACGAACTAACCGGTATACGTATGCGCTTCGGTGCCTCAGCAGATTTTCTTTTGCGTCTTGCGGTTGCGCTTGCGTTCCTCTATCCCGCAGTAAACGCGGTGCTCGACCCGTACGCGTGGGTAGTGTATCTCCCGGTATTCATGCGCGACATCGTGCAGGACGCAACTCTGCTCCATATCTTCGGAGCAGTACAGACAGCTATCGGACTCTGGATACTTTCGGGACGGCATATTTTCATCCCGACCGTAGCGGCTACGGGGCTGCTTGCCGCTATCGTCCTCTCCAACCTCGGCGACTTCCAAGTGCTTTTCCGCGACGTGTCTATCGGGCTCGTGTCGCTTTCGCTTGCGATTGCGCACCGCCCGCGTCCAAAGTCGGTATGACGCTCCAGGTCGGCGTAAAAGTATTGCTTCGCAATCCGGAGGGTAAAGTGTTGCTTCTCCTGCGCTCCGCAAAATACGAAACTGCCGAAGGGACGTGGGATATCCCTGGTGGAAGAATCGATGCGGATGCACCTCTTCGGGAATCCTTAGACCGTGAAATACGGGAAGAGACGAAGCTCGCGCTTTCAGGCGAGCCGGTGCTTGTTGGGGCTCAGGATATTTTCTTTACGAATTCAAAGGGCGAAGAAATGCATATCGTTCGGCTTACGTATGTTGGTACGGCTTCCGGAGAGCCGGTATTGGATGGCGAAGAGCATACGGAATATAAATGGGTCGCGTTTAGCGAGCTTTCCGGCATTTCAAACCTCGACCCGTATTTTAAAAAGCTTCTATCAGATAAGGTACTGACTGAAGACTCCTGGAATTAATTCGGGGTCCCCATTCCTATGGGGAGACGAACGGCGGATTGCGATAGCGGAGATGTCTTCATCTAAGCGACAGCAATCCGGTAAGTGAGTCTAACTTGTGTGGGATGTGGAGATAACCGAGGATTCCTGGAAATAACGATAGTCGGGTAGAATGAGCGTCTAATGAGACAATCGGACGCGCTGAACATTCTGAAGACCGGCGCGAATGCGTTCCTTACCGGAGAGCCGGGAAGCGGAAAGACGCATACGGTAAATGCGTACGTAGGGTGGCTTCGTGCGCACGGCGTCGAGCCCGCGATTACCGCTTCTACGGGCATCGCCGCAACGCACGTGGGCGGCATGACCATACATGCATGGAGTGGCATAGGTATACGCGACTACCTTTCCGCGGCCGACCTCGATGCTATTTCCTCAAAGGAGCACGTCGCGCGTCGCCTGCAAAAAGCTTCGGTGCTTATCATCGACGAAGTCTCCATGCTCTCGGGCGAAGTGCTTTCCATGGTAGATAAGGTGCTCCGCGAGGTGCGCCACAGCGAGCGGGCGTTTGGCGGACTTCAGGTGGTGCTCGTGGGAGACTTCTTCCAGCTCCCGCCGGTATCAAAGGGTGGGAAGAATGCATCGTTTGCGTTCGAGTCTCCATCCTGGAAAGCCTTGAACCCCATTACGCTGTATCTTGAAGAACAGCATCGCCAGGACGATGTGAAGTTCTGCACGATTCTCACGAATATCCGGAAAGGGACGTTCGACCACTCCGATATGTCGTGCATCAGTGCGCGTGAAGTGGAGCCTGAAGACGCCGGAGACATACCGCGCCTCTATACGCACAACGCGGACGTCGATCGCATCAATACGGAGAAGCTCGCATCCATAGGCGGAGCGACCAAGGCATACCTTATGGACACGAGCGGTGCGGCGCCACTTATAGAGTCACTGAAGCGCGGCTGCCTCTCGCCCGAGCGTCTTGAGCTCAAGGTGGGTGCCATCGTTATGTGCACGAAGAACAACCCGCTCGCAGGCTACGCGAACGGAACGCTTGGTACGGTTACCGAGTTTGAGCACGGCACGGGCTACCCGGTCATAGAGACGCGCGACGGCCGAAATATCACGATTGCGCCCTTGGAGTGGGTGGTGGAAGAGAACGGCAAGATACGCGCGAAGCTCACCCAGGTCCCGCTCCGCCTTGCGTGGGCCATTACGATACATAAGAGCCAAGGCACAAGCCTTGATGCGGCGCTCATAGACCTCTCGCGCGCATTTGAGTACGGGCAGGGCTATGTGGCGCTCTCGCGCTTGCGCACGCTTGAAGGGCTCTATCTTCTCGGGTGGAACGAGAACGCGCTCGCCATCCATCCGCTTGTCCGTACGCAAGATGAGCGCTTCCGCGATTCCTCAGCACAAGCAGCGCTCGTGTTCGGCGAGCTTGATGCGTCCGGCGAGCGCGCAAAGCTCGAAGAAAATTTCCTCATCGCTTCAGGTGGGACTATCGAGGAACAGGATGCGTACGCGCCCGCTGCCGCGAAGCTCTCTACCTATGACGAAACGCTCGCCCTCCTCACGGACGGAAAATCGCTCGATGACGTGGTGAAAGAGCGCTCGCTCACCTTCGGCACTATCGTCAGCCATCTCGAGAAGCTCGTTGAGGCAGGACGTCTCTCGGTGGGTGCGGTGGAAGAGCTGATAGCGCCGTCCTTGCTTAAGGGATTGCCTGAAATCGAGAAAGCGGCGGGGAAAGCGGCATTCAAGGCGCTTACCCCGGTATTCAAAAAACTGAAGGGGAAATATACGTTTGATGAGTTGCGCCTCGCGCGGTTGCTGCTGTCCAGATAATGCTGGCACTATTGGTATACTGTCTCTATGACTAAACTCGGGTGGCTCGTGTTCGGTGCAGTCCTGCTCGTCATCGGGGGATTGACCGCATTTTTCTTTTTTATGCCTAAAACCGCTCCCGTTCCAGAGCCTGCTCCCGTTCCGAATGAGAATCTCGAAGGCCAGTCCATCTACGCAAGCGGCGAGTACGGATTCACCGTTCGCTATCCGTCGAAAGCGAAGATAGAGGAAACATTCTCGGCTTCTTATATCCTTTCCGCCGATTCGTGGCGCGCAAACGCGCCTGCGTCTGCGACCGGTACAGAGCTTCTCGCGGTCATTCCGTACGAGACCAAGAGCGACCATTCGTTTCCGCGCTCGTATGCGGCCATGGTGCGCATAAGCGTAAGCACGGATAAGGACGAGGTGAAGAATTGTGAGAAGGCTACTCCGGACGCAAACGAGACCGCGCTTCCCGACAAGACGCTGAATGGAACCGTATGGAAGGCGTTCTCGTTCGGGGATGCCGCTATGCAGAAGTACGTGAAGGGCGTGAGTTATCGCGTCGTCCATGAGGGGAAGTGCTTTGCGCTCGAGCAGATAGCGCAGGGTTCAAGCTACCGGGATGACCCGAAGAGCGCGGAGGATGTACCGCAGGAGACCCTGGATGCCGCCTATGACGCGCTCGATGCTATCGTCGAGACCTTTGCGTTCACGACACCGTAGCGTGGTATTCTGCGGAATATGCAAAAGCGACTTCCGGGCCTAATTGATGTGCATGTGCATCTTCGTGAACCAGGAGCGACCCATAAGGAGGATTTTTATACAGGCAGTAGGGCGGCAGTAAAGGGCGGCGTTACGTTCATGATTGATATGCCGAACAATCTGACGCCCACTATTTCGATAGAGCGACTGGATGAAAAAGTCGCGCTTTCAAAGAAAGCGCTTATTGATATCGGGTTCCATTTCGGCACGAACGGAAAGAATCTGGAGGAACTGCCGAAAGCCGCGGCGCGTCCCGAAGTGTACGGCTTGAAGATTTACTGCAATCACACGACGGGGGAAATGCTCATTGAAGACCAGGATGCGCTCGATGCGATTTTCCAAGCATGGCCGGTCGGGAAGCCGATTCTCGTGCATGCGGAAGGCGAACAGCTGAAGCAGAGTATCGCGCGCGCCATGAAGTACGGCCAGCGCCTCCACGTCTGCCACATCACGCAGGCGACCGAAGTGGAGGATGTGCGCCAGGCGAAAGCGGGCGGCCTCTCCATTTCCGCGGGCGTGTGCCCGCATCACCTCGCGCTCACGGCAGAGGCGCGCGAGCGTATGAAGGGGTATGCGGTGATGAAGCCACCCTTGGGGACGGATGAAGATCAGGCGGCGCTCTGGACCGGGCTTGCCGACGGCACTATCGATATTGTTGAGACCGACCACGCGCCGCACTCGCGCGAAGAAAAAGAAAAGGATCCGCCAGCCTTCGGGGTTACCGGTCTTGAGACTTCACTCTCCATCATTTATAAAGGCGTGAAGGACGGGCTACTCACCGAGGAGCGGATGATAGAAGCCATGCATACGTTCCCGAAAAAGATTTTCAATATTCCGGACCAACCGGACACCTACATAGAAGTGGATATGGATGCATCGTGGACGGTGGGCGAGCACGGGTACGAGACCAAGGCGAACTCCTCGCCGTTTGAAGGCATGGTGCTTCCCGGAGTGGTGACCAAGGTCGTGCTTCGCGGCAAAGAGCTTATGAATAACGGTACTATCATTTCGTAATATGTTGCACACGCCTTTTTTCGACCCGAAGAAGACCTACAAAGAAAACTGGGAAGAGGGTCCGTTCGGGGATTTTGCCGATGGCGTTGTGCTCGAAGAAGGGGAGCCGAAGTTTGAATTCCTTGGTCAGAAAATTTCCTATCCGCTCGGCATTCCCGCAGGACCCTTGCTGAATGGGAAATTCGTCGATGCGGCGCTTGATAAGGGCTGGACGGTACCCGTGCATAAGACGGTGCGGAGCGCGACCCATCCGTGCAACGACTGGCCAAACGTCTTGGCGCTCAAGGACTTCCCCGGAGACCTCTCTATCGAGCGCGCGAAAGAGCCGCTCGTAGTTATTCCCGAATACTCAGAACCGCTTTCCATAACGAACTCGTTCGGCAATCCTTCCTATGAGCCGGATGTATGGATGCAGGATCTTCGCAACTCGCTCGCACATGCGAAAGAGGGTCAGCTTGTGATGTGTTCGTTTGAGGGTACGAAGCGCGAGGGCATGAGCACCGAGGAATATATCGCGGATTGGGCGAATGGCATGAAGATGATTGCGGATACCGGAGTGAAAATCGTTGAGGCAAACTTTAGCTGCCCGAACGAAGGCGCGGCAACGCTTCTCTGTTTCGACGTACCGAAGGTAAAGACGGTGGTGACGGCGATAAAGGAAAAAATAGGGAACGTACCGCTCGTGATTAAAATCGCGTACTTCGGCGAAGCCGAGCTTCGCGAACTGGTGACCGAGGTAGGCGGCATCGTGGACGGATTCTCCGCGATAAATACTATTCCGGCTCCTGTGGTGAACGAAGACGGTTCGCAGGCGCTTCCGGGCGCGCATCGCGTGAAAAGCGGCATCTGCGGCCATGCGGTGAAGTGGGCGGGCGTGGACATGGTGAAGCGCCTCAAGGCGCTCCGCGAGGAACTCGGTATGTCCTACGGCATCATCGGAAGCGGAGGCGTCACCGTGCCTGAGGACTTCAAGGAGTATCGGGATGCGGGTGCAGATGTCGTCATGAGCGCTACGGGCGCCATGTGGAACGGGTACTTGGCGAAAGAGATTAAAGAGAAGTATCCTAATGCCTGATATGCAAGACGAGCTCATCGGAATCTTGAAGCGCACGGGCGCCCTCATCACCGACAGTCACTTTGTCGGCGTTTCCGGCCGCCACATGGACACCTATGTGAACAAGGATGCGCTTTTGACGCATCCGCAGGAAGCGTCCCGCGTAGGGGAGTTGTTTGCGGAACTGAATAAGGATTTGGACGTGGATGCGGTCATTGCGCCGGCGATGGGTGCCATCATCCTCGGTCAGTGGACAGCGTACTATCTTTCGAAAATCCAGGGCAAGGAAATACTTTCCGTATACACCGACAAGGGCGAAGGAGATGAGCAGGTACTGAAGCGTGGCTACGACAAAGCGATAGTGGGGAAGAAAGTGCTCGCCATTGAAGACGTGGTTACGACCGGCGGCTCGGTACGTAAGTCCATAGAGAAAGCGAAAGAAGCGGGCGCGACCGTAGTACAGGCGTCCGTGATGATGAATAAGGACCCGGAGAAGGTGACCGAGGAAGCGATAGGCGTGCCGTTCAATGCGCTTGCGACGATGACCGTCGCTTCCTATGCGGAAGAGGAGTGTCCGCTCTGTGCTTCCGGAGTGCCGGTCAATACGACGGTCGGCCACGGGAAGAAATTCCTCGAACG
Organism: uncultured Candidatus Saccharibacteria bacterium; assembly: GCA_964535425.1. Lineage (GTDB taxonomy): Bacteria > Patescibacteriota > Minisyncoccia > Phycocordibacterales > Phycocordibacteraceae > C7867-001. The sequence continues at coordinate 1,731 of CAZHSZ010000003.1, read as the reverse complement.
AAAAACAACCGTATGAATGAAAAAATAGTACTGGCGACCGACGACCTTTCGATAGACGCGACCATAGAGCTCGCGGAGAAAATCGGACCGCGCATTTATGCGTTGAAAATCCACGAAGCGTATGACGCCATAGGTCCCGGCGTCGTCGTGCAATTGAAGCAGGCAGGAGTCCATCGTGTTTGGATGGATGCGAAACTTCATGACATTCCGAACACGGTCAGGCTTCGCGCCCGCGCCTATGCGGAAGCGGATATCGATATCATCAGCGTGCATGCGTCAGGCGGCATCGAGATGATGAAAGCGGCACGCGAAGGCGCGCCAAACGCCGAAATTTACGCCATTACGGTGCTTACCTCGCTTTCTCCCGAGGAAGCGCAGGCGATATACGGCCGCACCCTTGAAGAAGAGGTATATGCGCTTGCGCGCCTTGCGAAAGATGCGGGTGTGCATGGGGTCGTCTGCTCTCCGCAAGAGGTCGCTATGCTCGCGAAAGATCCGGCGCTCGCAGGGCTAAAATTTGTCGTCCCGGGCGTGCGCTCAGCCGGTATTGCACTCAACGACCAGAAGCGCACGGCGCTCCCTAAGGAAGCACTTGCCGCAGGTGCTACCCATCTGGTGATTGGCCGCCAAGTCACGACTGCGCACGACCCGCTGCATGCGCTTGATGCGCTCGAAGAAGAAATAGTATGAAGCACGTCATAGACATACGCGATTTCGAGGTACCGGACCTTGACGCGATTTTCAAAGAAACAGACCGGATGATTTCCGGGGCACCCTCTGACGCGCTCAAAGGAAAAATTCTTGCGGCGCTTTTTTACGAACCGTCCACCCGCACTAGGCTTTCGTTTGAGTCCGCCATGCACCGCCTCGGCGGCTCCGTCGTAGGTACGGAGAATGCGGGAGAATTTTCGTCCGCCGCAAAGGGGGAGACGCTTGAAGACAGTATCCGTGTCGTAAGTGCGTACGCGGACGCAATTGTCATACGTCACCCGGAAGCGGGCTCTGCAGCGCGCGCAGCCGCGGTCTCGGGCGTACCGGTCATAAATGCGGGAGACGGCGCAGGACAGCATCCCTCACAGGCGCTCTTGGATGCGTACACAATTTACCGTGAGACCGGAAGCCTTTCCGGAAAAAAAGTCACGTTCGTCGGCGACTTGAAGAACGGCCGCACCGTCCGCTCGCTCGCGTACCTGCTTTCAAAATACGAAGGACTCGAGCTTACGCTCGTCTCTCCGCGAGAACTCGCAATGGGTACGGACATACTTGAGTATCTGAGGGAAAAGGGCGTGAAGATTACGGAAACCGAAGAGCTTGTGGGTGCGATGGCGGAAGCCGAAGTGGTCTACCAGACGCGCATTCAGAAGGAGCGATTCCCGTCCGAAGCGGAGTATCTGAAATTCAAGGGACGCTACATTATTACGCGCGCACTCGCCGATACCATGAAGCCGGGCGCCATTATCATGCACCCATTGCCGCGCGTAGATGAAATTACCCCGGAAGTGGATGCTTCCGAGCATGCGCGCTACTTCGAACAAGCTCGCTACGGGCTCTATGTGCGCATGGCGCTCCTGCGCACCCTGCTTGGTTGAAACGGAACCAGGGAAGCGTATCCTGAAGGTATTAGAAGCTTACGTACGCACTTATGTCCCTATTCCACTGGCTTGTTTCCACCATCGCGATTCTCGCGGCCGCATACCTCATTCCGGGCGTAGAAGTGACGGTACTCGGCGC
>CAZHSZ010000002.1:33974-44880 GCA_964535425.1 uncultured Candidatus Saccharibacteria bacterium | reverse complement strand
GACATCAGCGCGGATGAATGGGAGTTCGACGCCGAGATGGACGAGTTCGAGCGCGAGTTCTGGGGTGAGAAGTCGTGACCGTCTACATCGACCCCGTGATCGGGGCTGCTCTCGTCCACCTGGGGTTGCCGATCCTCCCGGCCCTCCCCTGCCCGACGTGCGGGGGCCGCAGCGAGTTCCGAGACGACATGTTCGGAAGCTCGCCGTGCCCCGACTGCACCGATGGTGTGTGGACGCCGCCGGACAGCCCCGTACCCATCGGCGTCACCAGCGCAGAGCCGGTCAGAGTCGGCCGCCTACATGCTCCTGGTCTCGCCCCTGTTCCGGCTCACCCCGGCCGAGGCGTTCGACCTCGTGCGGCGCCAGCGACCCATCGCCAACATGGCCTACGCCGAGCAGGGACTCACCTGGCTGGCCAAGCATGACTGGTCAGGCGTGGTAGAGAGTGACATACTCAGGGCACGGGGCTCCCACACGTGGACCCAGGCCCTGACCAACGAAGTCAACCATCGACACCGGGCGAAGGCCCTCGGGAGGTTCCAGCCGTGACCCAGACCATGCAGTCCGCAGCCGTGCAGACCGCCATCAACGTGTTCCAGGCACGCCCCCTGGCACGCCGGGCGGTGCGCAACGGGATGCCCGCACGGGAGGCCGCCTGGCACGCTGCCATGGGGGTGATGCTCTTCAACGCCATCGGCGTGGTGGTCATCTGGTGGCTGCTCACGGGGCTCCCGGTCCTCTGGCTGCTCGTGTCGGGGCTCGCCGACGGCCCGGCGCTGTTCGTGGCCCGTGCAGCCGTCGCAGGCACCGACCTGGCCATGGTCGCCGCCATCGCCGTCGGTGGCTCCCTCTGGGCGCTGAACAACCCCGCCCGGCTCACGAGCTGGCGCCGGACGTTGGCGCAGCCGCTCCTCATCCTCGGGCTGATGCTGGCCTACCTGCCGATGCAGCTGGTCCTGCTCGGTCTCGCCAAGGTGCTGGTGGGCTGATGGCGTTCCAGCTCGGTGACCGCACCAACCGCATCGTGGGCGCCGCCCGACAGGTTCACGGCGCCTGGACCGTGCCCGGACCCAACCCCGCCTACCACCGCCAGCAGAAGGACCGCCTGCGCCGGGAGTGGCCGAAGCTCTACCAGGCCCTGGAGGCGCTGAGCGCCGCCATCCGAGGAGGTGACTGATATGGGTATGACACTCAATGTCGCCCGGGCCGCCGAGTCGCTGAGCATCGGCGCACTCTGGCGCCTGCTCCAGGGGATGCGCATCGCTGACCAGTTCAGCGTTGCGACGACCCCGCACAACCTCTACCGCCAGGTGGCCAAGTACGTGGTGGCCAACAAGCTCACCGACGAGTTCTTCGCTGCCTACGACGCCATCCGAGGTGCCTCATGAGCGACGAGCTGGAGATCCTGCAAGGGAACCTCACCGACGAGGAGTTCTACGTCCTCGTGGACCGCTCCGAGCACGTCCACCACCCCGGGCGCATGACCGAGATAGTCCACACCCACGCCTGGGCCAGCGAGCCCCACACGCACGCCATGCGGGCCGTGTGCCGCCGCCCGGAGTGCGAGGGGTGCCCCACGCACAACATCCACCCGGCCCCCGACGAGTGGTCGAACCACGCCCATGCCCATCAGACGCCCCCCAGCGCCTGAGCTGGTCGCCGTCGGTGCCCTGAGCAAGGGCGACAGGTTCATCTCCCCGGGCTCCGGCGTGACGCTGGAGGTGACCTGGGTCCACCGTGGTGCGCCGGAGGGTGAGACCTTCCTGGAGGTGCGCACGCCGACCGGCATCGCTTCAGTGTCAGTGGTCTCTGACATACTTGTTCGTAGAGTGACACACGCACCCCGGTGAGTGTGATACACTCTTCAAGGCAAGCAACAACCCACTAGGTCAGGAGACCACCAATGACACACACCGCACCCGCCCCCGATCGCATCGCCCGCAAGGCGGTCATCTCGTTCGGCCAGGCCGACATCGCCGTGGCGCTCTACACGGGAGCCGAGGCCACCAAGCCGAAGGCGACCAAGACGACCGGCGTCAAGGCTCCGGCCCCCGTCGGCGTCCGGGCCAAGAACAAGGTCACGGGCCGCTCGGTCCCCGACGCTGCGGTGTACGAGGTGGTCGAGGCCACCGACGGCACCAAGGTGAAGTTCAGCCCCGAGGAGCGCAAGCAGGCGCAGCTCGTGGACGGCCCCTACGCCATCGAGGCCGTCGTGCCCGTCGGCGAGCTGGGCACCGTCTACTTCCCGACGGCCGTCTACCAGATCCGGGCCGACGTGGACCCGAAGGTCGGCGGCGCCGAGAACGAGCGCAAGCTGGAGCTGCTCTTCGCCACGCTCGACGCCGGGGAGCACGCCCTCGTGCAGCTCCCGCTGAAGACCGGCGAGGCCCCCGTGGTCTGCCTCATCAACAACGCTGGCTACCTCCTGGTGTGTCACTACTCCGACGCCGTGCGGCAGCCCCTGCCGCTGGCCAAGGGCGAGTTCAGCGCCACCGAGGTGGTCCGGGCCGCCCGGGTCGCCGCCAAGCTCCGGGGCACCGTCGTCCCGACGCACAACCGTGCGGCCGAGCGCATCCAGGCGGCCATCGACGCCAAGGCCGAGGCGGGCACCGACGTGGTGCGCAACACGCAGCCGGTGAAGGTGTGACGGCCTCTCAGCGGGTGCTGGCGCTGGCGCTGGCACTGATGGCGGTGGGTCTCCTGTTCTGCGCTTCGCTCCTCCAGAGCGAGCCGCAGGCAGGGGGCGCCCCCATCCTCTACACCGTGCAGCCGGGCGACACCCTCAAGGGCATCGCCACGTGCTTGGGACAGTCCGACGTGGACTGGCGAGCGATCGTCAGCGTGATCGAGGACGAGAACCCCGAGGACACGGCGCAGGGCATCCAGGCGGGCACGGTGCTCTACCTCCCGCCGAGCATCACGGGCGGCACCATCTGCGAGAAGGTGTCCCCGTAAGCTCAAGTTCCCGCTGGACGTGCCGATGAAAGGTGTATGACACACCCCACTGAGAACCATGGACACACCCAGCGAGACGCCGACTGCCTCCGGGCCGCAGGCGTGGACCCCGCATCAACCCAACCCCGGGAGCACCGGGTGAGGTGCTGGTGCGGGGTCTTGACGTTGCACCAGTCAGCGACGTGCGACCGGCACTACGAACCGCCGTACCGTGCCCGATAGCCATATCAACACATTGACTTGTGTACAGGACCCCATACCTGTATCATGGTGTCACACCACAACCGCCGGGAGGCACACCCATGGCATCGCCGAAGCAGCAGACCTACATCCTCGGACTGATCGAGGACCTCAAGGCCGAAGAGGCCAGCATCCCCAACGCCGTGCTCACCAAGATCGAGCAGGTCGTGGCGGCCATCCACCCCGACCTCGTGGCGGTCATCGCCGACGCCGACGCCATCAGCTCCCGCCGGGCCAGTGCCATCATCGAGCAGCTGCTGGTGGCCAAGGGGCTCATCCCGCAGGCCACGCTGACCGATGCGCAGGCGGCGGCGCTGGAGTGGGCGCAGGCCCCCGAGCAGCAGCGTGATGGCTTCCTCCAGTCCCTCGTGGCCTTCTGGGAGCGCAAGCGGGAGCTGACCGAGAAGCAGTGGGCGTGTCTCCTTCGTGCGCACGCCACCAACGGCGCCGTCAAGTCGGTCCCGCTCGACATGGCCACCCTGCTCAACGGCATCCCCGACGGCTGGTACGCCATCGAGTCCCGCACCGGCACCAACGACCTCGACTTCTTCCTGGTCACCACCAACGCCGGGCGCATGAACCCCGCCAACAAGGGCAAGCGCTGGGTGAAGCGGTACGTGGGCGGCGGCGTCCCCGGCGCCGAGAAGACCATCGACATGCGCACCAGCGAGCGCATCGCCGTGGCCAAGGAGCTGGCCCTGCTCAGCTCCGAGGAGTGCCAGGCGTCGCAGCTCCTGTTCGGCCAGGAGGTGGGCTCCTGCGGGCGCTGCGGACGCTCCCTGAGCGACGAGGTGTCCCGCAACCTCGGCTACGGCCCTGAGTGCCGCAAGATCCTGTCCCCCGACGTGCTGGCCAAGGCCGTCGCCGACGCCGAGCGGGTGCTGGCCACGGTGTGACACTGCCCGATAGCCATATCAACTTGTTGATACCAGTTGTTGACAAGTTGATATGGCTTCAGGCATACTAGGTATCACACCACAACCACCACGCCAGGAGCTACCCACCACCATGAGCATCTTCACCGACATCCTCAAGGAAGCCACCGCCGTCGCCTCGGGCGAGGCCAGCGAGCAGGCCACCGTCGAGGGCTTCGCCGCACGCTCGGCGCTCACCGAGCCCACCGACGGCTTCGTGCTCCCGCTCCCGGCTGACGGGTGTGACTACTACGGCTACCAGTCGGCCGCCGTGCAGACCATCATCGAGTTCCGCCGGGCCATCGTGGGCTACGCCCCCGGCATGGGCAAGACCCGCATCGCCATCGCCTCGGCCCGCCACCACGTGCGTGAGGAGGGCGGCCGGGTCCTGGTCATCTGCCCGCCGTCGCTCCGTCTCGACCCGTGGGAGCGTGAGTTCCAGGGCCAGTTCCCCGACCTCCGCATCGCCTCGGTCAAGGGCACCAAGGCCCACAACGTCGAGGACAAGTACGGCAACGTCGCCATCGACCCCAACGTGAAGCCGATCCCCGACGCCGACGTACTCCTGGTGCCGGACTCCGTGGTGCTCAGCAAGCGGGCGCTCGACATCATCGAGTGGGGTCCGACGGCCCTCATCGTGGACGAGGTGCAGCGGTTCAAGTCCCCCCGTGCAGGCCGTACCCGGGCGCTGCACCGCATCGCTGACACCATCACCGACGGCTCACCGATCAAGTACGTGCCGGTCGATCCCACGGCCGCCCCGAGCCTCACGGCGCTGCTGGATGACCGCCCGCTCCAGGGTCCGACCAAGAACGGCATGGTCATCCCCCTGTCCGGCACCCTGTCCAAGAACAGCCCCGACGACGTGTGGTCCCCCGTGCGTGCCCTCGGCAAGCGCCACGCCATCGCCCTCTCCGGCGGCGAGTCGTTCCAGGTGTTCCAGCAGAAGTGGTGCCTCACCGAGACCATCCGGGCTCGTGAGACCGACAAGTACGGTGTCACCCGCTCCGGCAACATCCAGAAGACCACGGGGCTCCGTGACGACGACCTGCACACGGCGCTGCGCTCCTGCGCCTACATCCGGGTGGAGCGCAACGACGTGCTCAACATGCCGGAGAAGATGTGGATCGACCGCTCCCTGGAGCTGAGCGAGGCCGAGATCAAGGACTACCGCAAGATGGAAGAGAACTTCCTCAAGTGGGTCCGTGAGCAGATGGGCGAGGCCGCCTACGAGCGGGCCGAGCGGGCCGAGGCGCTGGTGAAGCTGATGAAGCTCTGGGAGACCGCCGGGGTCGCCAAGGCCAAGGCCGTCGCCGAGTACGTGGACAGCCTCGTGGAGCAGGGCGAGAAGGTCGTGATCATGGGCTGGCACAAGCTCACCATCGCCACGCTGATGGCTGAGCTGGACAAGCTGAAGCTGCGCCACGTGTCCGTCGTCGGCGGCATGTCGGCCAAGCAGAAGCTCGACGCCCAGGACGCCTTCCGGGACACCTCCCGACACGGCGCCGACGTGCTGATCGGCAACATCACCGCAGCGGGCACCGGGCTCAACCTGGAGGTGGCGTGCCACCTCGTGTTCGCCCAGACCTGCTGGAGCCCCGGCGACGTGGTGCAGACCTCGGACCGCATCTACCGGGTGACCCAGCAGAACGACTGCGTGGTTCACGTCCTCAACGCCGCCGAGACGGTCGATGAGCACGTCTGGGGCGTCCTCAAGGACAAGGCCCAGGTGGTGGACCTCGTGAACAGCGGCGGCGCCGAGACCACCATCGACACGGGCGACGTGCAGCGCCTGGTTCTTGAAGCCTATGGCTGGGTCGAGTGACCTGAGAGGAGGGAGACACGGTAGGGCGCTCCTGCCCCCGGCTGGCTTGTGGTGGGCCAGTCGGGAGCAGGGGCGCTCTTCCGTGATACCCCCTATCAATGCTTGTGTATCACACTCACATGGTGTACCATGAGTGTCACACCACAACCTGCCTAGGAGGCACACCATGCTCGACACCGACCGCCAGACCCGTTACGAGATCGGCCAGAATGCGGCCCGTGCGTCCGACCGGGCTGACGCCATCGTGGAATACAACGACTCCCTGGCCGAGGCCCTCCGAGGTGTGCGGGGCGGTGCCGAGCTGCGCAAGAAGATCGCCCGGGCACAGCGACTGGCGGCCCAGCTGGCCGCCGTCCAGAACGACATCTACGAGGCTACGAAGGACGTGTGGTGATGCCGGAGCCCGATGTGGGCGCCCTGACGCCCTCCGAGAGGCAACGGGTCATGTCCCTGCTGCTCGACAAGCAGCCGCCCGGCACCTGGCAGCTGAAGGCGGTGGCCATCGAGCCAGGCGCCGTCGTCGTGGTCGAGCGGGCGAGGATCTACATCCCCTGGCCGCTGGACGTGGGCCGGGCCATCGACCTGCACACCGGCCGGGTCCACACGGCCACGATCAAGCCGTCCGAGCTGCCGGATTCCCGGAAGTACTGGCACGACTTCCACCTCAGTACTTGAGTGTGACACTCATACCGTGTATCATGGTGTCACTCACCACAACCACCAAGGAGCACCACCTCATGGCAACCCGCACCGCAGTCTGCCCCCTCGATCTGGAGGTCGGGAACACCTACGAAGATCTCCAGGCCAGCGAGGAGTCGGTGTTCACCGTCGCTGCTGTCGAGGTCGTCGGGGTCATCGTCAAGGTCACCGACACCTACGGCAACAAGTTCACCTACGGCGGTCTCTACGGCTACCTCGTCCTGGTCGAGGTGGGGGCCTGATGCGAGACACCACGAACGTGCTCAAGGAGGGCGCCCTGCTGGTCACCGGCTCGGGTTCGGCGCCCAAGACACTGGCCACCGTCCGCACCAATGCGTGGGCCGAGGCCAACGGCCTCCGCATGCCCTCCAACCCGCTGACCGGCGGGTCCTACTTCGTGGTCGAGCTGCCCAACACCGGCCTGCGCCGCTTCGCCCGCCTGGTCGGCACCACGGTGCGCCGGTTCGGGATGGACTGCCCCGAGGTCTTCCTCTACGACGTGGCCACCGTGGCTGTCGAGGGTGACAACGGCACCTTCGCTATCTGGGGCGTGCTGGGCGATCGGGTGCGCACCCCCGGCCCCGTCTTCACCCGCCCCGAGAACGTGGTGGTCGGCTGATGGTGTTCTCACTGACGATCGAGTGCGACAATGCCGCCTTCGAGGACGACCCCGACCAGCTGGCCAAGCTGCTGCGCCAGGTGGCCGACCGAGTGGATGATGGCCAGCGCCAGCAGTCCGGCTCGGTGCGGGACGCCAACGGCAACAAGGTCGGAACCTGGGAGGTGCGCTGATGCCTGAGAACGGCGAAGACACCGTTACCTTCGCGCTGCCTGCCTACGCCGCCGACACTCTCGGAGAGTCGTTGCGAGTGACCTGTCATAGATCCTGGGAGCCTCGTGTGCGGGCTCTGGCCAAGTTCCTGCCCTACGGCCCCGAGCACCGTCGTGCGGTGGTGTACGGGCTCAAGGAGATGACCCGTAACTACCGAGGCGAGTACACCGTGTTGGCCTACGACAACCTGCTGGCGGCCGAGCGTGCAGCGGGCGTCATCTGATACTCCCTATCAGGTACTTGTGAGTGTCACACTCTTCATGTACAATGAGTATCACACCACAACAGCCACGGAGGCACGCCATGACCAACACGACCACCCCCGACGCTCAGGCCGACTGGCCCACCATCGTGGATCGGTTCCGCACCCGCTTCAGTGATGTCGCCCACCGAGGCGCCACCAACCACGGCACCAAGGGCGCCAACTTCATGACCCCCGACCTCCTCGGCTTCATCCGAGTGAACGGCGAGATCATCGAGATCACCACGGGCACCGGCTTCCAGGGTGAGCGCATCTTCGGCGTGACCTGGCCCCGCATCCAGGACGGCAGCCTCGGCGGCCAGCTCGATGAGCGTGACCAGTGCGCCTTCTCGCTGGACGAGGTGGCCGAGATCGTGGGGCTCGGCTGATGCCCCGCCTCCAGGCCACGACCGACGGCACCGAGACGGTCATCGTCGCCACGCTCTACCAGCGTCCGGCGCTCATCAAGAACACCAAGGTCACCAGTGACTACATCGTGGTCAGCCTGCCGCTGGTCAAGGGCCAGCTGGGCGGCAAGGTGGTCAAGGTCGCCGAGAAGATCAAGGTCGAGCTGGGCACCAATGACGCCGCCAAGGCCCGAGCACGTGCCCTGGCCACGCCGGGCTCCACGATCCTCGCCCGTGACGGCAAGCGCTACCGGGCGGTGCCGAAGTGATCAACCGAGACGAGACCGGCAAGCTGACACTGCCCGGTGACCTCAACGACCTGATGGAGCTGGACCACGTGATCGAGGTGGTGACGCCCGGCTTCGTGCGCTCCCGGGCCGACATCTACGCCCCCACCGTGACCGGCGAGGACGGCCCCGAGGACGACGCCTGGCAGCCGCTCAAGGGCTACAGCTCCCAGGGATCCGGCATCATCAACCAGGCCGAGAACTGGCACATGCACGACTGCGAGAGCATCGGTGGACGCCTGGCCGAGGACATCCTGACCAACCCCGGCATCTACGTGGCGGTGTGGATCACGTGGGATCCCGACACGTGCGACGAGGACGCCGACGAGTACGGCGATGAGCCCACGATCGAGGGGTGGTGTGTCCTGTTCCAGGAGACGTGATACCCATATCAACACATTGACTTGTGTACAGGACAGATCTCCTGTACGATGGTGTCACACCACAACCCGCCTAGGAGGCACATCCACATGAAGGTCACCGCCGAACACCTCGCCAACCTCGCCCAGGCCATCGAGCCGCTTGATACCCCCGAGCGCCGGACCGCCTACCGCAACGGTGACTTCCCCCGTGCCGAGCACGTCAAGGACCTGGACAAGCGCTACCGCTGGGACCTGTTCTGGGCGGCGTGGGACGCTGCTGGGCAGTCCCCCGACTTCCTGGCTCAGTACAACGACTCCCACATCGACACGGCTCTGCGCCGCATCGTGCCGGTGCTCGGCGATGGCACCAACGACGAGATCGTCACCCCAGAGCCCGCCACCGAGGCCGACAAGCGGGCCGCAGTGCAGGAGACGGCCACCGAGCTGTTCGGTGAGGGTGCCGAGGTGCAGGACGACGGCACCATCGCCTTCCCCGAGCCCGCCGACGAGCCGCCCACCCCCGAGCAGCTGGCCGACATCGCTCGCAGCCAGGTCAACCAGGCCGTGGCCATCACCCTGGCTGACGGCCGCTCCCTCAGCACCAAGATCCTGGCGGTGATCCAGCGATCCCCCGAGCGCCCGGCGCAGCTCCTGCTCAAGGGCTGGGCCTACGAGTCCGGCGACTTCAACCCCTTCGCCGTCGTCAAGTACCCGCTGGCCCAGGTGGCCGACTTCGCCCCCTTCGGCGCCGACCAGTTCGTGGCCGTCTGATGGGCGCCGGAGTCACCCCGCCGCAGATGGACCCTGAGTGGAGCGAAGTCTGCGAGCACTGCAACGGTCACGGTTACATGCCCAAGGAGCGAAACTGCGCCAACGAGACGTGCGGCAAGCCGTTTCGTTGGCAGGACGAAGACCGCCCGGGGCGCCAGCGCTCCCGGCAGAACACCATCTACTGCTCGCTGCGTTGCGCCCGGAACCAGGCGAGGCGTGAGTACCAGAGGCGCCAGCAGTCAGCCAAGACCGAACAGAGGAGTACCACATCATGAGCAAGATCAAGCAGTTCAGCATCACCACCAACGACGGCCGAGGCCACGGCGATGTCATCGGCGACTTCACCGTCGAGGCCCACGACGAGAAGGCCGCCGTCACGGCCGCCTACCGCCGCCTGACCCACCAGGACGACTTCGACACCATCGTGGTGTCGGCCACGCCGGTCCCCGCTCCCCAGGAGGTGACGGCATGACCAAGCTGGAGATCGTGCAGGGTGACATCACCCAGCAGCCCGACATCGACGCCATCGTCAACGCCGCCAACGACCTGCTGGAGCCCGGCGGTGGCGTCTGTGGTGCCATCTACCGGGCCGCAGGCGTTGACCAGCTGGACCGGGCCATCAAGTACCTCTACGAGGACGACGACGGCGTGAGCTGCCTCACCGGGCAGTGTGTCCACACTCCGGCGTTCGACCTGCCCAACCGCTTCGTCATCCACGCCGTCGGCCCCATCTGGCCCGCCACGCCGACCGCCTACGACCGGCTGGACGACGCCCGCCAGCTCGGGATGCAGCAGCGCCGAGAGACGGCCCAGCGCCAGCTCGCCAGCGCCTACAGCCAGTCCCTCATCCTGGCCGACGTGCTCGGGTGCAAGTCCGTCGCCTTCCCCGCCATCAGCACCGGCATCTACGGCTACCCGCCGGAGCAGGCCGCCGAGGTGGCCGCCGAGGCCGTGACCAAGACCGTGATCGAGACCACGCCCGGCATCGAGCTGGTGCGGTTCGTGTGCTTCGACCAGAACACCGAGGAGCTGCTGCGTAGCGCCCTGGTGGTCAGCGCCGTCGAGGTGCTGTTCCCGTCCGACAACACCGACGAGCAGCTCACGCTGCCGTTCCCCACCTGATAGGGGAGTATCACCATCATGACCCACACCATCGACGCCATCGACCAGATCGTCAACCTGGAGTACCTGAAGGCGGCCAAGGACAACGACGAGGCCGTGACCGTGGTCCTGTCCAACGGCTTCGCTCACGCCAATGCCGAGGTGCTGGCCGTGCTCTTCATCGAGCCCGGCGCCAGCTCCCAGGAGCCCGAGTTCACCGGCTGAAGGTCTCCGGCACCGCCGGGCGCCTGCCCGTCACCGTCACGCTCAAG
>CAZHSZ010000002.1:0-33874 GCA_964535425.1 uncultured Candidatus Saccharibacteria bacterium | reverse complement strand
CCGGCTGAAGGTCTCCGGCACCGCCGGGCGCCTGCCCGTCACCGTCACGCTCAAGTGCTCCGAGCTGGCCTACGTCGGGCCGTTCACGGGCGACAAGCTCAGCTCCGGCGGGACGGCCGTCTGATGGCTCGCTCACTCGACGCCGACGACCCCGACAGTGCCGTCAGGCGCATTGACTTGGAGAAGGTGCTCGCTCATCACACCAACAACAGCGTCACCAGCTCAGGTCTCTGCCTCGGCTGCCTGGCGGATGGCCTACACCGCCCCGCTCCGTGTGAGACGTGGCTCCTGGCCCGTCGTGCGCAGCTGGCCGAGGAGCAGCTGGCCCTGCTGCCTCAGCGAGGCCGTGACGTGCTCCGTGGCTTCCACGAGGGTGCCCACGACCTCGGCCCCCGACCGAGCCCGCAGACGGCCCCACGGCCCCCGCACCCGGCCGATTGGGGCGTGGCGCCGGAGCCCGACTTCGGCCGTGCCATCGGCACCGGCAAGACCCCCCGCATCGGCTCGTTCGATGACGACGTGGTGGACGCCGAGATCATCGAGGACTGATGGCCGACGAGATCAACCCCGTGCCGGAGCCCGTGGCGCCGGAGGCGATGAAGCTGGCCGACGCACTCAAGGAGCGTGCGCTCCTCGGCGCCGACATCTTCGTGTGCGACATCTGCGGGTCGATCATCGCCGACGTGCTGAAGCACGCCATGTGGCACGAGGCGCTGAACACGCACCGCCACGAGACCGCCAGCTCGATGGTGCTGAAGGAGTCCATCACCGTCCACCGGCATCCCAGGCCCGGCGCTGACTACGCCCAGAGCGGCGAGTACCGAGCCCCAGCCACCGGCCACGACGGCACCGACGTGTTCGAGCGGCCGATCAACGTGGTCACCGACGTGCCCGCTCAGTTCCCCACCCCGCCCCAGCGTCCAGCACTCCTCGGAAAGAGGCTCTGACCATGCTCGTGATCCGCATCGACAAGCACCCCAGCGACGGCGGCAGGCCCGAGCACATCGAGACCATCACCGTCGCCAACCTGCGGGACAGCGACCGAGGTGGCGACCGCTACGGCGTGTGGCGCAACAGCCGCAGCATCCAGGAGGCGCCCGACGCCATCGTGCAGCATCACCCCGAGAGCGGTGCAGCCGAGCTGGTGCATCGAGCCATCACGTCCACCAGGGACCCTGATACCCATATCAAGAGGAGAGTGTGACACACATGCCCAACGACGAACGACTCAGCAACCTCATCCTCAAGCTCGCCCTCGGCGGTGCGGTCTCGTGCGTGGTCATCGTGGCCGTCTACCTGGCCGTGTTCGTCATCGCCGGTGTGTCACACTAGGACACCATCAACGAAAGGAGTCACGTGGACCCCTCCCGCAAGGAGGCCATCTTCGAGCGTGATCAGTGGCACTGCCAGATAGCTCACCTAATCCCGGGTGAGTGCGATAGAGGTCTCACTGTTCACCACCGATGCGAGCGAGTAGACGGAGGCTCCGACCGCCGTGCCAACCTCGTGAGCATCTGCCGACGGCACCACGACATCATCCACGGGATGGACAAGAGCATGTCCAAGGGCTGGACGATGGTGGCACGCCACCACGGCTACCTCTGCGACATCGAGCCCACCGAGCCCCTGAAGGTCATCCCCAGGCCCGGCAACGTCGAGCCCATGGCCAAGGCCGCACCGAGCGTGCCGGGCCGCAGAGCTGCCGAGAAGGCCGAGGTGCGCCAGCTCCTGGCCCAGCCCCTCATCCCCAAGACACCGCCCCCGGGCCACCGCCCAGGAACAAAGGACACCCGCATGACCGAGACCAACATCGACACCATCGCCGACGAGATCGAGCGCACGCTCACCCAGCGTGGAGGTGTGACACCCAACGCACTCCAGAACCTGCTGCCCTTCGCCACCGATGCGGCGCAGTTCAGCGAGGCGCTGACCACGCTCTACCAGCAGGAGCGTGCCGAGCTGGAGTACGTGGGCGGCGTGGTGCGCTGGTGCCCGCCCAAGGAGTGCACAGCGGTCGTGGCGGCCGACCAGGACGACGTGAGCGACATCCTGCTCACCGTCGAGGCGCTGTCCCACCACCAGCTCGACATCGGCCGACAGGTGCGAGGCGTGCGCCCCCTGCTCTACCTCGTGCTCGTGCTCCTCGGCGCCGTCCTGTTCGTCCTGGCCAAGGCCACGATCGTCATCTGATATGCCTACCACCGAGGACCGGCGCCGACTGCTGGACAAGCTGCAAGGGGAGGCGAAGATCCTCACGCCTGCCGAGGCGTCTGCGATGGTCTCCAACATCCAGGAGCCCGGCGTGGTGGCGGTGCGCATGGCGCTGATCCCGGTGGACGTGGCCGAGGCGTTGGTGCAGGAGATGCCCCAGCTGAAGACGTGGCTCATCGCCCAGCTGGAGCTGCGCATCGCTCCGGGCGCCGAGGCCACCACCGTGATGCGTGACATCGCCACGCTCGGTCCTGGCTTCCTCCAGACCACGGCGCTGCCCCAGGGCATCAAGGTGCCGAGCCCCGTGCCCATCGACCACCAGGCCGCCCACGTGGGCCGTGAGGCGTCTCGCAAGCTCGCTGGCGTCTGCGGGTGCGGTCACCTCGTGTCGTGCCACGTGGGCGAAGGCGTGGATGCGCCCGACGGCGACCCGCACGGTGATGGTGACGCACTCTACGCTGATGGCGAATGCACGCACTGCATCTGCGCCTGGCCACACTGAAGGAGACACCCATGCCAACCGAACGCATCGCCGGACCGCTGAAGGCCCCCTGCCAGCACCGTGAGCACTTCCCGCCGAGCGCCATGGTCTACCGACCTGGCACCTACCAGCACCGCTGCCCCGGCTGCGGGCACGTGACCACGTTCTTCGTGGACACACCCATCTGGTGATGAACGCCGTACCGCCCTACCTCTGGGGACAGTCCAACGGCGTGATCACCTACGACGCCAACGGCAACGACATCTCCCATCCCAAGCCCGTGGGCCAGCTCAGTGCGTACCCCGACGGGTGGAAGTTCGCCACCATCCCATTGGACGTCGCCGAGCAGCTGATGGCCGAGCACCCCATCCTGGCCAACGTCATCGTGATCCACGACGTGGACCCCAATGGGGAGTACATCGCCGATCTGATCGAGGCCGTGGGCCACATTGGCGGCGAGCGGCCCGAGGAGGCCGACCCTGCCACGCTCCAGCGCTTCGTCGGCGATCCGGTATGTCACTGCGGCCACTTCCTGAGCGAGCACTGCAACACGTTCCTGGAGCCTGGCAACGAGAGCGCCGCCGGGTGCGGCTTGTGCTTGTGCGACAATAGCCCCGCCCAGGTGGCCGAGGAGGCCGAGGAGTACGAGGAGGCGCAGGCACAGCGCTGGGCCGAGTCCAACGTGCTCTGCTCGTTCTGCGGCCACCGACGTGGTGTCCATCGGTCGGAGCTGATGGGCCACAGCTGCGCTCAGGCTCGGTGCCAGTGCGTCACGTACGTGCCCCCGCCCGACCCAGCGCCCGATATCCATATCACCGCCAACGGTGGGCCACCGCCAACGTGGGTCGGCGGTGCGCTACGTGATGCGATGAGGTTCCCATGACCGACGAGATCCGAGGCGCCGAGCCCACCCAGGTGATCATTGACGAGCTGTCGGGCACCTTCAGCCCCGAGGACGTGCGCAAGTGGGCCGCCATCCTCATCCTCGCTGGTGAGTCAGGCGTCTCTCCGGCCCGACAGGCCCAGCACCACGTGTACAACACCAACACGAGTGGCTTCCCTCTCGGCGACCCGTGGGCGCCCCAGCCCTACGTCAGCCCGGCCAACCAGGACGTGCGCAGCGATGCCGCCGATCCCGGGGACCAGACCTACACCCACGACGCCACCGTGGCCACGCTGCCCGTGGACGTGGCGAGGAGGCTCTGCGAAGAGCACCCCATTCTCCGGTCACTCATCACGTTCCACACCGTGGAGGACAACGATGGAGACACTGACAAGCTCTGCCAAGGCGCCGCCATCGACCTGGCCGTGAGCATCATGGACGCAGGCCATCTGTGGAAGCAGGCTCGCCCCGCCACCGGGGACGAGCGTTTCACTCGTGTCGTTCAGCAGGAGGCCGCCCGCCTGGCCAACGGTGCCGGTGTCGCTGGCAACGCCTACCGGGCCATGAGCACCGAGCAGACCCAGCGCCCGGTGAACAGCAACCCGGCAAAGTCCGGCGCCCGAGCAAGGCGCAAGGCCAAGCGCAAGGCGAAGGGGAAGAGGCGATGAGCGCTACCCGGCACACCCACGACACCGTGCAGCTGGCCACCAAGCTGGTCCTGGCATCTAAAGAGGGAGACACACCATGAAATCGCAAGAGGAGCGGAACAAGGAACTGATCGACCTCACACGCAGGCTGGCCAAGGACAGCGGCTGCACGTGCGAGCCCGACATCACGCTGGTGCCCACCGACATCGCTGGCTTCTACCAAGCCCGTGTGGCCCACGACGATTGGTGCGTGCTGATCCTCCTTCAACAGGCGGCGATGAACTGATGATCAGGGTCGAGCGCAACATGGTCGAGTACAACGACATCTGGTACGTGGAAGGCGAGCCCGGCAAGTGCTGGGTCGGCGAGGACCACAGCTGCATCACCAACCCCACCATCATCGGCATGCTGGAGGACGCACGAAACTCGGCCCAAAGTTTGGCGCCATCGCAACTGGATGAGCACTGCCATGGAGGAGGAGAGGGAGAGAGCTAGAGGTGCTGATGCTTGTGCTTGGTGGTGCGCTTGGTGGTGCGCTTGGTCGTGTGTTTGGCCACTGCTCTCCTCCTGGCCCGTAGCAACTACGCCCACCAACCATGGCCATTTGCCCTAGGCACCCACACACCCACACCATGCCCAACGGCAACCAGGAGCTGTAATGAGGCCCTAGCACACGTAGCAACTACTTGTCCAATTGCTTGCTCGTGGGCATGCGCATGCGCCTAGCAGATCCCATGCCCATGCGCAAGCCAGGACCATGCGTGGGTGCTTGGAGGGGGGCACCATTAAGATCGGAGATGGGCATGGGGCGGCCTAGGGCACACATTCCTCCAAGTGCGGAGTAGCAAGAACCCCGCCTGTAGTACCCATGATCCATGCACCATAGGCATATCAAGAAGTTGAGCAACGGCACCTCGTATTGGATTTGCTCACCCGAGGACCCCGTAGACCGTGTACGTCGCCTCCCAATGCGGAGATATACCTGGGGGACGCTGGACATCGAATGCCCGTTGCTGAATCGAGGTCACGTAGAGCGATCCAGGCACCATCGACTGGCCCTCCACGGCCCCGGTGAGTGCTTTGGTGAGCTGTTCGGGTGATCTAATCTCGTCGGGTAATTTGTACTCCTCCGGGTGGATCACAGAGCGAAGGTGAGGCTCACGAGCAAGCAGATCCCGAGCCACTGCTGGGTCGATGACGTAGCGGATTGCCATGCGAAGTGTCCTTTCCATGCCGCCGTTCGTCCGGCAGGCCGAATATCAAGAAGTTGAGGAAATGGGCGATTTCGGAGCGTCGGCTACGCCGAAGGGGAGGGGGCGGGGGTGGCCCGAAATCTGGAGGGAGGAGGGTCCCTGTGCGATATGGGCTATGTAGTGTCTAGTGACACCCACAATCGCAGTGGGCCTTGAGAGCTGGGTCGCTTGCCCGGCAGAACTCGTGGTGGTCCTTGGAACACGGCGAGCAGAGGAGGCTGGTGGGGAGGCGCTGCTGGTCGGCGAACTCCTGGAGTGGCGCCAACTCCTTCTCCTCGGCGTAGGCCCAGGCAGGGACGTGGCGCAGGCAGACCGAGCAGGTCACGGCGCTGGCACCTGTGTCCCGGTTGCGGCGGGTCCAGATGCGGCCACAGTGTGTCACACGCCAGCGGTGGCGGGGCAAGATGAGGCGGCGCTTGGTGAAGGGGTCCGACCAGTGGACGAGTCGGCCTCCGGAGGTGCGGACGGCGATCATCAGTCGTACGGCGGCTCGTCGTAGGCGGCCCGAAGTTCCCGGGCCTCCACCATCACCAGCTCCACGATGTCGCCGACGAGGGCTGCGGGGGTGGGGTCACCATCGGTGTCACCGCCGAGGGCGGCGAAGATGTCCCACAGGCCCTGGCGCATGCGCTCGATCTCGTGCTGGCGCCGCTCGATGTCGCTGGACAGCTCGCCATACACCCTACGGAGAGCGCAGGCGGGGTGGTTCATCCAGCAGTGGGCGTTGTGGGTCGTGTGACGGCTCATCTCGTCCCAGAACTTGACCACCCGGGCGGGCGTGGGGATCATGTCGTCGGTGGGTGTGTCACTCATCAATCGTCCAGCTTCTGCTCTGGGTGGATGTCGTCGGTGGTGTACCACAGTTCCTGCATGATGCTGTCAGCGGTGTCCTCGGCGGGCGACACGGCCTGGGGGTGGTCAGCGTCCCGCATGCCGTCGCTTACCAGCTCGGCGATCTTGTTGCGCAGATCGACGGCGCCCGAAGCTGGCCCCCGGAGCCCGGAGCGAACCAGCTCTTCCAGGATCGTGTCAGCCCGGCCGCCGCACTGTGTGCCATCGAAGCGCTTGTAGACCCAGTTGCCCGGCTGCGCCCAGAAGATCATCAGGCCGTCGGCCCGAGCCTGGCGCTCATCGAAGTCGGGGTAGTCGGTGAAGGACTGGCGAGTGGGGAGGTCGTCGCCGTCCTGGGCGTAGCCGATGATCCAGGTGCCCCGGCCGCCGCCCATGAAGCTGTTCGGCTGCCACACCACGACGCCGTTCAGCCATTCGGCCACGCCGTCGTCGTACTCACGGCCGAGGGCCAGCGTCTCGGGCACCCGGCGCAGCTCCACGATGGGGTTGCTGTCGGGGAAGATTCGGTCGGTTGTGGTCATGGACACACTGTAGCGAATAGTTGCTACTTGCGCAAGCACGGCTAGATGGTGATACTCTATGCCCATGCCAGAAGTGATAGACAACCCCACCCTCCTGCTGGCGGTCCTGGGAGCGCTCGACCCTCACGAGAAGGAGTTGCAGCTCGACATCCCGAGCCGCACGATCCTGCGCACCGCTGAGAACCAGTCCCGTGACGACTGGAGCTACCCGAACTTCCGCACCTCGACGTGCATCGACGGGAACTACTTCGTCTCGTGGGGCTGGAAGCTGCCCGGGACGGCCTGGGGCTTCCTCTCGGTGCCGATGACGTGGGTGCTCAAGTACGACGACACCGCCGGGCAGTACTTCACCAGGGCCGAGCCCAACCGTGAGGGGCAGTACATCATCGTCATGGAGCACGGGAGTATGTCACTGGCTATCCGGGCCGGGTCCACCGTCAAGAGTCGGGCGAGGTTCTTCGAGAACTTCAAGGACATGCTGCGGGTGCGGGTGTGAGCCGCCGGAGCAATTGGGGCGCCGCCATGGAGCAGGAGGGCGTCGTCCGGCGTCAGGCGATGCACAAGCACCTCCAGCAGTTCACCCGGTCGTTCCTCGATCAGGTCTCCTCGCTCCCGAAGCCGGACTACCGCCTCATCCAGAGCGATCACGTCTCCATCGGATGGAACCTCATCACCCGCCGGGTGTTTGTCTACCAGCGCTTCTGGTGGGACCAGAAATTCAACGGCTACGTCAGCGCCGAGACGATTCGGGCCGACATCAGTAGCACCATGTTGTTGTGGGTCTCACTGGACGAGGAGCCCGGCCACGTGACGGGGCTCGTGCTCGCTGAGAGGGTGTCGCCCATCATCGAGGGCGTCCGGGTCGATTACAGCTTGGAGCCGATACTTGGGCATCTGAGGGTACTACGCAACCTCTGGCGCCCCCGAGACGCTCAGTTGCTCTACGACCCGAAGACCGGTAGGCCCGTCGACAACCCGATCAGCTCGCTCATGCACGGGCTCCCGGAAATGCCGAGCGTCTACGAGCTGGTACACACCCCGCCCCGCCGATTCATCGTGGAGGACCCCGACGCATGGCAACACCCCTGACCCCCGCCGAGGTGGCGGCCCGCAACAGCTCGCCGACGCTTCGTGACGTGCTCCAGAACGTCGCCCCGGCGTTCAACATCCCCACCCACGCCGCCGTGCTCAACGACCTCGCCATGCGGGCCGAGGCGCTCGTGCCCTCATATGAATATGGACACACTCTTACGAACGGGGCGGGCGACTTCGACCAGATGCTCGACACCATGGCCGAGTACATGGTCAACCCCTACACCAGCACGCAGGCACCGTTCGACTACGCCATGCCCGAGCAGGCCGCCGTCGGGTGGATGATGGGCGGCTACGCGAGGGTACGGGGCCGTTCGGCAAGGGCCATGTGTCGAGTCACCGCACCTTCATCGACGCCCTCGGCACCATCCAGTGGCAGCTTGGCAGGGGTGTCCTTGCCTTCCCCCGCTGAGAGTGTCATACTGTTCACCAACCCAACCAGAAGGAGTACCACATCATGAAGCGAGAGACCAAGGAGTACATCGACCAGCAGCTCGGTGAGCTGGCGAACGTGCTCCGCAAGGAGGCGGCCGACACGGCCCAGGCCATCCACGAACGCATCGGGCAGGTCCAGCAGGAGCTGGCCGAGGTGAAGCGCCACACCGACGACCACTGCCGCCTCGACGGGTTCAACGCCTACATCGCCGACGCTCTCAACGCCGACATCGCCCGGCGCCTGGACGTGCTCGACAAGCTGGCGGGCATCTCCTCGAAGAGCCCGCAGCTCGACGCCGAGCTGGAGACCCTGAACCGGGAGTACGACGCCGCCACGGCCCGTGCCAACAACCCGCTCGGTTCGCTGCTCGACTTCCTCACCAACGGTCCCGGCCAGTCCGGCGGCCCGTCCATCCTCGGCGGCATCTTCCGCAGCTGAGCCCAGAACCCCCGGAGTGACCCCCCTCGCTCCGGACGGTAGAGGCCGTCGGCGAACCCCCCTCGCCGCACGTCTTCCGAGAGCCCCCGGTGCCAGGGAACGGTCCGGGGGCTCTTGTATTTCCTGAGTGTCACACTAGTCAACAAGACAAGAGTGTGATACGGTTATCAGACCGCAACCCAACAAGGAGTCAATGTCATGGCCATCACGACCATCGGTGCCGCTGGTGCGGCACCCGCCCCCGTCCGCAACAGGGTCCTCATCCAGGACGTGGCCGAGTGCATCCTCTCGTTCCCCGAGAACTACAGCCCGCAGATCTTCTGGTCCGGGACCACTGCGCAGCTCGGCGACGACATCCAGCGCATCACCCTGGACGACGGCCGGGAGATCATCGCCCCGGTCGGTGATCTCCAGGACATCGTGGGCTGGACCTGCCTGCTCAACGGCTGGGTTCCCGACCGTGAGGCTGTCAAGGGCGGCAGCGGTGTCTGGTGGCGTAAGGCCAACGGCAACGGCACGCCGTACCGGGGCACCGACATCGCCCAGGCCGCCCTCGGGCTCACCGCCGCCGAGGCTCGGCGTCTCTTCAGCCCCAACTGGCAGCCCGGCAACTCCCGGGGTTCGACGCTGGCCATCCAGACGGCCTCGGCGCTCCTCGACATCGCCGACGGCGGCAAGCTGTAGGAGTATCTCCTCGGAATGTGTTGACAAGTCAATGATGCGTATGTCACCATTGACTTGTCACCACAGCCCGCTACAAGGAGCCCTACACCATGGCAATCTCGCCCGCACCCGAAGTCGTCGTCCAGACCAACCTCGCCCCCGAGGACACGCAGGATCTCCGCATCTCGGCCAGCGCCAAGCTGTTCGAGATGTACACCAACAAGGTGTACTCCGACAAGGTGCTGGCCGTCATCCGGGAGTACTGCTCCAACGCATGGGACGCCCACCGTGAGGCGGGCAAGGGCGACGTGCCCTTCGAGCTTCAGCTCCCGACCCACGAAGACCCGACCTTCCGGGTCCGTGACTTCGGTATCTCCATGACGGACGAGATCATCCGAGATGTCTTCCTGGAGATGTTCAACTCCACCAAGGACCGCAGCAACCTCGTCACGGGCCAGATGGGCATCGGCTCCAAGGCGGGGTTCTCCATCGTGGACTCGATGGTGCTCGTGCGGCACCTCGGTGGCTGGAGCACGTCCTGGGTGCTCGCCCGGGGCACGGGCGGCATCCCGGTGATGTCGCTCCTGGGCCGTGAGGAGACCGGCGAGCCCGACGGCTTCGAGGTCATCATCGCTGTCCCCGAGGACCTCATCGACCAGTTCCAGGGCAAGGCCGAGAAGCTCAGCTTCGGCTTCATGGGCAACGGTGCGCAGTCGCTCCCCGAGCCCTCCTACGAGACCGTCGTCTCCGGCGAGGGCTGGCAGATCGTCCGGTACTCCGGGTTCTTCCACAAGGTCTACGTCCGGCAGGGCTGCGTGCTCTACCCGGTGCCGCCGGAGCACTTCGGTGACTTTCGCAACCCCATCAACGGGTCGTTCTCTGACCTGTCCGTCATCGTGGAGCTGCCGCTCGGCTCGGCCGATCCGGCTCCCGACCGTGAGTCACTCTCGTTCGACCCGGTGACGACCCGCAACGTGCGGAACGCCATCGAGAACGCCTTCGAGATGATCCACTACACGGTGCAGACCCTCCTGGGATCCGAGAACAACTGGCTCCAGAAGGCGCTCCTGCTGCGCAATTTCCGCTGGTTCCACCTCGCTGGTGATAACCGATATGGGAAGGTGTATCTCACCGGGGGCAGCGACTGGACGATTCCGGAGTTCGTCACCACGGAGTCGTGGCAGTACGGCGGCACCAACACCAAGAGCCGCTGGAGCAACCACTCCAACAAGGAGTACAGCCCCTCGACCCCCGACATCAAGTTCGGGACCGCACCCCATCCGCTGGCGCCGAAGACAGTCGCCCCGCCCCGAGCTACCCTCAGCTTCCCGGTCAAGTCGCTCGGCAATCTCGTGTTCTTCGTCACCCGTACCGGCAAGGGGCAGCGGGTCGTGCGCACCAAGGAGCGCATCTTCGAGTGGCTGGGCGACCACGACCGCTACACCTGGGAGGACGCCTACATTCTGAAGGACCCCTCGGCCCGTCAGCTGGAGCGCCTCGTGACGCTCTTGGGCCTGCGAGCTGATCAGATCGTGCCCGTCTGCACCATCGAGGACCCCGGCGCCGAGGAGAAGGAGGAGACCTACCGCCCCAAGGTCGTGCCCGGCGTCATCGACTGCCGCCTGTACCGGCCCGACATCCACAGCCGCCGCCAGCGCTGGCGCAAGCTGTCCGAGCTGCCGGAGGCCGACTACCTCTGGGTCGAATGCGACCCGGCGACCATCGAGCAGTCGGTGGTGCTCGACGGGCTCGGAGCGAGCCCCCGCCGCCGCCGCCCGTCCTGGGGCTACGACGGTGGAACCTACCACCATGTGCGCTTGGATAAGGTGAGGGAGACACTCAAGGGCCTGTTCTTGTTCTGGGACCTCGGCCCGGTGCCGCAGTTCCTGGGCTTCTCCGAGAACGCCGTGAAGCGGTTCAAGCCCGACCCGGCCCTGGAGCTGAACACCTACCTGGCCGCCCAGGTCACCAAGAATGCGCATCGGCTGGGAGAGTATGATACTCTTAGGTCGCAGCGCATCACGCTCGACAAGCTGGAGGGCCTCACCCGTGACCACAACGTGATCGACCGTGACACCATCGCTCGCCAGATCATGGGCCTGAGCGAGATCCCCACGGCTCCGTCGGAGGATAACCTCGTCCTCCACCTCCAGAGGATCGCCGCCGGGAGCACTGCCCGTCTCGACTACGAGGCCACGAACCGGGCCGTCCGCATCGCTCGGCACTTCCCCTTCCTCTTCCGCCCCGATCGGCTGAGCAACAGCCACATCGACGGCGACCACATCGCCCTCTACATCGACCTCTTCCACCCCAACACCGCACGATAGGGAGTATCACCTCATGGGAACCAAGCAGGACTTCTACCGCTACCACTCCACCGACCAGACCTTCACGATCTTCGTGGGGGGCAAGCCCCTCTCGGTCCCTCGCTCCAACGAGTCGGTCGTGAACGAGATCCTCCGGGCGATCAAGGACCCGAAGACCACCGACGCCGACATCGTGGCGTTGATGGACGTGAAGGAGGCTGCCCGGGTGGTGCTCTCCAAGCTCCCCGGCGCTCACCTTCGGGTGGAGGACGGCAAGGACGTGCTCTACGTGGACGACATCGTGGTGCCCGACGTGCTCACCCAGAAGGTGCTCGACATCCTGGCCGTCGGCGGTGACCCCGACCCGTGGTACCTCTTCCTGGAGAAGTGCCGCCAGAACCCGTGGCGTGACGCCATCAACGAGTTCTACCAGCTCATGGATCGCTGGAGCACCCCGATCACGACCGACGGCGACATGGTGTTCTGCAAGAGCGTGCGGGGCGACTACTACGACCGCCACACCGGCACGATCAAGTACACCATCGGCGAGGTCATCGCCGACCAGAAGCTCATCGACAACCCCAAGCTCACCGATGCCAGCCGGGCGGCCTGCTCGAACGGGCTCCACTTCGGCCCCTGGGCCGGTGCCAAGACGTACTACAGCAGCTCCAACGGGCGGTACCTGCTCGTCACCATCGACCCCCGGGACGTGATCAACGTCGATCTCAGCTACCCCAAGGGCCGTGCGCTCAAGATGCGGGTGATTGACGATGTGCCGCAGGGCGTCGATTGGGCCGACAAGGTGTGGGACCCGGTGGTCGAGGTGCTCACCAACGTGGACGCCGAGCACGACGCCCTTCCCGTCGATCCCGATCTCGCAGCCATCATCAACGAGGAGACCCGCTCGCACCGCTCCCGTCCGGCTCGCAAGGCCAGCACCAAGGACAAGCAGCGTGCGGCGCTCGACCGCAAGCAGGCCAGCCGGGCGAAGACCACGGCCAAGACCAAGATCGTCGTCGTGCAGACCAAGTGGGCCATCACGAAGGACACCCCCGACGGCCGTCTCACCAAGGTGTCGTTCCGCCAGCTCGTCGCCGAGCACGGCTCGCTCGCCGCCCTGGCCCGCCACTTCGGCATCAGCCAGGGCACCGTCCAGGCCACCAAGACCAAGCTCGGCCTCTAGGCCCCGATAAGGAGTATCACCTCATGCCCACCTCGAACCCCACCGCCGCACCCCAGCGGATCGACCACACCGAGACCCTGGAGATGCTGCGGGACGGCATCCTCGGCCGCACGTTCATCGAGACCCGAGTCATCCCGATGGTCGAGAACCTCGTGACCCGCCTCGGCGACGAGGACGCCATCGCCGAGCTGAAGGTCTCCCATGAGGAGATCAGCAAGCAGGCGGCCGATGACCGCAAGAAGGCCGCCGAAACCCAGCGGACCTACGACGACCTCATCAGCGACCCCAACCAGCTCATCGTGGCCATCGGCACCGTCGTGCGGGCCACCGCCACGGTGACCGAGGAGGGCAAGAAGCGCCTGGAGAAGATGCTGGACGACTTCAAACTCGCCTGGCACGAGGAGGCCGTCGGCCGTCTCGGCGCCGAGCTGGTGCGTGCCGCTGAGCAGCAGGACGCCCTCCGGCGCCAGCAAGCCGACGAGCTGGCCAAGTCCCGGCTCAACCCCGCTACGCAGGCCCTGCTGGCGTCGTCCGACGAGGGCCAGATGCCCGGCCAGCAGAAGCTCCCGGGGATGAGTTAATCACTCCCCCTGGACTTTGAGTTGACAACAGGAGATAATGACAACATGTCTACACAACAGGCCACCTACGAGACCGTCACCGAGCGGCCCACTTTCACGACCAACCGGAGCAAGACGAAGGCCATGCAGAGCTTCTCGGCCAAGATCCGGGAGTTGCCGGAGAGTGAGTACCTGCCCGTACCGGCTGATATGGATATCAAGTCGGTACGCACGATGGCGACCCGCATCGGCCCGAAGTGCAGCCCGCCCCGGAAGTACTCGGTGCGCAAGGCCACCGACAGCAAGCACTACGTCTTCTGGGGCGACGAGCCCGCCGAGGCCTCCACGGCCGAGTAGTAGACACACCTGCTGGTTCCTGTTACAGTGGTGTTACGGCCCCGCTGAGGGCGGTCTTCGGATCACTCTCGGTGGGGCCGTTGCCATGTCCCCGAACAAGGAGCAAGCGAATGCGGAGACCCGTACGGGTGCTCATCGTCAGTGTCCTGGCCTTCCTCACCGTCTCGGCGTGTACGCCCGAGCAGGCTCGTGAGGTGGCTCGCAGCGTCGGCGTGGAGGTGACCCAGGAGCAGGCTGCGAGCCTCGCCTCCTACGTGGTCTCTCGTCCGCCCGAGGTGCGGCTGGCCAGGGAGGCCACCGAGGAGTCATGGGCCAGGCTCAGGAAGTGCGAGGCCGGTGGTGACTACACCATCAACACCGGCAACGGCTACTACGGCGCCTACCAGTTCAACGCCAGCACCTGGCGCTCGGTCGGCGGCACCGGACTTCCCCACCGAGCGACCCCCGCCGAGCAGGACCGCAGAGCGAAGATCCTCTACAGCCAGCGGGGTCGATCTCCCTGGCCGGTCTGTGGTAGACAGCTGGTGTCGACAACGCCATGACGACAGGTGGACGAGCCCCTGGCCTTCGGGTCGGGGGCTCCCCGCTGTTATGGGGAGAAATGGTGGAGTTGACAAGTCGATACATGAGTGAGATACTCATCTCATGACCGACACCCAGAAGGACGCCACCAAGTTCATCGCCATCGGGGGCGTCGTGGGCGCCATCTCCGGACTCGCCCAGGCAGGGCTCAACGCAGCTCGCTACGGCGCCACCTACCTCTCGGCCGCCGACGCTGCCGCCGACGAGGAGCGCAAGGTGTTGGAGGAGTTGGCCGCTGAGAGCCGGATCCACAACCCGCAGCGATGAACGAGGCCATCCTGCACTCTCTGGTCCGCCTGGCCACCGGGGGGCAACATCCCCAAGCTCTGCCCGGACTGCGGCAGCCCCACGGTGAGCGCCGAGCTGGAGGTCGTCTACATAAGGTCTGACGACACGTGCTACATCGACGCCACGTGCCAGGGGGTCGGCTTCAACAACAAGCCGTGCGACCGTGCCCTTGCCAGCATGGACGTGGCGGACCTCGTGAATGCCCTGAATCAGACGGTCTAGTTCATCGGGGCTGCGCCCCGGAACTCTTCCTTCTGGGCATGCTCGACGGCCTGCCCGGCCAGCTTCGCCTGGAGGTCGTAGACCTTCTGCTGGATCTGCTCACGGTCGAGACCGGCGATCTCCGAGGCGAACTGGTCGGTGAGGGCGCACGTGGCCAGGATCTCCCGAGCGTGGACCGCAGCGTCGGAGGTGTCCATGGCGACCATCTCCTCACCGAGTCGCAGCACGATGACCGGCACCATCTCTTCGGTGAGGCCCATCTCCACGGAGAGGGTGGTCGGGTGAGACTCCATGTACTCGTCACTCATGACGTGATACTCCCTATCAGCCCGCCGGGACCGGCTGCTGCTTGGTGTGGACCCAGAACACGAAGTCCAGGGCCTTGTAAAGGTCGGGGCTGACCAGCTCGGTCGGGTGCCCCTGGAACTGGCGCTGGCCGTTCAGCAGCAGGATGTTGATGAACAGGCCGACCCGCCACTGCGTCTGGGGACCGTACTCGGTGGCGTTTCGCTCGGCCTGCCATGCCGCCTCGGAGCCCACGTCGAAGATGGGGCTGACCGCCGCCAGCTCCATCTGGAGGGCGAAGACGTTGGCGCCCCGCTGGCTCTTGAAGACGCCGGTCCGCTCGATGGGCACGAATACCTGGCCGGTGGGCGCCGGAGTCGTGCTGGCGGGCGGCTGGGCCGGTGCCTGGCTGCCGTCCTTGTAGGCGGGGCGGGCGACGGCGACGACGATCGAGAGCTTGCGCTCCTTCTCGTCCACGCCACCCCCGCTGCGGTCGTTGCCGACGGCGGTGTTGCCCTCACGGGTGCGCACGTACCAGACGAGGCCCCGGCGGTAGGGCTTGGAGATGGCGAAGCCGGTGTGGTTGCCCGTGGGGAACTTGAACCACAGGATGTCGCCGGGGCGGATGTCCATCTTCCCGACGTACCGGCCCAGCCGCTTCCAGCCCTTGAAGGCCAGCTCGACCGAGGCGTAGTTGTCGATGAACGGCCGGGGATCCATGCCGATGCGGGCGAGGCACCAGGCCACCCAGATCGAGCACCAGGCCACGCCGTTGAAGCCGAACCACTCGCCGTACTTGGTGAGGTTCCGGCCGTGCTCCCGGTACCCCACCTCGGCCTTCGTGACGGCGAGCAGCTCCTCGACGGTGCCGCTCACGGCGCCATCCCGATGTTGCCGGTCTCGGGATCGACGGCGGCGTTCTTCGGACCCACGATGCCGGGACCGATGTCGTCCAGGCCGAGGGGCTTGATGATGAGCTGGTAGCCGATGCCGGTCGTCATGATCTGGCCGAAGAAGTCACGCACCAGCTGGGCGTCGAGGACACCTTTGTTGGCGAGGACCTGGCGCAGGAGGGCGACGATGACGTTGACGAGGATCATGAGGCCGACCTGGAGCGGCTTCGAGAGGGTCTGGCGCTTCAGCCAGGCCACGACGAGGGGCACGACGGTGCCGATGATGAAGGTGAGGTAGCTCAGGTTCATCTGGAGGGAGTGGACGATGGTCGGGTCCTGGGGGGCGTCCTCGCCGGGCAGGACTGCCTGGAGGACGTGAGTGATCGTGGACAGCATGACGGGCTCCTTGTGGTGTTGCTTCGCCGCATCGTATCGGATATGACCTACTCTCGATAGCCCCTACCGGGCAGCCACCCGACGGTGGTAGAGTGACTACATGCCAGGACCCAGCCAGTATCAGGCCGCCGACGACCCCCGCCACGACCTCACGCCGTGGGTCGAGACGCCCAACTCGACCCGAGTCTCCTCGTACCGCTACGACCACGCCACGGGCGAGCTTCAGGTGCGCTGGCGGAACCGGCCGCCGTCCGAGGGGTATGTGTATCAGGGCAGCTACGAGATCTACCGAGGCTTCGCCCGTGCCGTCAGCAAGGGCAAGATGATCAACCGGGTGCTCGACGGCCTGCCCTACGAGCCGATGACGCCCGACCAGATCAACGCCCCGAGCAACCCGCAGCGGGGCGGCGTGCAGAGCAGGGTCCGGTAGTGGGCATACTCCGGTCCTTTCTGGACGGCTTCTACCTCATTCCCAACTCCGACCGCCCGAAATGGCCCATCGAGGGCGGCTTCCTCGTGGAGATCGAGGAGCCCTACCGTCGGGGCCGGGGTCTGGTGTTCAAGGGCCTCCGGGGCCAGTACCAGCTCGGCTGGGGCCGTCCGGGCTCGAACCCACTGCCCCCGCTCGATGTCACACCCGAGGAGATCGGGTCCTGGAACCCGTCGTCGGAGCTGCCCCCGTACCCTCTCTCGCCACCCGCCGACGGCCTGCTGTACGAGCTGCTGTATCCGGGGTCTAAGATGGTGTACCACCTCAGCTCCGACTTCGGCGACCCCTGCTGGCTGCCGTTCCTCGACACGTCAGGATGTACCGAAGATGCCCGTCGATTTCTCCTCCCCCCGGCGGAAGCTGGAACGCTCGATTCCGAAGGATCAGCTGGCGAGCCGCCCGCTCCCGACGAAGGCCCAGCCCAAGAAGCTCGCCGCACGCCTGGCCACTTTGGCGCCTGAGGAGCTGTCGATCATTGTGGAGACGGGCCTCATGGAGGCGTCCCGGATGTACGAGCTGTCGCTGCGTGGCGGGCTCGACAAGGACGGCCGAATGTACGCCCTGGAGCAGTCCCGGGGGAAGGCCGAAGAGGCACTCCTAGCCATGGATGCCATCCTGTCGAGAAATTGACTTGTATATACATCCACTTTCCGGGTAGTATGTCACCATGGAAACGATGACCCCCACCTACGAGCAGCTGGAGCTGGACTTCCTGGCCCCGCTGTGCCGTTACGAGGTCCTGGTCACCGTCAACGACGAGGTGGTCATGGATCTCAAGATCCCCGCCGACACGCTTCGGGAGGCTGAGGACGCCATCACGGCGACCATGCAGCACGCCCAAGCGTCCCTCGGCGTGACGATCGCCAACTGCACGAGCCTCAGCTGGGTCGGCCTCAAGCAGGGCGACATCTGGCGTGGCACCGTCAACAGCATCCCGCTGCACGACGGCTGAGTACGAGCGCCGACGGCGACCAGCTCTTTCCTTGGGGGATGGGGCGGGTAGCCGTCGGCGTTTGCCATTCGGGAGTAGCTCAATTGGTAGAGCGTCGCCCTCTGGAGGCGAATGTTGGGGGTTCGAGTCCCTCCTCCCGTGCCACTGGTCGGGGCCGGAACCGCGAATGCCACGGAGTGTGTCCTTCGTTTCGACACGACTGTGGTAGTCGGCCCCGGCCAGTGACCCTGGGCATCGCTGCCCGATACCGCTATGCTCCGACGGTATGACCTACGTCATGGACCCGGACCAGGCGATCGACCTCGGCGACCCCGATGCGCTGCGCATGTACGACGCCGACCATGCGCCGGACGATGACTTCCTCACCGACGACGACATCCCCGACATCCCGGAGCTGGACGAGGAGAGCGCCAAGTTCGTAGACGACCTCGTGCGCCGGACGCTGGTGTTCTCCGAGAAGCTCTGCGACGTGGAACTGCACCCCTACCAGTACGGCCTGGCCTACCGGATCGTGGAGTCACTCGTCCTGGGCGACGCCGACGAGATCACCGCCCTCTGGTGCCGCCAGTCGGGCAAGAGTGAGACCATCGCCATGGTCATCGCTGGCGTCAGCGTGCTGTTCCCCCAGCTGGCGAAGACGTTCAAGATCCTGGAGAAGTTCAAGAAGGGCGTGTGGGTCGGCCTCTTCGCCCCCACCGACGGCCAGGCCGACATCATCTACAACCGGGTGGCCGACAAGCTCACGAGCCCGCACGCCACCGCCTTCCTCAACGACCCCGAGATTGATGAGAAGGCCAGCGTCAAGTCGAAGCTCCTGAAGCTGAAGAACGGCTCCTTCGCCCGGCGCCAGACCTGCAACTCCCGGGCCAAGATCGAGGGCTCCAGCTACCACATCTGCATCATTGACGAGGCCCAGGAGGCCGACGAGACGATGATGGACAAGTCGATCGCCCCGATGCTCGCCTCGACGGCGGGCACCATGGTGAAGATTGGCACCCCGAGCTTCGTCAAGGGTGGGTTCTACAAGGCGATCATGAGCAACAAGCGCCTCATGGCCGCCGGTCGGCGTGGTCAGAAGGAGAACCACTTCGAGTACGACTACAAGACGGTCGAGAAGTACAACCCCAACTACTCCAAGTTCATCAAGAAGGAGAAGCTCCGCATCGGGGAGGACTCCGACGAGTTCCAGATGAGCTTCGCCGTGAAGTGGCAGCTCGAACGAGGCATGCTCATCGCCGACGACGATCTCGATGACCTCGCTGACAAGAGGATGGAGATCATCAAGGGATGGACATCCTCGGCCTGCGTGGCGGGGATCGACGTGGCCCGGGTGAAGGACGCCACGGTGGTCACCGTCTGCTGGGTCGATTGGGACAACCCCGACGCCGCCGGGTATCGGGAGCACCGGGTGCTCAACTGGCTGGAGATCAACGACACCGATTGGGAGAACCAGTACTTCGAGATCGCCGAGTTCCTGGCGCCCTACAAGCTGGCCTACGTCGGCGTGGACAAGCAGGGCATGGGCTCACCCGTGGTCGAGCGCCTGGAGCGCATGCTCGGGCACCGCTGCGAGGTCATCGGCGTGGACTCCGACCTGAAGAACCAGAGCGAGCGCTGGAAGCACCTCATCCAGCTGCTCCAGCGTCGGTATGTCACCTACCCCGGCCACAGCAAGGCCCGGCGCATGCGGGTGTGGAAGAACTTCCGCCAGCAGATGTCGGACGCCGAGAAGGTGATGAAGAGCCAGTTCATGATGGTGCAGGCCCCCGAGGGCAACCGCAACGTCCACGACGACTACGTGGACTCCCTCGCCATCGCCTGCGCCATGAGCCTCAACGACACCGTGGAGACCGTCGAGGAGAGCGAAGCCCCTTGGTTCCCCCGCCGATAGGGGGTATCGTATGCCTATGGGCATTCGTCAGCGTGGTGACTACCAGTTCGCCTCTTCCCGGGATAGTGATGGTGACACCAACGTGAGCGCCTTCCACGAGGGCAACTTGGTGGGTACGTTGCAGGCCACCCCCCAGAAGCACACTCCGAATGTGTGGGGAGGTAAGTTCGAGACGCACGCTGCGTACCAGCACGGACCTCAGGGGGAGTTGTTCCGCACAATGCCCGGCAGGCTTGACATGCTTGCTGTATCACCTCAACACCAAGGCCAGGGTCTCGGGCGGGGCATGGTGAACGTGGCACTTAACCGAGTGGGTACCGCTCGCCCCAGCAGTGAGCTGACTCCCGACAGTGCAGGTCTCCTGGGGCACATGGGCATCCCCCACGCAGAAGCGTCCGTGATGAAGGACAAGGCCCGCCGAGACTCCTGGGGGGAGCAACTCCTCTGGGATCGGGAGCGCAAGCTGGAGGGCACCTGGCCCGGTGTAGTGGCGGATTCTGGTGAGGGTGACACCTTGCGAGACGATACGGCTACCGCCCACACTCCCCCAAGCTTCCTGGCCGGAACCAACGCCCCTGCATCTCGGCCCTCTCGTAGTGCTCCTCAGAAGGAGACGCTGTTCTGATGGTGAACCTTGCCAACTTCGGCGGCCCGCAGTTCAAGCCGAACGAGCCCGGGCCTGGTGGCCACGGCCAGCAGGGCACGCTGTTCTCGAACCGGCGCCTGAACGCCGCCAATCGTACCGGCGACGAGGTGGGTCACAAGGGCTTCAGCCAGAACCGCCTCAACGCCGTGCGGCAGCTCGTCCATGTCGATCTGAATGCCGCAGGCGACACCGTTCCGATCAACCGGGCGCTCAACGGCCACTACACCGCCGAGGAGGCTCGTGGTGGGTGGCCGAACAGCACGGCGTCACGTGCGGAGCGGGAAGCCATCGCCACCGACATGACGAGGGACACCATCCACCAGACGATCGCTCGCTCGACGGTGCCGATGAGTACCTTGGCACGTGACCGGCGGGTGGCGGGCGGCACGGCGGTGAAGGGCACCCAGGTGGGGGTGAACTACATCGACAACGGTGCGGCGGGGAACTACTCACCGACCGGGGGCAACATCACCGTGGATCCCCGTCATGTGGAGGACAGCACGCTGATCCACGAGCTGGGCCACCAGCAGGACTGGCACTCCCAGGCGCTGGCCAACCTGTCGGCGGCGGCAGAGCGTCGCAGCGACGGCCTGTTCGGACGAGATGCGCCTGAGCCCCCATCAGCCGTGCGAGGTGAGCGCAGTGGGGCCACTCAGCTGGGTTCGCCGGAGAACTTCGCCAAGGTCGAGGGCTTCGCCGACGCCTTCGCCGACCGCCACGCCAGAGAGCATCCGAAGGCTGACCCGGATATGCCCGACGACCCGGGCGGCGGGTACTCCCGCTACCGGGACGACCAGTGGGCCGCCTACTCGGGATCGGAGGATACACACCCCGCCGAGTTCGGACCCATCGCCAGGGTCTACACCGACACCCGGAGAGAGCACGGCGGCCTCGATCTTCGGTCCAAGAACTTCCAGCAGCTCCAGTTCGGTCGCCACATCCAGGGCGTCGTGGACATCAACGACCGCAGCTGGGAGCCAGCGCTTGGGCAGCAGGTACGGTAGGGTAGCGGCGTGGTACTCAACCCTGACCAGCTCTACGGCGCAGGCTTCGAGCGCATGTTCCCCGAGGGCTCCAGCCCGGTGCAGGCAGCCCCCTGGCCCCGTGCTGGCCGTCGCAAGGACGCCCAGGACTACGACCCTGCCCGTGTCCAAGAGGCCCTGTCGTCGCCGCCGCAGCTCCAGCAGGTTGATCCCCGAGGTCTCCGGGCCTCCCAGCCCAGTGTTACCTCGCCGGGAGTTCGTCACTACATGGACAACCCACAGTGGCATCAGACCGGGGAGACCTACGCCGACCAGGGCAACGCCGGGAACCGCAACCCCGTGGTCTACCGCAGGTACCGAGAGTGGCCGCCAACCGAGGGCACCCCAAGCGAGGACGTGCTGTTGTCAGGGCACCACCGGGGAACTGCTGCGCTGCTTCGGGGAGAGAGTCTCTCGGCCGTCGTGGTGGAGGGTCCTTGGGGGCCGCCTCGACGTGGGTCACGTTGAGTGATATAGTCACTACTCATGGACGCCCTCACCAATCGAGCCATCGCTGTCACGCCCCAGGTGTGGCTCTTGCCGGGCGACGCTCCTCATGACGGGCTGCTGGAGCAGAAGGCCCGGCATGTCCGTGCGGACCGGCAGAACCGGGTGACCGTGACCACGGCGGAACAGGCGGTGGAGTTGCTCGTGATGTTGGGCGCTACGCAGGACCACGCTGAGTGGCAGGTCCGCACCGCTCTGAACCCTCCGAGCATCACGGGCGAGATCCATCGCCAGGAGTAGCTTCCATAGCCCCTATCGGTGTGCGTATACTGACCCTGCATCACCGTCCGCAAGGAGCACACCATGTCCTACGCACCCGCCACCGGCTACGAGTCGGCCGTCGCTGCCAACCCGCCCGGCAACAAGGGACCCCTGCGATTTGAAGAAGGAGTTGCAACGGATACCGACGTGCCGGTCAGCTTCGCCCAGGGCGCCTACGGCGACACCTCGACCGGCCCGGTGACCACGATCAAGACGCCCGAGGAGACGACCCGTGAGCGGGCACACGTCGGCTCGGCCGCATGGATCGAGGCCCCGACGGCGCTCGGGGAGTTCGTGCAGGGCGCCCAGAGCGACCACCCCACCTTCGAGCGGGTGCAGGGCTCCGAGGCCCGCCTCATCCGCCCCAACGCAGCTCGGGTCGGCTGATGGGCGCCGGGGGCACCGACTCCCGGTTCGACTCGTCCAGGCAGCCGCCTCATCCCGGCTCGGCCGCAGCCAAGCGGGAGCGCATGGAGGCTGCGGCGCCTGAGCCCGGGGAGATCTCCGAGGAGAGCCGGTTCGACATCGACGACGAGCACGGCAACGCTGCGCTGTACCGTTTCGGTAGGCCGTAATGGCCCTCCCCGGACAGATCCCCATGCCATCGGTGACGCAGCTCGGGGGCAACCCCATGGCAGCGCTCAGCCAGTCGGGGGCTGCCGGGCGGCCTGCCAGGCCCAAGCCGGTGGCGCTCGCCCCCGCCGGAGTCAGCATCGGGGTGGGACTACCTCA
Organism: uncultured Candidatus Saccharibacteria bacterium; assembly: GCA_964535425.1. GTDB lineage: Bacteria > Patescibacteriota > Minisyncoccia > Phycocordibacterales > Phycocordibacteraceae > C7867-001. The sequence goes on along the minus strand of CAZHSZ010000002.1, from coordinate 10,824 downwards.
GGTGGCCCCCGAGGCCGTGAAGGCGGCCCAGATGAAGTACCTCGGCTCCCACCAGCTCCCCCCGGCGTTCGCCCCCAAGGCGGCCGGGATCATGGAGCGCCGCCGCCACCAGGCCATCGCCCGTGGCTGGCAGCAGAACACCAACGCACCACATCTCCGGAGGGTATGACATGGCCAAGCAGAAGCGCAGTACTGATGTCCCCGAGGGCCGTGCCATGCAGATGGGGGATTTCGACGCCACGGGCCAGCGCATCATCAAGGGCAAGATGAAGCAGGCGGGTCGGGCCAAAGATGCTCTCGCTGGCCGTATCGAACAGCTCGACGCCGCAGCGGCTGCTTCCGACAGTGACTCTGCCCGTAAGGCCGGGCGCCAGGCCAACAACCTGCGGGAACTGCAACCGCACGTCAAGAACGTGAATGTCACCCTCCAGACGGCAGCTGACCGCCGTGTGGGGCATTTCGTCGCAGGCATCCAGCGCTCCGCTGAAGAGGGTGTGGCCAGCGGCAGTGGGTGGTACTTCGACCACCATGCTGACATCGCCGCCAGTGCCGCCGAGCACGGTTTCCCCACCCGGCAGGCCATCACCGGCTCTGCCGTGATGAGTCCGCTCAATTCTCCGGACAACGAGAAGGCGGCTATTGACGCCACCATGCGCCACGTGAACGGAGAGCGTGGTGAGGATGTGGACCGGGGGCTCCGGCGATCCGGCCCCGACCGCAACGGTAGGCGGGCTATGGCCCATATGTCAGCCGACAACCCGTCCAACCCCATCAAGCCACTCACGGAGCCGAAGGTCCACTCGTATGAGGCCGCCATCCAGAATGCGGTCCCCGGATCCGACGTGCATCGTGAGTACTCCGACCGCATGCACCACATCACCCGAACCCTCACCGGGCACGAGATGATGGGCCAAACTCGGCTCGATCTGAACGGGATGGCTGACTCCACCGAGGGCATTCTCAACCCGCGGGGCAACACAGCTGAGGACTCGTGGATGCACAGTATCACCATGGGTCAGGATTTCGCTACCTCGGTCGGCCGGGGGGGCCGCACCAACCTGGGAAAGACCATCGGCTCTGACAAGATGACCATGGAGATCGGGAAGAAGGACGAGCAGGGAGTCTCTGCCCACCCCAGCGGTGCGGTCAAGCCCACGACCATGGTTCACGCCTTCAACAACGATGCAACCATCCGGGCTGCCGAGAGGGTCGGCCTGGCTACCGGAAGTGTGGATTCTTCAGGCAACTCGAACATGCCCTCCGTGGGGATGCAGGAAGTCGCTTGGACCGAAGCCCGGCGTGTTGCGGGCAAGGACCCGGAGTACACCCCCAGGTCCCGCACAGCTTCTACCAGCCAGGGCTCCGCTGCCCAAAGCATCAGCCGAGCCCAGATCGAGGGCCAGCAGTCCCTGGGGTTCTGACATGTCCATGGACCAGCCGACGCTGCCGGGCATGGCCCGCCTGGCGGCGCAGTTCTCACGGCTCTCGCCGCTTCGACGGGGATATGGGCTAGGGTGACGCACCATGTCGGCAACTTTGTCCTACCAACTTGCGGCGGGTGAGCAACTGGTCTGTGACCACCCCTACTGCCATCAGGCGCTAGGAGCGGGCGATACGGCCTATCCGGCTCGGCTTCGTGAGAACGTGTACTGCTCAGCGGTATGTCGTGGTCGGCACGCAGCGCTCATGCGGCAGAAGGCTCGGCGAGACGATCCCACGACCAACCGTCATGACAACAACGCACGCACGTTGCGGAAGTATGGACTCACCCAAGAAGAGTACGACACCCTCTATGATCAGCAGCTTGGTAGGTGCGCCATTTGCCTCGTAGCGCTGGCCGAAGTGACACTTCATGTGGATCATGACCACGAGACGAATGCTGTTCGTGGCCTACTGTGTCACACTTGCAACTGCGGCATCGGCTTCATGCAGGACAGCCCCGAAGTGCTGGAGCGTGCAGCTCAGTACCTGCGGGAGGCGGCAGCATGTCTGTAGCGTTCTACCCCGGCTCGGCCCGTGCTGTTGGTTCGGATCTCTCCATCTCTGTGAGTCCTCTCGGTCTCGTTGAACTAGCAGATGAGGAGTTTGAGGTACACGGTCCGAGGCTAAATAAATATAGTCGCAATTGGGCGTTCTACCTGGGACACCACTGGGCGCACCGGGTTCCGATGGGTGACTCCCAGCTGACCTTCAACTGGGTCCGGGCCTTCGCCGACTACCTCATCAGCTTCAACTTCGGCAAGGGTGTCCATCACCATTCGCCGGAGGCGTCGTCGGCCATCATCCCCTACCTGCTCCGGCGGGTATGGCAGGAGGACAACGACCAGGCCACGTTGCTCCACGAGATCGGCCAGTACGGCACCGTCTCGGGCGACATCTTCGTGAAGGTCGCCTGGGAGCCGCCGTACCAGGACTCGGTGGGTGTCATCCATCCGCCCAAGATCCGCATCCTGCCGATCAACCCGGCGTACTGCTTCCCGACGTTCCACCCCCACGACCGCACCCGCCTGGTCGAGTTCAAGCTCAAGTACAAGTTCTGGGGCCAGGCTGCCGACGGCGCCCGGACGATGCACACCTACGTCGAGGTGATCACCGACGAGATCATCCGGGAGTACGTCGATGACGAGATGATCGACGAGCGGGCCAACCCCCTCGGGCTCATCCCTGTCGCCTTCTGCCCGAACCAGCGGGTGGCCAGCTCCCCGTGGGGCACCTCTGACATCGAGGACCTCATCTCTCTCAACAGGGAGTACAACGAGAAGGCCACTGAGATCAGTGACATCCTCAACTACCACTCCGCTCCGGTCACCGTCATCACGGGCGCCAAGGCGCAGAACCTGGAGAAGGGTCCCCGCAAGGTCTGGTCGATCCCCAACGCCGGGGCCAAGGTCACCAACCTTCAGCTGGAGACCAACATGGCGGCCCCGCTCGGGTTCCTGGAGCTGCTGAAGCAGGCCATGCACGAGATGACCGGCGTGCCCTCGGGTGCGCTCGGCCAGGCTCAGCCCATCACCAACACCTCCGGCGCCGCCCTGTCGATGGTGTACCTGTCGATGATCCAGAAGCGACAGCTCAAGCTGGTGACGTACACCAAGCTGCTGAAGGACGTGAACGCCCTCATCATCCGGTACGCCGCCGTCTACGAGCCCGAGTGGCTCCAGTACAACCCGATGGTCGCAGCGATCCAGCTCGGGCCGGATCAGTACCCGTGGCTCAGCCCCGAAGACCCGATGACGTACCAGACCAGCGTGGAGTGGATCGACCCGTTGCCGATGGACAAGCTGCTGATCCTCAACGAGCAGCAGGCCCTCATGGCGGTGGGCCTCCAGAGCAAGGTCGGCGGCATGCGTGCGCTCGGCGAGAAGTTCCCCGACCAGAAGCTCCAGGAGGTCTACGAGGAGCAGATCGAGGAAGTGAAGCGGGCCGCTGCCCTCCAGCTCATCCAGGCAGGCGCCAACCAGTTCATCATGCAGGCCACGGGTATGACACCCGACGGGCAGCCGCTGGTGATCCCGGGAATGGACGGGCCGCCGGACGCCAACGGCAACCCCACCGGCATGGTTCCCTCGGTGGACCCGGTGCTTGCTCAGGAGATCATGCAGATCGCCTTCCAGCCCTCGCCGCCGGAACGAGCCGACTTCAACGAGAATCCTGGAGAGTAGGGTCTCCCTGGATTTCTCCAGGAGCCTGTTCCATATGGCCTATCGGGTCTGCTATACATACCAGAGCAGATACCCATATCAGGTCACGTAGAAGGACACACTTACATGAGCTTCACCCAGAACCCCGCTGTGCAGTACGCCATCGACCCCGTGACGGGTCAGCCCGTTGCTGTGCAGGCGCCGCCCGCTCCGCAGCAGACCGTTCCGGTCCAGGCGCTTCCGCAGGTCGGTGAGTTCGGCCCCGGTGTGACTCCCCCGCAGCCCCGCTTCGTGGGTGACGTTCAGCCGGTCGTCGGCCAGCAGCTCCCCCCGGTGCAGCTCGTCCAGGCGCCGGGCCAGGCCCCGCAGGTTCTCCCGATCGAGGTCGTGCAGCAGATGCTCGGCCAGGCTCGTACCGAGGAGAAGGACAAGCTCTACGACCGCATCACGCAGGCCGAGGCCACCCTGGCCACGTTCGAGCAGGAGCGTCAGGCCCGCCTCGCCGCCGAGAAGGCCGCCGAGGACGCCGAGCGTGAGCGCCAGCGCCTCGAAGAGGAGCGTGGCCTCGACGCAACCCAGCTCATCGAGCGTGTGCGCCAGGAGAGCGCCGCCAAGGTGCAGGAGCTGGAGAACAAGATCGCCGTCGGTGAGGCCATTCGCCTCAAGGAGCAGGAGGTCGCCCAGCTCGATGCGTACCGTGACCGCCTGCTCATCGAGATGGGTGAGCACGTCATGCCCGAGCTGCGTGACTTCATCACCGGCAACACCAAGGAAGAGATCGACGCATCCTTCCAGGAGATGATCAATCGAACCGCCCAGATCGTCGGCGGTTTCCAGTCCGTGATGGGTGCTCAGCCCGTCCCGGGCGTACCACAGATCGCCTCGGCGGTGCCCCAGCAGGTACCGTTGAGCGAGATGAGGGGGGTGTCGTCCAGCGGCGCCTTCCCCGTCGGGCCATTGGAGCAAGGACCCGCCACTCAGACCCTCGACCCCGGAACCATCCGGAACATGTCGATGGAAGAGTTCCGGGCCAATCGGGATCGCCTGCACGCCGCCGCCACTCAGCAGTTCTACTCGGGCGGCCAGTAGTCCGTAGGACTGCACCAATCCCCAATTCCAGTCCTTAGGAGGGACATCCCATGGCATTCCAGCTCCCCAACGGTGGCGGCATCACCGGCACCAACCGTCTCGCCACCGGCGTCACGGGTTCGGCCTACGGGCTCATGAACCCGGCGACCGGCGCAACCGGCAACGTCACCGGCTACGGCCAGTCGGCGGTCTCCGGTTCGACGGCGCTCACCCCGGCGATCCAGACCATCTGGTCGAAGGAGATCCTGTTCCAGGCGATGCCCGTGCTGCGCTTCGAGCAGTTCGCCGTGAAGAAGACCGAGCTGGGTGTCATGCCCGGCCTCACGGTCAACTTCATGCGCTACAACAACCTGCCGATCCCCTCGGGTCCGCTGGTCGAGGGCATCCGCATGCAGACGCTCGCCATCACGGCGCAGCAGTACCGCATCACCGTGGCCGAGCAGGGCCAGGGCATCGCCATGTCGGAGCTGCTCCTCAACGCCTCGTTCGATGACGTGTTGGCCAGCTCCAGCCGCCTCCTCGGGCGCTCGATGGCGACCTACATGGACCTGGAGGCTCGCTCCACGATCCAGTCGGCGTCGTCCGTCGTGTACGGCTACTCCGAGCCCGCCAGCATCACCACGGGTCGGGGCATCTACAACTCCGGCACGCAGGGCACGGCGGGCACCATCGTCGGCGCCAACGCCGCCTTCAAGTTCACCCCGGCTGCGGTGAAGGATGCCACGTACACCCTGGCGAGCAAGAACATCCCTCGCCTGGGCGACACGTACATCTGCTTCATCCACCCGGCGCAGAGCCGCCAGATCCGGGACACCCCGGAGTTCATCGAGGTCACGAAGTACGCCGCACCGGGCAACTTCATGCTCGGTGAGATCGGCCGCCTCTACGACACGGTGTTCATCGAGACCACCCAGATCGGTCACCCGCTGCGGGCCTCCGACGACTCGATCCTCACGGATCTGTCGGCGTTCTACAACGAGACCTACTCGGGCGGCGGTGCCCTCGACTGGCGTCCCGGCGACGCCTCGACCGGCGGCATCCTCTCGGCGAACCCCTACGAGGGTCCGCTCGACAACCAGGGCTCGGCTGCGGCCGACGTGGCCATGGACGCCGGGTACGCCCCGACGGCCGTCGCACAGCCCGGGTGGGACCAGCCGTGGCTCGGCGACTACCCGTCGGTCTCGGCCGGTACGTCGGACAACGTGCTCGAAGCCCTCATGCTGGGCGACAACTCGTTCGGCCACGCCATCAGCCTCCCGGTGGAGCTGCGTGACGGCGGTGTCCTCGACTTCGGTCGTGAGCACGCCCTGGCCTGGTACGCCATCTGGGGCTTCGGCCTCATCACCGACTCGGCGGTCGTCAAGATCCGCACCAACTGAGTCGGCGGGCTCCGGCCTGAAGAACTGAGCGCAGGGGAGGGGCCTACGGGTCTCTCCCCTTCGCCAGTGAGACACTCATTTCCCCATACCCGTTTGGAGCAACAACATCATGCCACGAGCTGCCACCACCAAGGCCCCCGCCGCCGAGGTCACCACCGAAGCCCCCGAGGCCCCCTCCCAGACCGCCGCTCCGCTGCCCACGGGCGAGGTGACCACCCAGCAGGCTCCGGCCGCTGTGATGGCCGCCGAGATCGCCCAGGTGCAGGAGCCCGCCGCCATGCCGCCGCAGGAGCCCGCTCCCGTGCAGCCGCAGGCCGCCCCGCAGCCCCAGCAGCTGCCCACCCAGCAGGTCATGCCCCAGCCCGGAGCGCAGTACGCCCCGCAGGCGGGCGTCCCCGGCCCTCAGGTCCAGTACCTCGAAGGCCCCGCCATGAACAACGGGTCGTTCCCGCAGCCGCAGGTCGCCCCTCCGGCCCAGGTCGCCAACCCGAACCAGCCGCAGCCGCAGAGCCAGAACGCCAACGTGGCGCAGAACCTCGGCTTCATCCCGCAGGAGATCACGGTCAGCGCCGTGACCCCCACCGCCGTCCCGATGGGCGCCCGCACCCGCATCATCCGGGTGAACGAGGACATCGAGAACATGTCCATCACCGCCGGGGGCCGACCGCCCCGCATCTACTCGTTCCAGCAGGGCCACCAGTATCAGGTCCCGCTCGACGTGGCTGCGGAGCTGGACGCCATCGGCAAGCTCTGGCACTGATCCAAGGAGGATCTCCATCATGTCCACCGTCTCCGTCGTCCAGGTCCTCGATGAGGCGCCCACGCTGACCCCCACCGGGGGCACGGCGCAGGTCGCCACGGCCACCGTCTCCAAGGCGTTCGCCTGGACCGGCACCAACCCCGAGGGCGGCACCACCGCCTACTCGATTGATTGGGGCGACGGCAGCGGCGTCTCGACCGGCAACTTCACGGGTACCACCTCGCTGTCGCTGTCGGTCAACCACACCTATGCGACGACGGGGGCCAAGACGCTCGTGCTGACCGCAACCGACGCCCAGGGCTCGGTCACGACCAGCACGGTCACCGTCACGGTCTCCTAGTCCCCAACGACTTGAAGGAGTCACTGCTATGAGCCAGACCACCGATCAGACCGACGAGACCCGCACCGACGCCGCAGGCGAGGACGTTCAGCTCGACGCCAGCCTGGACCCCACCGTCGATGAGCGTGTCGAGGGTGCCGAGGTGGCGCAGGAGGAGAGCCTCCTGTTCCGCACGCTCCAGGACAAGGACATCCTGGCCCGGCTTCAGGCGAAGGGCTACACGCCGGACGAGATCCTGGGTCTCAGCGACGAGGTGCTGGCCAAGTACCAGCGGGACGACCTCACCGCCGACGGCAAGATCCCCGAGCCCGCTCCGGCTCCCGGCACGGCTCCGTTCGAGATGACGGCGCCGAACCCCACCCAGGACCGTGACGGCAACCAGCCGCCGCAGCAGGTCGTGGACGAGGCCAACTCCCTCTTCGAGCAGCAGCTCGCCAAGGAGGAGGCCAACCAGGCCGACGAGACCCTGGCCAACCAGGCGGCCGAAGAGGCCCTCGCCCGGGACCAGGAGCTTGCGGGCAACGCCGAGGCCGACGATCAGTAGTCGCTCGGCGCTCCGGCGCCAGGTAAGCTGATATCGGTATCAGACAGCGAAAGGGCGTCGAGATGGCCAATCGGCCGGGGTTCCTCATCAAGAACGCAGGGGAGACCGCCGGTAACTACGGCATCTCGGCGCCCGATGCTGTTGACTTCCTCCTGCTGGGCTCGTCCCGGTACGGGGTCGTCGCTGGGTGTGACATCGAGATCCCCGTAGGGAGCGCCGCAACGGCCACTGTCTACGGAGGCAGCGAAGGGAACGTCCTCCTCGTCAAGGGAGAGTTGCACTTCGCCGCTAACCAAGTGGTTCAGCTCTTCACGGGGTCCTCGGCCAGGGATCGCTTCGATCTCCTGGTCTACGACGGCATCAACCGGGACTTCCGGGTGCTCCAGGGGCCTGTCTCCTCGAACCCGGTCTTCCCCGATGTCGGCGAGAACATGGTCGTCCTGCTGTCGATGCTGGTCCCCGCCGGGGCCACGAGCATCAACCGGGACTACACCACCGACAAGCGTGTCATGCTACCCGCCTCGTTCCAGGGTTCGGTATCGAGCGCCCACACGCTGCTGGCCAACCGCTACTCGGGGGGCACCATCTTCGAGATCCGGGGCAATGGTGAAATGCGCTGGGGCGACGTGATGTTGGCCCGCTCAGGCGTCCAGACTCTCCAGGTAGACGGGTACCTCACCGTCACGCAGTCCATGACGCTGCCGGGCCTCACGGTCAACGGCGACATCACGGCGACGGGCCTCATCACGGGCTCCAACATCCGCCGAGGCCCCAACACGCCGACCGGCGGTGAGGGCAACATCGGCGACATCTACGTGCGGGAGTCCGACGGCGCCTTCTTCAGCAAGCGGAGCTACGGCTGGGTCGAGTACTACGCCGACGAGTACCCTCCAGGCACGATCATCTCCTCGATCCTGGCGCCAGGTGACGCCTACCTCGGCTCCTCGTGGCTGCCCATGGACGGCGGTACCTACGCCCGCTCGGCCGTCGGTCGGCTCTGGGACGTACCGGGCGCCGCCAGCTGGCGCAACCTGGGCACCCAGACCATGACGCTCCCCAACATGACCGACCGGGTACCGCTCATGGGAGTCGGGACGCTCGGTGCGGCTGGCGGCTCGATGGACCGTGCGCTCACGCAGGCCCAGCTCCCGTCGCACACGCACTTCGGCGCCAGCTCGACGGGCTCCGGTGGCGAGCACACCCACGTGGCAGCACTCACGGCCGCAGGCAGCCACGGCCACGGCATCTCCGGCGGTGGCCACGGCCACACGGTGGTGGATCCGGGTCACGAGCATGTGCCGCAGGCGTACGGCACCAACTTCATCACGGGCATCTTCGACAACACGAAGCCCAACGTCTACCCCGACCTCGGCCCCAACGTGCCGCTGAGCTTCCGTGTCGTGCCCCAGCAGTACACGGACAAGCGGACCACCGGCATCTCGGTGACCGGCGGCGACCACGGCCACGCCGTCGATCCCGCTGGCGAGCACGTCCATCAGATCGTGTTCCAGTCGTCCGGCGGCCACACGCACAACTTCCCCGCCGAGAGCCCCGTCGGCAGCAGCCAGCCCGTCAGCGTGCGCCCGGCTTACCTGGGCGTCAACGTCTTCATTAAGATCTAACCATGACTTCTGGACCCGTAGGATTCCGTGGGAGCAGTGACTCCATCTCATCTATCCAGGGCGGTGCCGAATCGCATCTGGGTGGCGGTGAGGTACGCCCCTTCTCGCCCGGCTACGACCCGGCGGTGGACCCCGGCCAGGGCCTCTGGGTAGACCCCAACGCCACCCCGCCGGTCAGCGATGAGGCGTTCGGCCTCGACGGCGCCTGCGGGCAGCAGGTCGGTGGCGTCGGGGTGTCCGGCCCCATCACGATGGCGCAGGTCACGGGCCTCATCGCTGCGCTGGCGTCCAAGGTCACGCAGACGGCGTTTGACGCCCTCGTGGCGCAGTTCGAGCAGCACCTCCTCGACGGTGACGGCGGGGGCTCCTCTCCTACCGTGGTCGGCTACATCGCCGAGACCCGGCTGGACGACGAGACGGGGTTCCGGACGTACGACGGCACCGGCGCCTTGTCAACGGTGCTGTGGGCGGATCTGAGTTCGGGCGTAACGGTGTTCGTCCGTGACTCTGGTCGGGTGTGCACCGCTGACGGCGGGGGTTCGTACACGACTGTGGACGCTACGGCGGGCGACTACCAGACCGAGAGCGGCGTCGTGGCCCGCATGCCAGCGGTGGGCACACCCTCGATCCTGTCGCCCACCGCTGGCGGCGGTGGGGGTGTCACTCTCGGCCAGGTGAACGCCGCCATCTCGGCGGCACTGGTCAGCGTGCTGGCTGATATCGCTACGGCGCAAGGAGACATCACCACCCTCCAGGGCCTGCTCGCCACCGTCCAGTCGAGCCAGAGCACCCTCAGCACCACCGTCGGCGGCCACACCACGTCGATCGCCACCAACTCGGCGGCCATCGCCACGCTCCTCTCCGACCTCACGGCACTCCAGGGGGTCGTGAGCGGCAAGCAGGACCACACCGCCGAGCTGGACGTGCTCGGGGCGTTGTCGAGCACGTCGATCGGCCGGTCGATCCTCACCGCTTCGACGGCGAGCGTCGTGGTCGGGCTCCTCGGCCTGGGGAACGTCAACAACACCTCCGACGCCGACAAGCCAGTCTCGACGCTCCAGGCCGCCGCCATCTCCGCTGCCCAGGCTGCTGCCGTGGCCGCTGCGAACAGCTACGCCGATGGCCTCATCGCCGGTCTCGTGCCGAACACCCGCACCGTCAATGGACACCCTCTTTCGGCCGACGTGACGGTCACGAAGGGCGACGTGGGGCTCGGCAACGTGAGCGACCTGACTCCGGCCCAGATGCCGGTGAGCACCGCTCAGCAGACGGCACTCGACCTGAAGGCCGACCTGGCTTCCCCCGCCCTGACCGGGAACCCGACCGCACCCACGCAGACGGCGGGGAACAGCTCGACGAGACTCGCGACGACGGCGTTCGTAGCGACGGCTGCTGACGCCAAGGTCGCCGACGCCATCAACGATGGGACGACCACGGTCGCACCGTCAC
>CAZHSZ010000001.1:80123-86635 GCA_964535425.1 uncultured Candidatus Saccharibacteria bacterium | reverse complement strand
GCTCCCCGGAATAGAGGGCCGCAAGGAACTCATGGAAAGCATACTGCTGCCGGACCTTGAGCAGCTTGAGGCTCCGCTCCGCGATAAGGAAAAAAACGCGCTCCGCGAGGCGCGTCTCGCGTACGCGTCTTCAAAAATCGCTGCGGCCGAAGGTGTGCCGCATATGGATGCGCGCGCTATAGAGAAGCGGTATCGCGAACTGCGCGTGGACGCGCTCCTGCAGGTGCAAAAGATGAAAGAATCGTCCGAAGAAGACAACGACTGGATGGACGAGCTTGGCATGCATGCCGTCGCTTCGGATATCGCGCTTGAGACTAGGCTCCGGGAAGCGAAGCTTTCCGCCGAAAAGCGCAAGCGCGTGTCGAGGCTTGCACAGTCGCTGTCGAAAGCGAAGTGGGGGAGAAACACGCTCGCACTTCTTGCGATTTTCGCGGCCGTTTCAAAGGATGCGCCGGACGTGGACGTGACGCCGCTCCATCGCGGCGCGCCTACGGAAGACGTGCAGTCTCCGCGCGCGCAGGCACCCGCCGAGCGTACCGATGAATCTTCCGCGAGCGTATCTGTCGCAATTCCGGAAGGCGGGAATGCGCTTACTGCACTGAAGGACGTGGTAGTCGCCTCGAACCGCGTTTCCTGGATTACGCCGTGGATGGAAATGGTGCGCCAAAACGCACGACCCGATTTGGCCCTAACGCGCGAAGGCAGACTTGAGGCGCTTGCGATGAATCTCGGGTTTATGACCGACTATACGCGTCTTGATCGACGAACGGGCGCATACGTAGCTGACTCGATGCCTATTCCGAAAGGAAGCACACTGGTGCTCGACGAGTCGGGGATGCGTCTCATATATAACGGACGCGAAGAGCAGCTGGTGACGGTAACCGAAGGCCCCGATGGAAATATACTAACGGTACATCCGTACGCGGGGATGTACCCGTAACTTTTTATGACTACTTCACACGCACTTGCTCCGGAAAACGAACTGAATACCGAGGTATTCGAGTATCTCGCCGTGTCCATACTTGAGGTGCTTCCTGAGGAGAAGCTTCCGGAGCTTGATGAGGCGCTCACGGAGGGCGGAGACGCGGTGGATGAGTTCCTCGCCTCAAACGTCGGCATGCTCGACGACGTGCTTGCCGAAGCGCTCCGCGAGCTGCGCATCATCGTATCCGCCACACCTGTATGAGACACGAAGCGCCACAGATGAGTAGGAAGACGGAAGCATACGGGGAATTCCTGCCGCCCGTCGAGCTCGTCATCGATGAAAATCTCGGCAACGGACATTACCGCGTACGCAACTGGGAGACAAAAAAAACGAGCACCATAGCACTTGACTCGCCTGATGACACTCTCGTGGTAGGAGAGATACGTGTCTTCAGAGCCGCGCGCGCCACGCAGGTACGCTCGCCAAGCGGCGTCCTCACGTGGATACGTGCAGGTTCATTCGAGCCGGTATACACGGCTCCTGCTCGCAATCCCGAAGATGCACAAAGTGACGTTCCTGTGAAAGAAGAAGTGAAAATAAAAACTTCCGGAAACACCGGCGTGTTTGAGAAGATGTGGGGGGACGATTTTCCGGAATTCGAAGACACGCCCGCTGAATCACGCCTTGAAGGCATAGAAGGACGCGAGCTTTATATGCCTCGTTTCGTTACGGGCGTGGTGAGCGCAGTCGGCGAAGAAGGCTGGGACGGCGAGACGATACTTCAGGTAGATCGGGACGGTTACGACCGGGAAGTAAAACAGTATGTGCCTGAAACGCTTCCGCTAAACGCGAACGTCGCTCCCGACCAGATAGTTGTCATGCGCCTTGAAGTGATACAGGGAGAAGAGCAGTGGGTATTCCATAAATTGTGCGGCGCGCTCGGCGACTCCAAGGCGGAAGTGGAAGCGCTCGCATACCGTTCGGGCACGAACCCGGAGTTTTCATTCGAAGCCGACCAACAGGTGCTCCATCTTCGCGAGCGCTACGAAGCGGAAGGGGACAGTGCGTTTATGGAGCGGGAAGCGACCACGTTCACGGATAATCAAGGTAGGGAAAAGCGCGGCGGGCTCGTACTTGAAAAGGCCGACTATCGCCATGGCGAAAACCGGCTCGACCTCCGGGACCGCGAGGATATCGATATCTTTACCATCGATCCGGAAAGCGCGAAGGATTTCGACGATGCCATTTCGTTTCGGGAAATTACGAAGCCCGACGGTACGAAGGCGTACGAAGTGGGTGTGCATATTGCGGACGTCGCACACTTCGCGAAGCTCGGAAGTGCGCTCGAGCATGATGCTAGGTTCCGCCAGTTCACGCGCTATCTCAAACTGATGACCGTGCCGATGCTTCCGGAATTCCTCGCCAATACGCTCTGTAGCCTCGAGCCGGACAAGGACCGGCTTACGTACTCGACGATATTCACGTTCAACGAGGACGGTACGTTTGCGGAAGACCCGTGGTTCGGGCGCGCGATTATCCGCTCAAAGAAACGTTTCGCCTACCAGGGCGCGGATGATGCGCTCCATTCAGAAGAGGACCCGCGCCATGCGACGCTGAAGACGCTGAATCGGTTTACGGGCGCATTGCGCACTGCGCGCGGAGACCGTGGCGCCGTATCCTTCGAGCAGCGGGCGGAACCAGAAATGGAATACGATTCCGAAGGGAAGGCGATCGCGATACGTCCGAAAGAGCGCACCGAAACAAGCCTCCTCATCGAGGACCTGATGCTTGCGGCGAACGAAGCGCAGGCCGCGTTCCTCACCGATCCTGTAAGCGGTGAAAGCCTGCTCCTGCTTCGCGCCCACACCGCTCCGACGCTCAAGAGCACGATTGCGCTCGCCGAACGGATACTCGGCTGGGACCCGGAGAGCGAGGCGAATGCCGAAGTCGTGGAAGCAATCGACGCGGTGGCGCGCGCCGAAAGCATTGAGGACCTCGAAGAGCGGAGCGCCGCGCTGCGCTCGCTCGAAGAGAGCGATCTCATAGAGCGGCTCGTGAACAATATCCGCGGACGCAATACCGCCGGCGACCCTAGGCTTAAGAATTTCATCGACGAACAGACGCGACGCCTTCTCAAAAGCGCACAGTACACCACTAATAAAGAGGAGCACTTCACGCTCGCGGTAGAGCCGTACCTGCACGCAACGTCCCCGATACGCCGGTACCCGGACCTCATCGTGCAGTACCTTATGGACGAGAAGCAGCGCAGACGAAACAAGGTGTCGACTATGAACTCCATGTCGCTCTCGTTCCTCCAGGAAATCGCGAAGCGGGCAAACGTGGCGCGTTATCAAAGCAAGCGTGCGGAGCAGGATGCGATCGAGGTCGCCTACCTGGATATCATGGAAAAGGCCGGGAAGGGCGCGCGCTTCAGTGGCAGGAACGCGATTATCGTCGGGGTGGGCCCGCGCGGGGTGAAGGTGTCGCTCACGCTCAAGGGTTCCTACAAGCACGTGATAGAGATTCCGTGGAAGTATTTCAGCAGGGTCGAGAAGACGGCCGAAGGCAGGCATGTCTACAAGTATTCGGTCCGCGGCGAAGAAAAAAGCGTCGACGCATACAAGCACTTCGGCCCGTCCGGCAAAGGCTATCGAACGCTCGCGCTTACCATCCGAGGCATCGACCGCAAAAACAGGGAGGTTGTCTTTTCGATAGGCTCTGAGAAGCGGGATGCCGAAGCGAAGCCATAGGGTATACTTTCGGGACATATGGCATACGATTTTTCAAAACTGAAGGCGGATATAGGGGAGACGGGTGAGTGGCTCTCGCGTGAGTTCTCGACGATACGCACCGGACGCGCGTCCGCGGCGCTTCTCGACGGCGTGAAGCCGGAAGCGTACGGCACACGGACTCCGCTTCGCGAGGTGGGCTCGGTCACGGTAGAAGACGCGCGCACCATCCGCATCGTGCCGTGGGACAAGACCCTCGGGAAGGCGATAGAGAAGGCGATTACGGAAGCGGACCTCGGCGTATCCGTAGTGACGGACGACTCGGGATTGCGCGTGCTGTTCCCGGAGCTTACGGCGGAGCGTCGCACGATGCTCCAGAAGGTCGCCGGCGACAAACTTGAGCAGGCGCGCGTTACGCTACGCGGCCACCGGACTGACGCGATGAAGGCGCTTGAGGCGGCAGAGAAAGAAGGCGGTATGGGCGAAGATGAGCTGAAGCGACTCAAGGACGAAGTGCAAAAGCATATAGACGCTGGTATGGAGACGCTTGACGGCATGCTTAAGAAGAAACAAGACGAGATTTCCAATTAACGATGACCGTCATTATTTTTATCCTCGTTCTCGTCGCGCTCATCGTAGTGCACGAGCTCGGGCACTTCTTCGCGGCCAAATGGTCGGGAATGCGCGTGGATGAATTCGGCATAGGCTACCCGCCGAGGGCTTTGACCTTATGGAAGCACAACGGCACGGAGTACACCGTGAACTGGCTCCCGTTTGGTGGCTTCGTGAAGATTTACGGAGAGGACGATGCGATGCCGTCCCCTGCGGACGGTACCGACCCGGTAAAAAGCCAGTCGTTCGCCTCGAAGCCGCACCTTCTCCAGGCGCTCGTGCTTATCGCGGGGATTGCCATGAACGTAGTGTTCGCGTGGGTGCTCTTATCCGCGACCCTTCTCATGGGACTTCCGCGCGGCCTTGCGGACGCGGAAATTCCTAATGCTCCTGATGCCGCACTGATGGTTGCGCGGGTTATGGAAGGCTCTCCGGCCGCAAAGGCGGGACTTAAAGACGGCGACCTCATACGCTCCGCTTCCTACGCGGGAGAAACGTATGCGAGCGCGTACGCCGACGAGTTCACCGCATTCGTTGCAAATAGCGACGGGAAGCCGATTCTCTTCGAGATAGAGCGCGGCAAGGAAAAGCTCTCGGTTACCGCCGTGGCGCAAAAAAACATCGTGCTCGGGGACGCGGAGCGGCTCGCGCTCGGCGTCGGTATCGGCGCGGTAGGCACCGTGCGCGTCTCCCTGCTTGAAGCCCCTATCGAAGGCGCGAAGCTCACCTACGCAGTCACTGAGCAAGTCGCGCTCGGGCTCATGCATTTCTTCGGCGGGCTCTTTACCTTTACGGCGGACCTCTCGCAGGTATCAGGACCGATAGGAATTGCAGGAGCAGTGGGGGATGCATCCGCCACAAGCCTGGCGGCGCTTCTTTCGTTAATGGCGGTCATCTCGATAAACCTCGCGCTTATCAACGTCTTGCCGGTTCCGGCCTTGGACGGCGGGCGACTGCTCTTCGTTATCATCGAAGCGGTCACGCGTAAGCCCATTCCGAAGGGCGTCGCCAATACGCTCAATACGGTCGGGTTTGCGCTCCTTATACTCCTTATGGTGGTGGTCACGGGCAGCGACCTCTGGAAGGCGTTCATGTAGCCTTTTGCCCTAGGAACTCAAGGGGTCTATACTGTTTCCTGTAATGCGGCAAAGTCAGCTATTCACGAAGACGAGGCGCGAAGCCCCGTCTGATGAAACTTCAAAGAACGCGCAGCTCCTGATACGCGCGGGCTTCGTCCATAAGGAAATGGCGGGCGTGTATTCCTACCTGCCGCTCGGACTTCGCACCCTGAATAACATCGTGCAGGTTATTCGAGAAGAAATGAATGCGACCGGTGCGCAGGAGCTCGTAATGACTGCGCTCCAAGATAAAGAGCTCTGGGCGCGTACCGATCGGTGGGACGACGAAAAGGTAGACAATTGGTTCAAGACGAATTTCAAAAGCGGTGGAGAGACCGGGCTTGCAATAACGCACGAAGAACCGCTGACCCGTATCATGACGGACCACATTTCTTCGTATCGCGACCTCCCGGCTTTTGCGTACCAGTTTCAGAATAAATTCCGCAATGAGCTTCGCGCGAAGTCGGGCATTATGCGCGGAAAGGAATTTTTGATGAAAGACCTCTACACGTTCTCAAAAGACGAAGCCGAGCATGCTGACTCTTATGCGAAAGTCCGAGAGGCATACATACGCGTATTCGATCGTCTCGGGCTAGGCGAGCGCACGTACCCGACTTTCGCGTCAGGCGGCATCTTCAGCCCGTTCTCGGAGGAATTCCAGACTATTACGGACGCGGGCGAAGACATCATCTACGTACACGAGGGAAAGAAAATTGCCGTAAACCAAGAGGTCTACACGGACGAGGCACTCGCGACCCTCGGACTTTCGAAAGATGAACTGGTGGAAAAGAAAGCAGTGGAAGTCGGAAATATCTTCACGCTTGGTACACGTTTCTCTGAACCGCTCGGTCTCATGTATACGGACGAAGCGGGGAACCGGAAGCCGGTCCTCATGGGCTCCTATGGCATCGGTCCGACCCGCGTTATGGGCACTATCGTCGAAACGCTCGCCGACGAAAAGGGTATCGTATGGCCGGAGTCGGTCGCACCGTTCCGTTTCCATCTGCTGAATCTGCTTGCGGACGACGAAGCGTCAAAGAAAATCGCCGACGACCTGTACGCGGATTTGCAAAAGAAAGGGATGACGGTTCTCTACGACGACCGAAGCGTGCGCGCCGGCGAGAAGTT
>CAZHSZ010000001.1:32488-80023 GCA_964535425.1 uncultured Candidatus Saccharibacteria bacterium | reverse complement strand
TATGTCCGCGGCCGCGGCATCGTGATGAGCGAGCCGTCGGTAGTGACGGTGAACGACAAGACCGGACAAGTAGTGGCGATAGGCAAGGAAGCGAAGATAATGCTCGGCAAGACCCCGCCGCACGTACGCGCCGTACGCCCGCTCTCCCACGGCGTTATTTCCGATTTTGAAGTGACGGAAGAACTGCTTGCGTACCTTATCCGCAAAGCGCAGGGAGATCGCACGCGCCTTTTTGGGCCGCGCGTCGTCGTGGGCGTTCCGACGGGCGTCACAAACGTGGAGAGCCGCGCGGTGCGCGACGCGGCACTTGCTTCCGGTGCTCGTGAGGTGTTCATCGTCGAAGAGACGATGGCGGGGGCGATAGGCGCGAAGCTTCCGGTCACGGAACCGGTCGGCACCATGGTGCTCGATATTGGCGGCGGCACGACCGACATCGCGGTCATCGCGCTTGGTGGTACGGTTGCGTCGAAGAGCTCGCACGTCGCCGGCGACCGGTTTAATGAAAACATCATCGACTTCGTGCGAAGCGAATTCCAACTCGCCATCGGGGAAAAGACCGCGGAAGACGTGAAAATCGGCATCGGCGCGGTGCTTCCGCTTGCAACGCCGCTTACTCAGGCGGTGCGCGGACGCGACCTTGCAACCGGCCTTCCGCGCGAAGTCACTCTTACCGATACGCATATACGCGAAGCGCTCCAGCCGTCCTTGGACAAGCTTATGGAGGCGATGAAGGAAGTCATTGAGTCTACGCCCCCGGAGCTCCTCTCCGACGTGCTTGAGCGCGGCGTAACCGTCTTCGGAGGCGGCGCTCTCTTGCGGGGACTTCCGGAGCTCCTCTCCAAAATGCTCGGCGTACCGGTATTCGTCGCTACCGACCCTCTGACCGCAGTCGTGCGGGGCACGGGCATCATCACCGAAGACCCGCGCGTGTGGAGCGGCATATTCCTGCATGAAGACGCAATACTTCCGCAAACCTAAGCGGTTCATCACGCCCGCGCAGGGCATCGCCGCCGCAATCGCGGCAGGCGTACTTTTCATACTGCTTGGTATCCGCCTTTTGTTTCCGGGATTCTTCGTGACGGTATTTTCGCCGTTGTGGCATCTCGGAAACGCGCTTTCCGGAGCCGCCGCGCTTGAGGAGAGCGCTGAAGCGAACCGTGCGCGTCTCGACTCGCTTCAGGCGGAAAACGAGACGCTCAGGAATGAGAACCGGCTCTTGAAAGCCAACGCGGAAATCGACCATTCCGCGCAGGGAATCGAGGCGGGGGTCATCGCCCGACCGCCGCTTGCTCCTTATGACGTGCTCATCGTGGCTGCCGGAAGCGAGGATGGGGTGTACGAGGGGATGCGCGTGTTTTCGCGCCACATTCCGGTCGGAGTCGTGGAGAGCGTCGCGGCGGAGAGCGCGCGCGTCGTACTCTTCTCCTCTTCGGGCAGAACGACGGACGGGTGGGTAGGCGAGAAACGCCACCCGATTACGCTTCGCGGCGCAGGCGCCGGAACCTTCGAGGCTGATATTGCGCGCGAGTCCGGTGTAGTCGAAGGCGACCAGGTATATCTTCCAGGCGCGCTCGCGTACCCGGTGGGCGTCGTCGTAAAGGTCGAGAGCGAGCCGTCTTCGCCGCGCGCGACCGTCTCCATCCGGCCGTTCGCTAATCCGTTCACGATGACCTCCGTTTCCATACTCGCTTCACCCTCGCCATGATGCGCATCGTTTTCTCGGTCGCCGCGTTCCTCTCGCCGTTCTTTTTTCCGTTTCCGCTCACACTGCTCTTGTCCGCGGCGGCAGGGTTTTTCCTGCCTGCCGTCCCGCTCTTGGTGGGAATGCTGGTCGACCTTCTCTACTATGTCCCTGAATCGTCGCTTCTTCCGCTTGGAACCGTGTGCGGGGTACTTATCGCCGCCGCCTGCGTGCTCGTGCGCCAATTCGTGAAGGCGCGTATTATTACCTGATGCTATTTCGAAAGCGGCGCAGAAAAGCCGAACGTGAGCTCGCTCCGGACGAAATCTTCCTCGATTCTTCGAATCTTCCGGACTTCGACCATGCCCGCCTTGAGGGTCGGCTCGAGCGCCCGGTATCCCGTACCGCATTCCTCGGACTTACGCTTGGCATCTCGCTTCTGTTCGTCGGGCTCTTCGCCCAGGCGGCAAACCTCGAAATAGGGAAAGGCGCATCCTACGCGCGCCAGAGCGAAAAGAACCGCCTGCGCCCTGAGGTGATATTCGCCGAGCGCGGCGCGATAACGGACCGTAACGGGGTTCCGCTTGCCTGGAATGAATCGGGCGAAGACGGCTATCCGGACCGAAAATACATTTCTCCCGGGTTCGGCCATATCCTCGGCTACGTCTCGTATCCGGAAAAGGATAAGGCGGGGAATTACTACGATACGGAAATAGAAGGCCTTGCGGGCGTCGAGCGCGCGTTTAACGAGCGGCTCGCCGGCGTAAACGGTACGCTCCTCATCGAAGAGGATGCGCGCGGCACCATCGAGTCGCAGGGTAGCATCGTGGCGGCCAAAAACGGCGAGACCCTCACGCTCTCCATCGATGCGCGCGTGCAGGAGGCGTTCTACGGCGCCATCAAGGAGCTTGCCGATAAGATTCCGTTCAAGGGCGGCGCCGGACTTCTGATGGATGTCGAGACGGGGGAGATACACGCGCTCGTCTCCTATCCCGAATACAATCCGAACGTGCTTTCCTCCGGAAGCGAGCGCGACATCATCGCCTCCTACACAACCGACTCGCGCGAGCCGTATCTCGACCGGCCGGTCTCCGGGCTCTATACGCCGGGTTCCATCGTGAAGCCGATGATTGCCGCGGGCGCCTATAGCGACGGCATTATTTCCGCGGACAAGGCGATTGTCTCGACCGGCTCCATTTCAATCCCGAATCCGTACGACCCGTCGAAGCCCACCGTCTTCAAGGACTGGAAAGCGCACGGCGCAACCGACATGCGCCATGCAATCGCCGTTTCTTCCGACGTGTATTTCTATACCATCGGCGGTGGGTTCGGGGGGCAGAAAGGACTCGGCATCGACCGGTTGAAATACTGGTACGATTCGTTCGGATTCACGAAGAAAACGGGCATCGAGATATCCGGCGAGAATACGGGATTCGTGCCGACGCCCGCGTGGAAAAAAGAGACGTACGACGAGGACTGGCGCATCGGCAATACGTACCATACCGCCATCGGGCAGTACTCGATGCAGGTGACTCCGCTTGAGGCGATACGCGCGGTCGCCGCAATCGCGAACAACGGAAAACTCCTGAAGCCAACGCTGATAAAGGATAAGCCGATAGAGGGCGAAAGCATCGTCATCAACCAGGATGCGCTCCGTATCGCGCGCGAGGGCATGCGTCTTGGCGTGCTTGAGGGAACTTCGGTGGGCTTGAATCCGCTCTCGTATGTGAAAGGCGCGGGCAAGACCGGTACCGCGCAGCTCGGACTCCATAACGAGTACTACAATTCCTGGTCGGTCGGTTTCTTTCCGTATGACAAACCGAAGTATGCGTGGGTGGTGGTAATGGAGAAGGGGCCGGCGGGGAACCCAACCGGAGGCATTTACGTGATGAGCCAGGTATTTAGCAAACTTCGCCAAACGGCTCCGGAATACTTCGGGATAAACCCTGATTGACGGGGCGGTTGCGACCCGTACAATAGGGGAACTACTAACCACATTTTCATGACCGATCAGCAGGATACTGTGCTAAGCCAGGAGAAATTCGATGAGCTCGCGAAGGAGCTTGAACAGCTGAAGACGGTGCGCCGCGCTGAAATCGCGAAGAACCTCGAATACGCACGCAGCCTCGGCGACCTCTCTGAAAATGCCGAATACCAGGAGGCCCGAGAACTCCAGGCAGCGACCGAAGAGCGCATCCGCAAGCTCGAGGAATTGGTGAAGCGCGCGCACATCATGACCGACGGCAAGAAGAAGGATATCGTCGGATTCGGTTCTTCCGTCACCATAAAGAAAGAGGGTGGCGAGGCGCACGAATACAAGATAGTGGGCAGCGAAGAAGCCGATATGCGCGAGCACAAGCTCTCCCACGTCTCTCCGCTCGGTGCCGCGCTTATGGGAAAGAAGAAGGGGGACGTCTTCACTTTTGAAACTCCGAACGGAAAGCAGACCTACACCGTCCAAAAAGTCGCTTAAATAGAAAACACAAAATCGCCCGTCTGCTTCGTTGCAGAGCCTCCCGATTTTCTCCGCCGTACGTTTTGTACGTCTGCGAAAATCTCAGCTCCGCGCCTCGCATACGGGCGATTTTCTGCTTTCTCTGAGACGGCCGTTTTGTGCTAGGATTTGGGAATGTTTTGGGCAGACAGAATAGCAAAGGAAATTCAGGAACGCCCTGAAGCGAAAAAAGCGACGAAGGATTCGCCGCTTATTATCCGCGACGAGAAAACCCTCTCCGGACGCGTGCATGTGGGAAGTATGCGCGGGGTCGCCATACACGGCCTTATAAGCGAGGTCTTGAACGAATACCATATTCCGAATCGCTTCCTCTGGGAGCATAACGACTTCGACCCGTTCGATGCCATCCCGGGCTATCTCGACCAGGAGAAATACAAGGAGCATCTCGGGAAGCCGCTCTACACCGTGCCGTCTCCGGAAGCAGGCTATGAAAACTATGCGGCATACTTCGGCGCGGAATTTCAAGCGGTACATAAAAAGATAGGATTCACGCCGGAATACTACTGGGCGTACAAGGATTTGTATGCGGCAGGGAAGATGGATGCGCTTATAAAGACGGCACTCGAACGCGCCTCCGACATCCGCCGCATTATGAAGGAAGTCTCAGGCTCGGTGAAAGACGATGCCTGGCTTCCTATATCGGTCGTGTGCGAGAAATGCGGAAAGATGATGACGACGCGCGCCTACGACTTCGACGGCGAAACCGTCGCGTATGCCTGTGACCGGTCACCGGATGAGTGCGTGCCCTGCGGCCATACGGGACGCATCGCGCCGTTTAAGGGCGCGGCAAAGCTCTACTGGAAAGCCGATTGGGCCGCGAAGTGGGTAGCGATGAACGTGAGCGTGGAGGGCGCCGGCAAGGACCACTCCACGAAGGGCGGCTCGCGCGACGTATCAAAGCGCATCGCGAAGGAAGTCTTCAATTACGAGGAACCGTACAATGCGCCCTACGAATTCTTCTTGGTAGGCGGGAAGAAAATGTCTTCTTCCAAGGGTCGCGGCTCTTCCGCTAAAGATATGAGCGACCTCTTGCCACCGTCCATCTTCCGACTCGCGCTTCTCGGGAAAGAGATAAACCAACAGGTAGATGTGGACCCGTCGGGCGACTCGGTCCCGCGCCTCTATGACTGGTATGACGAACTCTTGGGAAAAGTGAAAGAGGGAATTGCGGACGACTTCACGCGCCTCTACGCGCTCGTGCAGCTTCCGGAGCATCAGGCGGTACCGCCTACGCCGTGGCAGATGCGTTTCTCCGAAGTGGCGTTCGTCGCCCAGATGCCGCACATAGACCTGGTGGAAGAAGCGTCACGCGTAAAAGGGGAGAATCTCACTGAAGAAGAATTGCGTGCGCTTGCCGAGCGCGCGGAGTACGCGAAGTACTGGCTCTCTACCTATGCGCCCGAGCGTTACCTCTATGCGCTCCAGGATACGATGCCCGCGGTGGAGCTTTCCGAAACGCAAAAGAAAGCGCTCACGCTTCTTCATTCATACCTTTCGGAAGGCCAGAAGACCGGGGAAGAATTGCATCATCGTTTGCATGAATTGAAGACCGAGACCCCTATCGAGCCGAAGGAGCTTTTCAGCGCGCTCTATCGGATTTTCCTTGCGCGTGAGTCGGGCCCGAAGGCAGGGTGGTTCCTCTCCGTGCTTCCGCACGACTTTGTGCTGAAACGACTCGAAGAAGCGTCGAAATAAATAGAAAAACGGGCGGTCCGAAAGACCGCCCGTTTCACTTGAGAGTAGGATGCGCCCGATTAGGCTAGCGCGTAGCGTCTGCCATCCACATCTTCTAGGTTGTCGACCAAAGTCGGAATGCGTCGGCGTGCCTTTCTGAGGCGGCCGATGTCTCCCTGGCTTGAAGTGCGAACATAGACGACGACCCGCTTCACTAAACGCTGGACCTCCACATACCCGCCTTGGTTTTGGCGATGAATGATGTGGACCGAACCTTCAGGTATTGCGGTGCCCCGTACGAGGCGAATGACATTGCGTACTTTGCCTTCCTCTTCGAGCAGGGCAAGCGTTTCGTTTGCGACCGTATCATCCGTGAAGACGACATAGTCCTTATCCGCTTTGCTCATCTGCTGCTCCTCTGGTTGTGGGCCCGTAGGCCGTTTCAATGTGCCCCGCGTAAAAGCGGACGAGCTCCTGACCTTTCGGTCGGGAGCTCGCTTAAATTCTCTTGTCTTTTTCCGTATCTAGATTTTTGCAGAAGAGACCTTAAGCGAAACCCCGACCGTCCCGTGAAGGACGACCGTAATTAGGGTGCTGCGCTTAATGGTCCAAGACTGCATGTGTAAGAAAGAGGATAGCGAGCCGCAGATACCGTGTCAAATCCAGGGGTGGGGAAAGAGTGTGTTCAAAAGCGTCTCAGGCAAGGCGCGCGAGCGAGGAAATACGAGCCGTACAAGATAGTACGGTGAGTGTTTACGAGACGAAGCGCAACGCAGTATGAGGCGTTTTTGGGCATGCTCTGCAAATAAGAAAGACGGGTGCCCGAGGGTCCCGTCTCTCATTACAGGGTATACGACTCTGACCAGTGCTACGAGCAAGGCTTTCGTGCCTGCAGTCACGGTGAACCTAGGTTCGCGAGAGCGTTTCCGGAAATCGGAAGACGCGAAGGGGTTAGGAATCTACAGAGTACGGCGTAGCTGTGCCGGTAGGTATCTGTCGATGCCAAACTACTCCAATTCGTCTTCTGCTTTTCGGTTCTGCTCTCTTGAACGTTTTGTTCTTTCCGGTCTTGCCTGCTTTGCTCGTGAATGAGCTTTTCTTTCCTTTCGTTGACTGATCTGTCGTGTGTCCTGTGGTGGACTGAATCTTAGGTCGATTCGCGCCCGAGAATGTGCCTCGCAGACCTAATGCAAGCGAGTCCCTAGCCTTGCGGCTAGGGACTCGCGCCAGTGCTCCAGAATCTTGTACGGTGTTGGAGCGCTACCGTAAATCTCCAGCCTTCGTAGTTTTAGTCTACTCTCCGGTGCCTTTTCTGCAAAGCCTTTTGCGCAAGTTTGCCTGATTCGCGGCGCGGGGAAAACCCGCCGCAAATCATGCATAAGTGTTCGGCCGGTTTCTGCCCTGCAGAAACTGGCCTCCCTTATCCACACTTCCAACACATCTTCGGGTAGGGGAGTGGGAAGAAGTGTCATATACTAAGCTTTAAGTGGGATGAAGTGGGAATACGTTTTCGCCCCGTATTTCCTCATCCGTTCCACGAATCCCATCCCTATTTTTATGTTCATCGGAGAGTACCGCCACACATTCGACGCGAAAAATCGCATTTCGCTTCCGGCAAAGTTCCGGAAGGAACTCGGCGCTTCCGTCGTGGTGACGCGCGGGCTCGACAAGTGCCTCTTTATATACCCGAAAAGCGCATGGAAGCAGGAGGCGGCGAAGATAGCGCAGCACTCAACCGGAGGCGCGGCAGGCCGCGGACTCGCACGTCTCATGCTTGCGGGCGCCTCTGAAGCTGAAGTCGACAGCGCGGGACGCATCCTTGTCCCCGACTACTTGAAGTCGTTTGCGGCTTTGAAAGTGAAAAGCGTCATCGCGGGCGTGTCTGACCGCGTGGAAGTGTGGGATGAAGACGCGTGGGCTTCCTACACCGCCTCCATCGAGCGGGATGCCGACCTGTTCGCGGAAAAACTCGCCGCATAAACGCCTATGGAAACCAAGCACGACAGCGTACTCCTTGAAGAAGCCATCGACGGTCTCGCCATCGTCCCGGGAGACGTTGTCGTGGATGCGACCATCGGCGGAGCAGGGCATTTTGCGAAGCTTATCGAGGCGCTCGACGGGAACGGTGTACTGGTGGGCATCGATGCCGACCGCGGCGCGATAGAGCGCGGGGAAGCGGCTGCCAAAGGCGCGCGCGCCTCAGTGCATCTTGTCGAAGACAATTTCCGTAATCTAGACGCCATACTCGACCGCCTCGCCATTTCTTCCGTATCGAAAGTGCTCTTCGACCTCGGATGGAGCGCCTTCCATCTCTCAAGCGGACGCGGATTCTCGTTCCGCGCGGAGGAGCCGCTTCTTATGACGTACGGTACCCCTGAAGCAGGGAAGACGGCGGCCGATATGGTGAATACCGCCTCGGAAGAAGCGCTTGCCGACTTGTTCTTCACGCTCGGCGAAGAGCGTTTTGCGCGCCAGATCGCTCGCGGTATCGTGGAGGCGCGAAAAACGAAGCGCATTCTCACTACCGGAGACCTTGTCGAGATCATCCTCGCCTCCACCCCGTCGTGGTACCAGCACCGCCGCATCCATCCGGCCACGAAGACCTTCCAGGCGCTCCGCATCGCGGTGAACGACGAGCTCGGCGCGCTCCGTGAGGGGCTTGATGCGGTGCTCTCGCGCCTTACGCCAGGCGGCCGTGTCGCGCTCATCACCTTCCACAGCATCGAAGACCGCATCGTGAAGACCGTGCTTCGGGACGCCGCGCATGCGGGAAAGGGAACGCTCGTAACCAAAAAGCCGATTGCGCCCTCCCCTGAAGAGCTAACGGCCAATCCGCGCGCTCGAAGCGCGAAGCTCCGCATTTTCGAGCGCTGCTCCGAAGACGCTTCGAGCGTGAACGACGTACACGCCTCACCTTACGCCTATGCCTAACCGCCTTATCCCCGTACTGAGCCTTTCCTGCGCAACGCTGTTTGCGGTGTATATCGCGCTCGTGATGGCGACCATTTTCTTTGCGGCCCTTGAAACGAAGCTCTCCGCGTCGATGCGCGATACGGAGTCCCGCATCGCTTCACTTGAGACCGAGTACTACGACGCTATCGCCAAGTTAAATGATACGAATGTGCTGAGCGCTGGGTACCGAGAGCCGCTCAGCGTCGAATACGTAGCGGAAAACGGCAAGCCGACCTTCACGTTCGCCCCTTCGACGACACGCTAGCCTATGCGAAGCGCACTCCGACTGAAGCTCCGTCTTTTTTCGGGTGTCATCCTCTTTTTTGCGGCAGTCATCATCATCCAGCTGTATTTTCTCCAGCTCGTGCACGGGCAGGAGTATTCCTTGAAGGCGGAGCGCCAGTACGCGAACACGAGCCAGTCCATCTATGACCGGGGAAGCATCTACTTCACGCGCAAGGACGGAACACTCCTATCGGCGGCTACCTTGGGTACCGGATTCCGCCTCGCGATTGACCCGAAGCACCTGAAGGACGCGGATGCCGCCTATGCGGCGATTAATGCACTTACGCCGATTGATGAGGCGGAGTTTCGCGAAGCGGCGGCGAAATCGGACGACCCGTACGAAGTCATAAAAATCCATGTGCCGGAAGACGCGGGAAAGGCGATAGCGGAGCTGAAAATCGGCGGCGTGCTCGTGGAGCGCGAGCGATGGCGGAGCTATCCTGCGGGAGAAAAGGCGGCGCAGACCATCGGGTTTGTCGCCTACGACAATGACAATACGCTTGCCGGCCGGTTCGGCCTTGAGCGCTACTATAACGACGCGCTTGACCGGGGAAAGGACGGGCTTTTCGGAAATTTCTTCGCGGAACTGTTCTCGAACATCGACGAGGCGGTTGCCGACGGAAGGAGCGCGCAGGCAGGCGACGTCATCACGACGATTGAGCCGGTAGTGGAGGAGAAACTGATGCAGGTGCTTGCTGACGTGAATGCGCAGTACGGAAGCACGGAAACGAGCGGCATCATCATGGATCCAAAAACGGGCGAAATCATCGCGCTTGGCACCTACCCGACGTTCGATCCGAATAATTTCGGCGAAGAAGACGCGAACCATTTCGGGAATCCGCTCGTCGAACGCCGGTATGAGTTCGGTTCCATCGTAAAGGCGCTCACGATGGTATCGGGGCTTGATGCGGGCGTCATCACTCCGGAGTCCACCTATAACGACACGGGCACAGTCACTTTAAACGGCAAGACGTTCTCAAACTACGACGGCAAGGCGCGCGGAGTCGTGCCGATGCAGCAAGTGCTCTCCCAGTCGCTTAACGTGGGTGCGGCTCACATCGCGGGAAAGCTCGGCCATGAGAAATTCCGCCACTACCTCGAGGAGCTCGGGCTCGGAACGGAAACGGGCATCGACCTCCCAAGCGAAATTCCCGGAAATATCGACAACATCCTCGATAGCCCACGCGATATCGAATACGCGACGGCGTCCTACGGACAAGGCATCGCGCAGACTCCGGTTGAGATGATTCGCGCGCTCGGAGCGCTCGCAAACGGCGGGCAAATCGTCACTCCGCACCTGGCGCGTGCCATCAGGCTTGAGTCCGGCATCACGAAGGAGCTTTCCTGGGGACAGAGCGAGCGCGTCTTCAGCAGCAAGGCGGTCGAGGAGACGACGACGATGCTCGTCAGCGTCGTCGACAAGTCGCTCGCCAAAGGCGCGCTCTCCATACCGGAGATAAGCGTTGCCGCAAAGACCGGAACGGCGCAAATCGCGGGCCCGGGCGGGAAGTACGCGCCGGGAAAGTACTTCCACTCCTTTTTCGGCTACTTCCCGGCCTACGCGCCCAAGTTCATCATCCTTCTCTATACGAAAGAGCCGGGAGGAGTACAATACGCCTCCGAGACCCTGACCCACCCGTTCTTCGATTTGACGCATTTCCTCATCAACTACTACACTATTCCCCCTGACCGCGGAGACATTCCCTAAATGAAACACTTCCTTAAAAGCATCGTCGCATTCCTGCTCGCGCTCCTTGCGCGGGGGATACTCCTCAAATACCGCCCGAAGATAGTGATGGTGACCGGAAGCGTAGGGAAGACCTCCACGAAAGACGCGGTCGCCGCCGCGCTGCGTTCCTCGTTCCATCTGCGCGAAAGCGAGAAGAGCTATAACAGCGAATTCGGCGTACCGCTCACCATCATAGGTGCGAAGAATCCGTGGACGAATCCCTACGCATGGGTGCGCGTCATAGGGGAAGCGCTTGCCCTCATATTCCTTCCGAACCATTATCCGAAGCTCCTCGTGCTTGAGGTGGGTGCCGACAGTCCGGGCGACTTGAAACGGATTCTCAATATCGCAACGCCCGACGTGGTAGTGGTGACCAGGCTTCCTGAAGTGCCGGTGCATGTGGAAGCGTACGCGTCGGCTGCGGCGGTGCGCGAGGAAGAGTTCGCGCCCGCATACGCGCTGCCTCAAGGCGCGCCGCTTATCATTTCCGCCGACGACCGGTACGCGAAGCATCTCGCGTCCCGTCTCTCTGCGCAGGTGACCACCTACGGCTTCGAAAAGGATGCGGACGTACAGCTTAGCGAAGCAAAAGTGCTTTTGTCGGGCACGGCTCCGCTTGGCATGCAGGCGAACCTGACGATAGGGAAGGCGACGCATCCGCTCGAGACACGCGGCGCGCTCGGCCGCCCGCAGCTCTATGCGCCCGCCGCGGCGGTAGCGTGCGCGCTTTCGCTCGGGCTAACCACGAAGGATGCGCTCAAAGCGCTCGAGTCCTATGTGCCGCCTGCGGGCCGTTCCCGCATCTTGAAAGGAAAACAAAACTCAGTGCTGATAGACGACTCCTATAACGCGTCTCCCGCTGCGGTCGAGGAGGCGCTCGGCTCGCTTTCTCTCGTACCCGCAAAACGCCGCATCGCGGTCTTGGGCGATATGCTCGAGCTTGGCCGCTACTCGGCTGAAGAGCACGAGCGCATCGGAAAGCTCGCGGCAAAGCATGCCGACCTGGTCATCGGGGTGGGTCCGCGCTCAAAAAAACTTTCCGAGGCCGCGCTAAGCATCCATAAGAATAAGAATCGTGCCCACCATTTTGATGACGCGTATGCGGCGGCCGAGTATCTTTCGGGAATGATTGAAGCGGGGGACGTCATTTTGATAAAGGGTTCGCAGTCCATTCGCGTGGAGCGCGTCGTGGAGGCGCTTCTTGCGGACGCCGCTGATGCGGCGCATTTGGTGCGGCAGGAACGCGAGTGGAAAAAGCGTTAGGATTTTGATACGATGGCGTCTTCGCCTTCACCACGAAGGCGATTTCACTAGGGGTAGCTAATGACTACGACTGCATACGTTCGTGAAATGCCGAATCCGACGCAACGCTGGTTCGCGAGCCTCACGCCACAGACATTGGTTTCACTTCGGGACGGCCGCAAAGGCAAGTTCCAAGGGTTCACCGAAGTCCGCGGCGCGAAGTGCGCGACCCTCGTCGTCCGTTCCGGCGTCCACGACATGCCCCTGACGTTCGATCTCTCCGAGATTGAAGTCCCCTCAAGCATTCGCCGCCGGTAACACCCGGTACGCGGCCGCTTGGTAGCGGGATACGGGCGCGCCATTGCTTTGCAATGACGCGCCCGTTGATTTTAGGTAAATTGAAAAAACTAGGAATTTCAGTATAATAATGCGGTCATGGCGCAATCAAGCGTCAGACGAACAAAAGGCTCGGTTACGAATGCCTATCTATGTGAATGGAGACAGGGATCCGGCAGTGTTCTACGGAAAGACCCGCGTCCGGCTCGTATCGGTCACCAGGGCGACGGTGACGTTCCGCATCGGAGTGAGGCGCGGAGCCAAAGTAACGCTCGGACTGCAAGCGTTGCGGTACGGAAGCAGTCAAGGGCCCACCCTAGACCGTTGCCGTATCGAAACGCTCACCGACGCGCAGGCGGCCGTCCCAAAGCGCGTCGCGCTCGCTGAAACCGTCGGCGCAAAACGCACCGGCTGACCCCCTCATTCTCTAGCTAAAACCAATTGGGGCGCGCATGGTAGAAAACCATGCGCGCCTTTTGTTTTTCGGATTTTTGGTTATAATCCGACGTATTCAGGGCCCTATCGTCTAACGGTTAGGACGGAAGCTTCTCAAGCTTTAAATCGGGGTTCGATTCCCCGTAGGGTCACAACGACACGTATGCCGCCGAAAGGCGGCATCGTGCGTTGTGACCCTAAGCAGCGTTTGGGAAACGCTGTGTCGGAGAATCGAAGCGCGGAGCGATGTTTTTTCAGCAGAAAAAACCGCGAGCGGGGCCTGCGAGTTTGGCGAGTGACGACGAGCCAAAACTTGTAGGCGATGCGTGCCTGCGTCTTCGCAGGACACTTCCCCGTAGTAGGTTTATATTTGCTAGAATCAACCTATATGGGTATGAAGCTTCCGGCGTTTCTTACCACAAGGAAGACTGCGCGTTACGCGGGCGGAGCGGTGGTTTTGGTAGCGGTCTTCTCGCTCGGGTTTTTCACGCACTCGTTCATAAGTAAAGACGTGGACGACGTATCGGTACGCGAATACGACGAACGCTACCAATTCATCCGCCCGCTCCTCATATGTCAGGTGAATGAGGATACTGAAACGAGCGAGCTCATATCATTGAAGGGCAGCATCGAGGGCATTCTGGATAAAGAGAGGGCGGCGGGACACGTGGCGAACGCCTCGGTCTATTTCCGCGACCTCGACTCGGGCGAATGGACGGGCGTGCGAGAGCTCGAAACCCACGCGCCCGCAAGCCTTCTCAAAGTACCTATCATGATGGCGTATTTCCGGCAGTCGCGGACCGCGCCTTCAATACTCGACACTCGCTATACCTATGCGTCTGACGGTCCCGGCAACTCGCTTGTGAAAGTGCCGCTTCTGGTTGAAGGCCGGAGCTATAGCGTGCGCGACCTCATTCGCGGGATGATCATCCAGTCGGACAACGGCGCGAAAACGATACTTGAAAATACCGTCGACAAGGATGCGCTTCTCGAAACGTACCGGGCACTCGGCATAGTAGACCCGTACAGCGGCACGAAGGATGTCTATGAGATTTCCGCGAAACAGTACAGCCTCTTCTTCCGCGTTCTTTATAACGGCACCTTCCTTGGACGAGAGCGCTCGAATGAAGCGCTCAAAATCCTCTCCGAGAGCGAATATGACCTCGCTATCCGTGCGGGAACTCCCAAAGATGTTACGGTCGCGAACAAGTTCGGGCTGCGCATTAAAGACGAGGAGAGTGGGGGCCAGGACATCGAACTATCCGACTGCGGCATCGTGTACCATGCAGTATCCCCATACCTGCTCTGCGTTATGACTGAGGGGGATAATCCGTATGAACTCGGCGACGTCATCAAGCAGATAGCGGAAGTCGCGTATCAGGCAGTCGATGTAAAAAAGCAATAAAGTCGGTGGAAGAATAAAAAACGGGGCGGCTCAAGAGCCGCCCCGGTCCAGTATCCGTACCTCCCCGAAGTCAGTCCCGGGGCCGGTAGACGTCGGGCCTTCCGCCCGCGTGGATCCTGCGCTCAGCTTTAATGGCTGAACCGACCGAACCCGTTACCGTTCCCGGTGGTGGGGGAGCGGCTGGGGTATCGGTTGCGTTTTTGGGCGCAAGACGAAGCGGGCGCGGTTCCCGTACTGGTCCATCGTGCATGAGGGTTCTCCTCTTTTAGCGCACTAGCCGTCACCTGACGGCTCTTCCATCGTACACCCGTCCTCAACGCTTACTTTCCGTTTGTGTATAAAAAACTACGACACTATAGCGCCTTCCCGTCGAACTTCGTTATGGGTAGGGAGTCCGCATCTACGTCATCGAGACAGCGGACGTTCAGCGCTATCATCTCGGCGCCGTTTACGCCCTTGCCGCGCCCGTAGCTTTGCACTCCGCAGGTAGGGCAGAAGAGGTGGCGGATATGCTTTTTGTTGAACTGGTACTCGGTGAGCTTGGACTCGTCGCCCTTCACGAGCTTAAAGAATTCCGCAGGAACGAACTTCAGGAGGAATCCTTTCTTGCCGCAGTGCGAGCAATTGCAGGACATGGCACTATCCAAATTCACCTGGGCCTCATAGCGGAACGCTCCGCAGTGGCATCCGCCCGTATACGTTTTCATGGGCGTATTCTACCACTCAAAAAAACGGGCCGGATGGAACTTCCATCCGGACCCGCTGCGACGCGACCTTTCGGTCACATCTTCTCTAGTTCCGCCAAAAGCGTGGCGCGAAGTTTCCGATGCTTCCGAGCATCGAGAAGCTGGAGCAGTGCCGCGTCTTTCATCGGCACGAGCGCGGCAACGTCCTTCCCGTAACGGGCGAAGACGCGGCGTTTTCCAGTCCTCGAAAGATCGAGCGCATCCGCGAAGCTTGCGCGGACTTCTGACGTTGAGTTCCTGGGAAGGGGTTTGAGGAGGGCTTCCCAGCCAGGCGCGGCAGAAATTCTGCCGCTTACTTTTCCTTTTGCAGGAATTTTCTTACCTGTACGCGCCATCTAAATTACCTCCGTAATGGCCTAACGGATATATTATTACACTAAAAATACAATAAGTAAATACTCGTAGAGATACTCATCGACTAACGCTTTTGCGATACCGGTGGCGGCGCCTTCCTTTGTTATACTTTCGGACATGGGAAAAGAAAGCGCTTTCAGGCCCCGCCCGGAACGACCTTCGGACACTGCCGAAGAGATACGGGAACGCGTCGGGTTCGACCTCGGCGAGAACGAGCTCGGGTATGAATATATAAAAGAAAATTTCTTTAAAAGTCTCTACGTGCTGTTCCGTTCGCTTGAAGGGTCCGAAGAATTGCGCGGCCGGCTCCGCCGGTACGTGGTAGGGAAGAACGAGGACGGGACACTTGTGCGCGATAGATATACGCTGGACGCTAAGCGTGACGAGGGTAATTTGACGCCGCTCGAGGAGGATTACTACCGGTCGGTCGAGAAGCTTTCGCGCACCAATCCGTACGCCGCGGCGCTACTTTCGGAAGCGTTCGGCGAGACGGACGACTTCGTGGAGAACCATCTGGAATCGCTCTCAAACTCAACCTGGGAGCGGATAAAAAGCAAAGACTATATCCCGGCGCTTCAAATTGGCGCCGGAGTAAACGGCATTGCGTATTTCGGCCAGACAGCGCGCATAGACCCTGCGCTTGCGGCGGAAACGCTCGTCGTCGATGCGGCGCCGCGGGTGGGCGGCATATTCGCAGCGCCGCACGGGCCGGCGTGGGATATGAACAGCCGGACTATGATTGGTCCGGATAAGCTTCCGGATTACGATCCTAATCTCAACATATCAGCGCGCGCGTACACTCCAAACAGCGTATCTCCCGGGGAGCGAAACGACGGAGACCCGCTTCGCGGCGGCAGCATCAATAAGCCGTCCGGACACCTTATCGCCCCGGAAGCGTTTTCAAACAAGGACTACATCACGAATGAGGACGAGGCGGTGCTCGCCGGAACGCTCGGCGCGACCCTGTTCCGCAATCTTTCCCTTGAAACGAGAGTCGTCTCTATCGAGCC
The DNA here is from genome assembly GCA_964535425.1 of uncultured Candidatus Saccharibacteria bacterium. Lineage (GTDB taxonomy): Bacteria > Patescibacteriota > Minisyncoccia > Phycocordibacterales > Phycocordibacteraceae > C7867-001. The sequence continues at coordinate 63,659 of CAZHSZ010000001.1, read as the reverse complement.
GAACACGACGCGCCGCCGCGGGCTCTCTATCGTTACGCTTGAGCGCTCGTTCCCGGACGGGACGGCAGAGCAAAAGCAGATATTCACCGACCGGATAATATACGCGACCGGGCTCGGCACGCCTGACTACGGCTTCCCGATACGGCCGGACGGCCTCGCAAAAGACGTGCTTGAGCGGCAGGACCCGAACGCGTTCCCCTTGATTTCGACGAGCCTTGAGGCCTTTGAGAAGATGGCTGACCGCCGTCGCGAACCGCTTCGCCCTCCGAAAACCATAGTCATCGGCGGGTCAAAGGATTCGGCGCGCACCATGATCGAGTTCCTCGCCCGGCAGTTTGAGGAAGGAGCCGATGTGGTTTCGAACGTGCAGAAGATCTACCTGATCTCTGAAACGCAGATTACGGACAAGCTGCGTCCCCGTTACCAGAAGCTTCTGAACGTGCTCGCGCGCCAGAACCGCAAGGATGTCGTGGAGTTTGTGCAGGCGCGCGTCGACGATATAGGGTTCACTGGAGGGGCTCTTGCGGGAGAACCGGGAAAACCACTCATCTTCTATGGCGGTGATAAAAGACCGATACGACGTTCAAACGGAGCACCTATAACTGCCGATGCATACATCGCCTGTACCGGCTTCAAGCGCTCGACCGCCGAGCTCGCGTCTTACCTTGAGGGTGGCGATCTTACAGACGCCGTGGAAAGAGTCTATCTCCCGAATAACCCGGAAGTGCCGGTCGCGTCGCGCCTCCGGTCCGCGCCGCACATACAGTTCGTCGGCGTCGCGGACCCGCTCGGCGTAAGCCAGGAAGAGATAGAACTCCTTCCGCGGGGAACGCGCGACGTGCTCGAGCGCATCGGCGAGAACGTGGTTGCGATTGGGGTGAACGCGCCACGCGCGGCCGCCGCCGCCGCTGCCGTGCTTGATGAGCGTAAATTTGTAGCGCCCAAAGGCTACGTGCCGCTCGCCGCGCGCGGGGAAGCGCCGCCAATGGTGCCGGTGCTCGGCTCCCGCGACCTTGAAGCGGCGCCCGGCATCGTCGTACCGTTTAATGCCGAGCTTCTGAAGAGGGAGCGGCCCGCGGGTCATGTGCGCTATACGGAAGACCTCGTGTCCGCACTCTTTGCGTACGAGCTCCGCAAATTCAAATTTACGGGCGCTCCCGAGGAGGACATTCCGGTGGAAATATCCCTCTATCCGGGGAATGTTCCCGCGCTTTCCATTCGCCTCAGCACGCCTGAATCGTTTTCAGGAGAATTCGCGCAAGCCATTGAGCGCATCTTTGAGAATAAGAGAATACAGGTATACGCGTACTCGCTTCTGCGCGACCGGCGCGCTACCCGCGACAAGACGCTTTCCTTGACGCTCCGTATGCGCGGCGGCACTGTGGAAGCTACGCGCGCTGACACGCTTTCCGAAGCGGCGTAGGAAAGGGTAAGGGGCTTCTTACGCGAGGCTCTCGATGACCTCTTTTACGACCGCTCCGTCGGCCTGGCCCTTCAGTTCCTTCATAATCGCTCCGGTAAGCATCCCTACATTCGCGTCCGGCATCTGTGCCTTCTTTTCCTTCACCACTTTTTCTATCTCTTCGCGCGAGAGTTGCGCCGGGAGGAAGGACTCGATGACGGCGAGCTCGGCCTTCTCCGGGTCGGCAAGCTCGTTGCGCCCTGCGTTTTCAAACTGCTCGATGGAATCCTTGCGCTGATTGGATGCACGCTTCAGTACGGTGAGCGCCTCTTCGTCCGTGAGGAATTCGTCGGGCTTTCGCTTCTTGGCGACCACTTCGTTTGTCATCGCGGTCACGAGCGAGCGGAGCGTACGAAGCGTTACCTCGTCGCGCGCCTTCATCGCGTCCTTGATTCCCGCCTTTATTGATTCGTGTATGGACATATACCCACCAGAATATCACAACCCGTTGCTATACTAAGACCTATGGATTTGCGCCCGTGGCATGCGCTCACCGCGCACGAGACGCTTGATGCGTTCCATATAACTGCCGAGAAAGGCCTCTCTTTGCGCGAGGTCGAGCTTCGCTTGTCCGACGGGAAGAATAAGCTCAAAGGCGCAAAACCGGATTCGTTTTTCCGCCGCCTTCTGCGGCAGCTTGAAAGCCCCATTGCGCTCGTGCTTCTCGCGGCGGCGCTCGCGACTCTCTTCATCTCGCACTACAGCGATGCGCTCATCATCGCCTTGGCGCTTCTCGTAAATGTCGCGATAGGCATTTTCCAGGAAGGGAAGGCGAACGGCGCATTCGCCGCACTCTCGAAAGAAGAGGCATCGCGTGCGGTCGTGATACGCGAAGGGCTTCGTCAGGAAATTCCGTCCGAGGAAGTGGTGCCGGGTGATGTGATTGCGCTTACGACCGGCGTACGCGTGCCGGCAGATATTCGCCTCATTGCCGTGCACGGGCTCACGGTGAACGAAGCGTCGCTTTCGGGAGAATGGATTCCCGTCGAGAAGAAGACAGAGCCAAGCCAGATGGACGCACCTCTCGTGGAGCGCTACTCCATGGCGTACGCGGGCACGCTTACCGTTTCCGGCACCGGGCTCGGGGTGGTGGTAGCGACTGCGGAGGATACGGAGCTCGGGAAAATTGCGAAGGAGCTCGCCAAGGGCACGCGCACCGTCACTCCGCTCCAGCGCGACATACAGAACATCGCCCGCATGCTCCTCATTTCCGTCGCCTGCATCATCGCGGTCATCGGCGCGCTCTCGCTTCTTCGCGGCATGACGGTGGGGGAGACGTTCCTCATCGCTATCTCAGTTGCGGTTGCCGCAATCCCGGAAGGCCTTCCGGCCGCGGTCACCGTGGTGCTCGCGCTTGGGATGGAGCGCATCTTGAAACAGGGCGGGCTGGTGCGGAATCTTTTGGCGGCCGAGACGCTCGGCGCTACGAGCATTATTCTCACCGACAAGACGGGGACTTTAACCGAGGGTCGTATGAAGGCTGTCGGCTTCATCACGCTCTCCGGTACGACTGAAGACGCGGACGGCACGAATGCGCGCGCCATGCTGCGCGCCGCCGTGCTTGCCTCAGACGGATATACGGAAGAAGTCGACACCACTGAGGTGAAGGGAGAGGAAATCGTGGCGCGCGGCCGCCCCATAGAGCAGGCGATACTGCTTGCGGGTCTTGAAGCCGGATTTTCCGAGCGGGTGCTACGTACGGAGTCTCCGCGCGCTGACGAGCTCAGCTTCTCCTCTGCACGCAGGTTCGGCGGGATGCTCGTGAAGGACGATGGGAAACATATCGCATATCTCACCGGCGCGCCGGAACTGTTCCTCGAGCATGCAGTGACTGCTATGGGTGCGCGCGGGGGTGCCGCGCCGTTTACCAAGGAAGACCATGAATTCTTCGACCATGCCCTGAAACGCGCGGCGCGCGAAGGAAAGCGCGTCATCGCGGTCGCGAAGGTGGACGCGGACCTGAAAGCGTTCCCCTCCGAAGAAGCTCTTCCGGATATGCTGCGCAGGCTCGAGCTCCTCGGCTTTATGGTGTTCTCCGACGTTATCCGGAGCGACGCGCGCGCATCCGTCCATGAGATGCAGGAGGCGGGCGCGCGCGTCATTATGCTCACCGGAGACAATCCGGAGACCGCGCTTTGGTTTGCGCGCGAGGTAGGCATTGCAGGCCACACGGCGCGCGCATACACGGGAGCGGAGCTCGCGGACACGACCGACGATGAGCTCCTGCGCCTTTTACGCCTCCATAACGTCTTTGCGCGCGTGACGCCGTCAGAGAAGCTTCGCATCGCTCGCGTGCTGACCGCTTCTGGGGAAGTGGTCGCCATGACCGGAGACGGCGTGAATGACGCGCCGGCCTTAGAGGCGGCGGCGATAGGAGTGGCACTCGGGAGCGGCACGGACGTCGCGAAGGAGGCGTCCGATCTCGTACTCCTGAACGACAGCTTCTCGGTCGTCACCTATGCCATCAAGGAAGGGCGCCGGCTTCGCGACAACGTGAAGAAAATACTTGCGTACCTTCTTTCCACTAACTTCAGCGAGATATTCATCATCATTGCGGCACTCATCACCGGTCTTCCGATTCCGCTTTTGCCTACGCAAATAATGTGGGCGAACCTGATTGAGGGCGGTCCGCTGAACGTCGCGCTTGCCTTCGAGCCCCTTTATCCGTCCGCGATGAAGCGCTCGCCGAAGCATCCGGACGTTGCGCAGGTGCTCTCCAAGGATTTGATAAAGCTCATTATGTCGGTGGGCATACTGACCGGCATTATGCTCGTCGGCCTCCACTTCTTCCTCGTGCTCTCCGGTACGCCGGACGACCATATGCGCACCATTATGTTCGGCGCGCTCTCGGCAAGCTCGTTTGCAGGTGCTATTGCGCTGAAGTCGTTCGGTACGAGGCTCTGGAATATGCCGTTCAACTCGAATCCGTGGCTCCTCGGTTCTTTTGCGCTTTCGTTCTGTCTTTTGCTTGCTGCGCTTTTCGTGCCGTTCCTCCAGGACATCGTGCATACAGTTCCGCTTACGCTTTCCGAACTCTCCATCATCGTGTTCGCCGGCATCTTGAACTTGGCGCTTATTGAAGTGGCAAAGGAAATATTTTTCATCGGCCCCGCGCGCCGAAAGCAGACCGTATAAAAGCATCCATCTGCGTCGTTACAGACTCCGATGCTCACTCACCGTATTTCCATATACGGCTCGTTCCGCTTCTCGTCTGTGCCTTGCATCTGAATACTTTTCTTCGGTCTGACTGAAAGGTGGCGTAGTGCGGGGGATAGGCAAAATACAAACACGGTATACTAAGGGCAAATGGATATCTTCACCGTCGCACTCATCGTTCTCGGACTCGTGCTCGTACAGGGCATCGGCCTCTATTTCATACTGAAGCGGAGTGAAAAGCCGGTAGAGGCCGATACCGGCGGATTGATGCTCCTTCAGAAGCAGATGGAAAACCTCGAGCGCTCCTTGGATACCCGCATGATGGAATCCGCAAAGCAGGTGCACGAGACCATGAGGAGCCAAGTGAGTGACTCAGCGAAGCTCATCAAGGAAATCACGGAAGAGCTTACGAGCGTGAAGGAAATCGGCCGCCAGACGGGCGAGTACGCAAAGCAGCTCCAGGGCCTTCAGGATATTTTGAAAAATCCGAAGCAGCGCGGCGTCTTGGGCGAGTACTACCTCGAGACGGTATTGAAGAACGTGCTTCCGCCGAACCTCTACCAAATCCAGTATCCGTTCAAAAACGGCGAAATCGTGGATGCGGTCGTATTCATCGACAAGAAAGTGGTGCCGGTAGACTCCAAGTTCTCTCTGGAAAACTACAACCGCCTCATACAAGCGCCTGAGAGTGAGAAGCCGGCTTTGGAAAAAGCATTCGTAAACGACCTCAAGATGCGCATTACGGAAACGGCGAAGTACATCCGTCCCGAGGAAGACACCATGGACTTCGCATTCATGTTCATTCCGTCCGAGGGCATCTACTACGACCTTCTCGTAAACCAAGTAGGAGCAGGCGAAGAGGAAAACCTTATCCAGAGGGCGGCCTCCAAGTATAAAGTCATCATCGTCTCGCCGACATCCTTCCTGGCCTACCTCCAGACCGTGATGCAGGGCCTCAAAGCGCTCCAAATCGAGGAGAAAGCCGTGGAAATCCAGAAGCGGGTAGGGGAGCTCGGCAAGCATATAGGCTCCTATGAGGAGTACTACAAGAAGCTCGGAACGGCTCTCGGTACAGCTGTAAGCCACTATACAAGCGGGTACAAGGAGCTCGGGAAGATAGATAAGGATGTCTACCGGATTACGGGGGAAAAGCTCGGGATAGAGCCTATGGCGCTCGACAAACCAGGTTCATCGCAAGAGGACTAAAGAGGGTTGACACTTTGATACTAGTATGTATAATACGTACAGCCGAGGTAGCGGGTTGCCGCATACCTTCGCCGAGGCGGTTCGCCTCTCTTTTCCAGCCACTAGAAAGGAGGTGATCCGAGTCTCGGCACTGGGACAGGCTTAATAACCCTGTCCCTTTGCTGTTTATATGCCTTTATATTGCCTTTATAAGGCTTTTACGGTACTCTTCGATGACTATGGAACTAGCGGTAATAAAGACGGGCGGAAAGCAGTACGTCGTCGCCAAGGGCGATGTTGTGACTATTGAGAAGCTCCCGGGAGACCTTAAAAAGGGCGATTCTGTGACTTTCTCCGAGGTGCTTATGACTGATGATGGTACGACGGTAAACGTTGGTACTCCTTCCGTAAAAGGCGCAGTCGTAAAAGGCACAGTAGCTATGGTGGGCCGCCACAAGAAAATCGAGGTGGTCAAATACAAGGCGAAGAGCCGCTACTTGAAGCGCCGCGGCCACAAGCAGCCGTACGTGAAGGTAAAGATTGACGCAGTAGCATAAAGAAAAACCCCGCCTCCGCGGGGTTTTTCTTTACGTCTCCTTTCGGTTCTGGAGTGCGCCCGAGAGAGTTTCGGCGTCGGAGTACTCAAGCTCTGAACCGGTCGCAAGCCCACGCCCAAGCTCGGTGAGCTTCACCTTGTCGCGGTACGGAGTGAGGATGAGGCGGAGGTGGTCCACAGTATTCTCGCCTTCGCTTGTCGCCGAGAGCGCGAGGATAATTTCAGTGAGTCCCTTCGCAAGGCGTTTTTCCGTCGCACGCAATAACTCCTTTTCGCGTATCACGCCCTTACCTGAGAGGGTGAGCACACCGCCGAGTACGAAGTAGCGACCGCGGTAGGTACCGGCGCGTTCAAGCGCAAGCAGGTCCTGGTCTTTCTCCACGACTAAGAGCTGCGAGTCGTCGCGCGCAGTGTCTGCACAATACGAGCATACGAGTCCGCCGCCGTTAGCAAAGCGCATACATTCGGTGCACTGGCGCACATCGCTTGCGAGGTTCGTAATCAAATCCGCCATGCGCGAGCGGTCAGAAGGAGTGGCGCCAAGCAGATGGTATACGAAGCGGCGCGCCTGACGCGGGCCTATGCCAGGGAAGCGTTCGAATGCGCGCGCCAAGTCTTCTAAACGGTCAGCCATAGTTAGAACTCGTTTGCGAGGTCACCATACCCCTTAGTATCGAGCGACTGGAAGGAGGTTCGCTTATCATCGAAGTAGAGGTCCACTTTTCCGGTCGGGCCGTTACGATGCTTTTCAATCAAAATTTCCGCGATGTTCTGGCGATCGCTGTCCGGATTCGTGCGGTCTTCGCGGTGGATGAACATCACCACGTCCGCGTCCTGCTCGATAGAACCGGAGTCGCGGAGGTCTGAGAGGCGAGGCTTGCCGCCGCGCTGCTCCACTGCGCGGGAGAGCTGGGAGAGCGCAAGCACCGGCACTTGGAGCTCACGGGCAAGACCCTTCAGGGAGCGGGAGATTTCGGTGACCTGCTGCACCATGGAGTCGGACGCCTTCGTATTCGTGGGGTTCATGAGCTGGAGATAGTCCACGACGATAAGGCCGATGCCGTGCTCGCGCTTCAGGCGGCGGGCGACCGAGCGCATGGCGAGGATGTTGTTGCCCGGCTTGTCATCAATATAGATAGGTGCTTTCGAGAGGCGCTCGAGCGCGTTACGGATTTCCGCGAAGTCGTCCTGGTCTTTCACGGCGCCCGTGCGGATTTTCCAGGAGTCCACGCGCGATTCTGCCGCTAGCATACGGTCGACGAGCTGTTCGGAGCTCATTTCAAGGGAGAAGATGCCTACCGGCACGCCGTGGTTTACGGCCGCGTTTCGCGCGATATCAAGCGCGAGCGAGGTCTTACCGACTGACGGGCGCGCGGCAAGGATGACGAGGTCGGACTTGTGGAGGCCGGAGAGCATATTATCAAGCGCGGTGTAGCCGGTAGGGACGCCGCGTATGCCGTCTTCGCGCTTTGAGAGCGCATCGATGCGCTCGAAGGTATCGTCCACCATATCGCCAATCGCGGTGAATTTGTGCGAGCCGGTGCCGTCGCTTATCGACATCACGGCTTTCTCCGCAGCGTCGAGGACTTCGATAGTGTCGCGCGCCTCATCGTATGCGGATTCCTCAATCGCGTGCGACGCGTCAATCAAGGCGCGCATCAGGTGCTTCCTTGAAACGAGGTCCGCATAGTGCGCATAGTTTCCGGCCGATGGCGCGGAGTTCGTAAGCTCCGCGAGGTACGCGCGGCCGCCGATGCGCTCCAAGTGCCCGAGTCCCTGCAAGCGTTCTGAAAGGGAGAGAATATCGATAGGCTCGCCCTTGTCGGACAATTCGCGCATCGTCTCATAGATGATTTTGTGCTTTTCCGCGTAGAAAGATTCGCCGCGCACCGTGTCGCCCACGTCGTGTATGACGTCCGGTTTCAAAAGGAGCGCGCCCAAAAGTCCGCGTTCGGACTCAAGGGACTGGGGAGGGATTCTTCCGTCGGCCATGGTAGGCCTATTCTACTATCATTAAATCTTTGTGTATGTAGCGCCGGAAGGCCCGTCTTCCACAAGATATCCCCGTTCCTTGAGGTGGATACGGAGCTCGTCCGATTTGCCAAAATCCTTGTTTTTACGAGCTTCTTCGCGGTTTTGTGCAATGGTTTGTACATCTTCTGGCAAATCGAAGATAAGGAGAGGATTAAACTCCTCCGGAGGGTGGGTGAGGGAGAGACCAAAGACTGAGTCCGCCATCACGAGCCAAGCCCACTTCTCGCGCGCATCAAGCGTGCTGTCCTGAAGCGTGCTCCACAGCAGCGCAAGCGCCTGCGGGGTGCCGATGTCGTCGAAGAGCGCCGACTTCAGTGCGAGGTGCGACACGGTATTCGCTTCTTTTTCTCCTGATTCTTTTTTCACCGTACGGGCGATTTTCCATAAGCGCTTCAGGGCGTCTTCGGCGCCCTGTAGCGCTTCCCATGAGAAGGAGAGGGGAGAGCGGTAGTGCGCCCCGAGGAAAAGATAGCGGAGCGCGAGCGGATGGATGCCGCGTTCAATGATGTCGGCGAGCGTGAAGGAGTTGCCGGCGGACTTCGAAAGCTTCTCGCCGCCTATCGTAAGGAATGCGCCGTGGAGCCAGTAGCGTACGAACGGATGCTTGCCTGATGCCGCTTCCGACTGCGCGATTTCATTGTTGTGGTGGATTGATGCGAGATCTTCGCCGCCCGTGTGCATGTCTATCTGTTCACCCAAGAGCGCCGAGCTCATGACGGAACACTCGATGCTCCAGCCAGGATTTCCCGGGCCCCACGGCGACTCCCACTTCTGCAAATCGTTTTCCTTGGCGTTTCGCCAGAGCACGAAGTCCGAGGGCGAACGCTTCTCGCCCATATCGACGCGGGCGCCTGCGCGAAGTGTGGCCTTGTCCATATTGCCGAGCTTTCCATAGGACGGGAACTTCTTGGTATCGAAATAAATGCCTTCCGAAGTACGGTAGGTGAATCCTTTGCGCTCGAGCTTCCGAATCATCTCGACGTCTTCCTTTATATAGGTCGTCGCTTTCGGGAACGTAAGGAGCGAGGTATCGATGCCAAGCTTTTGGATGTCTTCAAGGAAGAGTGTCGCATAGCGCTCCGCGATAGCTTCAGGCGTCGTCTGCTCGCGCTTAGCGCCCACAGCCATCTTGTCTTCGCCTTCGTCGACGTCGCCCACCATATGCCCGACGTCCGTAATGTTCATCACGCGCTTCACCTTGTATCCGGCAAGGTGGAGGGTTCGGGCGGCGAGGTCTGCAAGTACAAACGAGCGGAGGTTTCCGATTTGCACGGGGCCGTAGACGGTCGGTCCGCAGGAGTAAAGGGTCGCCTTGCCGAGCTTTCGCGGTACGAAAAGTTCCTTCGTACCCGTGAGGGTGTTCGTAAAGGAGGGGAGTGGGATGCGCTTTTTGCTATTACCGAAGGGCCACATAGGGCTTACTTTACCATTTCACTCAAATCCATTTTTTCAAACGCATATAGAGGATGAGGAGCATCTCAATAGCCAGCATGAAAAGGATGATTATCCAGAAGTCGTGTTCGTGGCCGAGTATCGGTGCATGCTTTGCGTGCATGCCGAAGAGCGCGGCGATAAGGGTGAGCGGGAGAAAGGCGACGCTCATAAAGGTGAAGACCTTCATAACTTCGTTCTGAGAAGAGGAAAGGAGTGAGTCGTTCGTGGTACGAAGCTCGCGTGCGACGGCGCGAAACGACATCACGAGGGATGCGGCGTGCGAGCGCTCTGCCTCGATGCGCGATGCCTGCTTCGCAAACTTCTTTCCAAAGAATGCAGTGGTCTGAAGCTCTTCGAGAAATGCGGTCAAGGCTTCGGTGTGGCGGGTAAGTGTGGTCTCAAAACGAAGCAGGATGCGGCCGGCTTCCGAAATGGCCCGCACGGTCTTACGTTCTTTGCCGGAGAAGATGTCCTGCTCGATGCGCTCCAAGGAGCGGGCGACGCGTTCGGTCTCTTCGCCCATTGAGCTGTAGAGGCGACGCAAGAGGCGCTCGAGGAGCACGGGCGCTCCACCATCGTTCGGGATACCGAGAAGTTCTTCAGCCTCGAACGCCTTGTGCAGAGAGAGAATGGTACCGACGACCTCATAGCGTGCCGTCACGAGGAAGTTCTTTCCAACAATGATATCTATCTCCTGATTGCGCGCGCCGCCGGAAATTTCCGCCGTAGGGAAGTGGAGGATGAGATAGGCGTATTCAGGGGAGGCGACGAAGAGCGGATACGGGGTGGGCGCGATGATTTCCTCCTCTACTTGGGAGTCTATGGAAAATTCCTCAACGACCGAGCGAAGCTCTTCGCGGGTAGGCGACTCGAGGTCGACCCATATGACGCCTGCGCGTTCATGCCTGGTTATCATTTGCTTGAAGTATACCGTGCGAATGCGCGTAGTTCTGCACGTATTCCACACGAAGGTATTGAGCGGTGCATGCTAGAATTTCGGGTAATGGAGGATTTTGACGCCGAAGCCGCTCCTGAAGAGCGGAAAAAATTTATGGGACTTGCGCGCCTTGCGGTGCTTTTCGCGCTCGTTGCAGTGCTCTCGTTCGGCAGCGGATTTTTGGTGGGCGCCGATGGAAAGGATTTGCTTGCGCGCGCGCCGTTTCTTTCCGACGGGCTCGATGCCACTCCCGATGCCACCGCCGACCTCGGTGATTTTTGGAAGGCATGGAATACGCTAAATCAGCGTTTCGTGCAAACGCACGGCACTACGTCCGCGCCTAAGTCCGAAGAAAAAATCTGGGGCGCCATCCAGGGAATGACGAAGGCGTTTGGCGATCCGTACACGGTGTTTATGCCGCCGGAACAGGCGAAGATTTTCGCGGAAGACATTGCTGGCAACTTCACGGGAGTGGGTATGGAAATCGGCGTAAACAAGGAAGGGGTGCTTACGGTCATTGCGCCTTTGAAAGACACGCCTGCGGAAAAGGCGGGCATCCGTCCAGGAGACCAGATTATCTCGATTGATGAGAAGTCGACGGAAGGCATGTCGACGGACGAAGCGGTAAAGCTCATACGCGGGGAAAAGGGCACGCCGGTGAAGTTCCGCATATTCCGCGCCGGAGAGGTCTCCGAAATCACGGTCGTGCGCGACGTGATAAACGTCCCGAACATCACGAACGGCATCGACCAGGAAAGCGGCGTATACGTCATCGCGCTCTACACCTTCACCGCAAACTCCGCGTCCCAGGTAAATGCGGCACTCGCTGACTTCCGCGCCTCAGGCTCAAAGAAGCTCCTCATCGACCTTCGCGGCAATCCGGGCGGCTATCTTGAAGCGGCCGTGCGCATCGCCTCAAACTTCCTCCCGGAAGGCACGACGGTCGTGACCGAGGACTACAAGGGCCATCAGGAAAATATCGTGCATCGCACCAAGGGTGGCACCCATATTCCGGAAGGCACGCAGGTCGCTATCCTCATCGACCAGGGTTCGGCATCCGCTTCCGAAATCCTTTCAGGCGCGCTCCAGGACAACAAGGTCGCGACCCTCATCGGTACCCGCTCCTTCGGAAAGGGCTCCGTGCAAGAGCTTGTGGACATCGGTGGCGGCTCCCTCAAAGTGACGGTCGCGCGCTGGCTCACCCCATCTGGCCGCTCCATCTCAGACGGCGGGCTTACTCCGGATATCAAGGTAGAACGCACGCAGGAGGACTTTGCGGCAGGAAAAGATCCGCAAAAAGCCCGCGCAATACAATTCTTGGTAACCGGAAAGTAGGTTGCCTGTAGGGGGTAAAAAGGGTAGGATAGGCGGACTATGAAAGTAATACTTACGAAAGACATCAAGGGCACGGGCCGCGCGCATACCGTCGTAGACGTGAAGGACGGACACGCCCTGAACCTCCTTATTCCTCGCGGACACGCGGTTCCAGCTACTCCGGCAGCCATGAAGCATGCAGAGATCCACGCAAAGCGTGCGGACGAGCAGCGCGCACTCTCGGCGAAGATTGTCGAGGAACGCCTCGCGGCACTCGCGGAAGGCAAGGTAACCTTCGTAAAGAAGGCAAACGAAAAGGGTCATCTCTATGACGCGGTAGACGCAGCTGAAATCGCTGAAAAGGCGAACCTCCCGGTAGACGCTATCCGCATCGAAAAGCCGTTCAAGGAACTTGGCGAGCATGAAGTAGCGGTTGCGGTAGGAGAGCAGTTCGGCAAGTTCAGCATCGAAATCGTCGCAGAATAAGCTCGCTTGCCCGATTGCTTTTGTTCAGCTGAAGACAGCTTCACGTACGCAATCGGCCGCTCGCTCCCCCATAGGAATGGGGACCCCGTTTAAGAAAAGACAAAAGAAAAGCCCCGCTCTCGCGGGGCTTTTTCTTTTGTCTTGCGTTATTAGATAACGCTTACAACCTTGCGGCGGGTAGTGCGGCCATCAAAGCCGGTCTTGCGGCGTTCGGTGAATGATACCTTGCCTCCGGTCGCGGCATAAAGGGTGTGGTCCTTTCCGACGCGGACATTCGTGCCGGCCATAATCTTCGTGCCGCGCTGGCGGACGATAACCATGCCTGCGCGTGCGGCAGCGCCGTCACCGAGCTTTACCCCGAGATATTTAGGGTTTGAGTCATTTAGGTTTTTGGCTGAACCTCCAGCTTTCGTTGATGCCATAGTGGTATGATGTTTTCGGTATGGCGATTATACCCCATACGGCTGAGGTGGGCAAGATAGGCCCCGGGAAGCTCCCGGACGGCCTTTTAACGGCCCTGGTAGTGCTTCTGGCGTCCTCGGCAAGCTACGGGCTCGGTGTACTTACGGGCCAGGATATGGCCCGGGAGAGGGGAGGGGTGGAGATACAGCAGGTAGCCCCGGGGGCTGATATATCGGCCGCAGCTGCCCTCGCCCCCATCCCTAAAAGCCCGAAATCAGGCACGGTATCAAAGACCTATACGCCTCCCGCCAAGCAGGAGAAAACGGGCACAGCCACCGCTGAAACGGGGAAGTACGTGGCATCGAAAAATGGCACTAAGTACTACCTTCCGTCCTGCGGTACCGCAAACCGCATAAAGGAAGAGAACAAAATCTATTTCAATACCAAGGAGGAGGCCGAAGCAGCAGGCTTCGGCCCGTCCTCTACCTGCAAAGGTCTGTAGTTTTTGAATTTCAAACTACTGCTCGTGATAGTCTTTTCGGATGCAGATAGATACTAGTCTCGTAGATACGTTAAAACAGCTTTCAAAGCCAACTCTAATTGGAGTATCTGGTTTTGGCGGCTCCGGTAAGTCATCTATAGCGAAAAAACTTGGAGAATTGCTCAACGCGCCCGTCGTCGGCGTTGATTCTTTCCAAAAGAAAGGGGCCTTCGATACTTCATATTCGCTTTGGAATATCATGGATTATGCCCGGCTCGAAAAGGAGATTTGTATTCCTTTCCTCCGTAAGGATAAGGCTATTCGGTACGAACACTTCAATGCAAAAGACGAAATGATTTCTGAAACTCGCGAGATCCAAAATAACGGAATACTTATCATCGAAGGCGTGGGTCTTTTTCGACCGGAATTAGCGAAATACTTTACCGTTAAGATATGGGTCGACTGTCCAATAGAGGAGGCAATTGCACGCGGCAAAAAGAGAGATCGGGAAGAATATGGTAATCCTACTGACGAGCTATGGGACGGAGTCTGGAGAAAAAACGATTTGGAATATTACGAAACCTTTAAGCCAGCAGAATTGGCGGAATATACCGTATTGAACAAGTAATTTATTCTGAACCTCACCTTCATCTCGACTAGCGAATAAGAATGCAGATTGCACCAATAACGGCGAGTAACACTGCTACAGTCTTTTTTAGCATCCCGGCGCGCTCCTTGAGAAAAAGATGTTCACCTGCCAAAACTAAGATAAGGAAGACTTCCACAATAACGAGTACGCTCGTGACTTGACCGAGGTTTATAGCTGTATTGATGGCGAGGTTTGCAAATGCACCAAAGGAGCAGGCCGTCACTATCACGAGCCAGTTTTTGCTTCCAAACTCTTTCACTCGCTGGGGAAATTTAGGAATCACCAGAGCATTTATGATTGCCGGGATAAAAAACGTGAGAAACGTAAGGGTCTCGACATTAAAAGAACCGAAAAGAAATTTAAAGAGGGTAAAGGCGATTGCATTCACCAGGCTCGAACCGATTACGAATGCAACGCCAGTCATGGAAAAACGCTCACCCTTTTTCCATACAAGAAGCACTCCGGCAGCAACCGTCAGTGCGACACCGAGCACAGTAAGTGCCTGCCACGATTCAAGCGCAAGGAAAATCCCGATGAGGAATACCCACACAAGCCGGAGCTTATAAAACGTACCATGTACGGAAGCGCTTATATGCTTCAGCGCTGTGTAATTGAGGAAATTATGGAACACAACCAGACATGCGGTAAGAAGCATGACGAGCCATAGCGACCATGTATCTGGTGCTTTGAAATTGGACAGCATGAACGGAAGGCTAATAACCGCTCCGATTGCGCTGAAGTAGAAAGATAGAACCCACGGATCGCTCCCGGTCTTAAGGATTCGCCGATTGAGAAGAGTGGAGCAGGTAAAGAGAAGGCCGGCTCCAATGGCAAAATATAACCACATAGGCTCATTGTACCCTGAAGGGTAGGGGTAGTTTGCGAGAGCGCTGGATACGGTAAACTGGAGGGTATGATAGTCCTCGACGTAGAAGCTTCGGGCACGAATCCGGACCAGCACTCCATCCTCTCTATAGGGGCGCTTGATTTGAGTAACCCCTCGAATCAGTTCTATGACGAATGCCGGGTGTGGGACGGAGCAAAGATAGAGGTGGAAGCAAGCGCGATAAACGGCTTCTCAGAGGAAGATGCGCGGGATG
Source organism: uncultured Candidatus Saccharibacteria bacterium (assembly GCA_964535425.1). Classification (GTDB taxonomy): domain Bacteria; phylum Patescibacteriota; class Minisyncoccia; order Phycocordibacterales; family Phycocordibacteraceae; genus C7867-001. The sequence goes on along the minus strand of CAZHSZ010000001.1, from coordinate 48,463 downwards.
CGACGAAGAAAAGCGAAGCAGAGCTCATCGCTGCCTTTTTCGCGTGGGCCGAGTCAGTAGAAGGGGATCATACGCTCGCGGCGCAGAACGTTTCCTTTGACCATGCATTTCTTACCTCCGCCGCAAAGCGTGCGGGCATCGCGTTTCCGTTTGCGAAGCGAACCCTTGATGTGCATACGCTCGTCTGGCTCCATATGACCCTGAAAGGGCATATCCCTCCGACTGAGCGCGGCCACTCTTCCATATCTATGACCTACGCGCTCTCGTACTGCGGGCTTCCAGAAGAAGAAAAGCCGCACAACGGGCTCACGGGAGCGTTATGCCACGCCGAGGTCATTTCCCGCATAGCGTATACTAAGAAACTATTACCGGAGTACCTTGAATACGACATACCATGGCTGATGAAATAACGAACGGAAACGCGCACGAAGTGATGGGGCAGCACCTCGCAAAAATGGTGGAGGCGGGGAAGGGCTCAGTGCCTGAGAGCGTCGAACCGCTCGTCTGCAAGCCGCGCGAGCTTGAGCCGTGGCGCGTGTTCAAAATCATGTCGGAGTTTGTAGAAGGCTTCGAGCTCATCCAGAAGTACACGCTTGCCGCTACCTTCTTCGGCACGACCCGCACCTCCTTTGACCCGAGCATCTACCAGAACGCAACTGATCTGGCAGGGAAGCTCGCGAAGCAAGGCTTCGCCGTCATCACCGGCGGCTCTACCGGCATCATGGAGGCGGCCAACAAAGGCGCGTATGAGGCGGGCGGCGCATCCGTCGGGCTCAACATTCGTCTCGACAACAACCAGCCTACGAACCGCTACGTAACCGAGCAGCATTTCTTCGACCACTTCTTCGTGCGCAAAGTCATGCTCACGTTCGCGTCCGAGGTCTACATCTACTTCCCGGGAGGCTTCGGCACCATGGACGAGTTCTTCGAAATCCTTACGCTCGTGCAGACGAAGAAGATAAAGCGCGTACCTATCGTGCTGTTTGGCAAGGAGTACTGGACCCCGCTCCTGACCCACTTCCGCGAAGACTTCTACGAGCGCTACCACGCGGTGGACGAAGGCGACCTTGAGCTCTACCATCTCGTCGATACAGTAGACGAAGCTTATGACTACATTATTAAAAATGTAGAATGCTAAATAATCGTTAACAGGGCAAAAGAGTAGGGGAGTCGGCAAAACCGGCTCTTTTGCTTTTGTCGTTTTAGCCCCTCCCCACCGCCATTTTCGGATTTTCGGGGAAGGGGTCAAAAAAGTTTTTTCTACATTTTTATTCCCGTATACCCGCATAAAGTTCGAGCCGGTAAAAGTCGTAGTGGTAGGTGGAAAAGAGGGGAGAAGGAGCGGTTTCGTATTCATCATTTTCAGGCTCCGAGAGTGCTCCGGTCAGAATAGGTACGCGTCGCACAATATATCTTTTACGACATACTTAGCCTAGGCAGAGCTAGGACTAAGTATGTCGTAAAAGATAACGAAGATTGGACGACGCGGGTCCCTTCCCTGCGTCGCCCAATCTTCTTTTACGGCGTATAGGCTTTAATTGCTCTTCCGTTTATATATCCTGCGTATTTTTCAATACTACAAAAAACAAAACCCGAGACCACTTCCCCGCTTTCGGTAAAAATCGGGGAAGTGGCATGCCGTTAAAACCCTTATATACGCTCGTTGACAGCTATTTTTACTTGTATAAGGTGTCTTAGTGCGGGGTTGGTGAGACAAGCGCGTCATTTTGCCTCATGGCAGTTTCTGTTCGTGTGACCCCGATTCCCATGAATAGAGATATGAATGATTCGCCCCAATAGTCCAACCCCGCGCTACTTCTATTCCGTCCGAATCCTTAAGGATTGCGGACGGTTTTCTTTTCTCGGGTTCCCGAGATTACCTAGAAAGCCTTAGAGTGGGCCGTTTTTTATCTCGCGGGGGAGTAGGGAGAGAGTGGAATGATTGACCCGTATCAAAGGGTCACGTACGGTAGTTATGTGACGCGGAGATTAGCCAGGGCGGTTCATTTGGGAGAACCCTACAGCTAAGAGCCCGGAGTCGGTTCTTTAATTTGGAGTCTCGTTTTTTTGCTCCTTTTGGATTCTCTGCGTCACACCTTCACGCTTCCGTTTTCCGGAAGCGTTTTTCGTATCCGACTTCCCTGTCTAATCGAATTTTTTGAACTCCTTGGCGAGGTAGCGCTCGAGGTCGTCGACATTCTTTTTGAGGTCTTCGTTTATGTCGGCTTCTTCATCCGTGAGTTCACGCTTCTGGCCTGCGCGCTCAAGGGTCCGGAGGTGGCGCTCAAGGTCTTCCTTGTAGATGCGGAGCGAGCGATGCAGGAGCTTGTCGCGCTTTTCGGTGCGGTCCTTCGCGCCTGCGCGAAGCCTATAGAGCTTGTACCAAGCGGTCGCCGCCGCGACAAGCGAGAGAAGCGAGATGAGGAGGATGAGGATGATGAACCATGCAAACGTTATATTGAACCCGCCTATGTTCCAGAGCGTTTGGTCAGCAAGCGGCGTCGGGATGTTTATTGTGCCCGCGGTTTCCGCGTAATTGCCCGAAGCGTCAAATGCGCGGAGTACAAGCGTATGGATGCCAGCTTTCGCGTAGCTAAACGCGTAAGTGCCACCTAGAGCCTCCTCAGCGGAAATGGCAGCCGCTTCCCCGCCGTCAATCGAAATTTCGTAGCGGGCTATGCCGGAGGTTTGGTCCGTAGCCGAGATGCTGGAGATGACGACGCGCTGGCTTGCGGCGTCATAGTCAAAAGAAGCCTTTGCGAGCTCCGGTGCCTTCGTATCGACACGGAGCGCGTAACTTGAGACCGGACCCCATAGGGTGCCAATGCGCGCGCGGATGTTGAAGTACCAGATGCCGTCTTCAAGGTTCGCAATACGTTTCTCGGTAATTGCCGGCTTATAGGTTACGGTCGGTACGGCGTTCGGGTCCGCATCGAGAATTGTCTGGATTGCTGTAGCTCCCGCAGGCAGCTGCCAGCTCATGAGCGGATTGTTCGCCTGATACCACGCGTTCTGGTCGCTGTGCGTATTTGAAGTGAGGCTGAGTATTGCTCCGTCTTTGCTTGAGCCGGAAGAGGTCTCCGGAGTCGTGCTGGTAGTGGGTGGAGTGGTTGGTGTTGGAGCGGGTGCAGGTGCCGATTCGGTAATGGTTATCTGGCCGCCGCCTGCGTAATTCAAGACATCCGTGCCGAGTCCGTCGTTTGCGCGAAGCGCGGCGTCAGAAAGCGTAAGCGTTGCAGTGCCGGATTTCTTCGCATGAAAAGTGACTGAGAGGATAGTGCCGGCAGAGCCGTTAAAGCCTGGCGTCGGGACGCCGCCGTCAAAATGCATCGTGCCGGCAGTATTTGAATATGTGGGTTCTTCCACCCAGAGGGTGAATATGGAGCCCGACTTGCTCGTAGAGATGACGTCGAGCATATCGGTCGGGAATCGAAGCGTACCCTCTCCCTGGTTTATCGCTGTCCCTTGGGTGTTTGCGACGAGGCGTATGGTGACGATGTCGCCCGCGTGGACCGACGTTGCGGCAGGCGACACTGAAAGCGTGGCTGCGGACGCAATGCCCGGCAGAGCCCCGATAAGGAGTGCAAACGCAAAAACGATGCTTCGGCGAAGTTTCATATTATTTGTATTTGCGCAGACGGCGCATAAGAAGATACGCGGCAACGGCGGCTATGAGCGCGATAGCAAAGAGTACGGCACGCTCGGCCCAAGGGTATGCTGCAGGTACGAGTATGTTCGTGCGATTACCGTTCGTATCGATTGCAGTAACGAACAGCGTCGTACGGCGCGCCTGGTCTTTCAAGACGTAATAGCGGTCCGCTGATACCGGGAAGCGCCACCAGCCTTCACGTATCTCATAGCGCGCTACGGGAGCGCCCTGTGCGCCTCCGAAGAAGGTAAGGAACCACTTCCCTTCAAACAGAGAATCTTCCTTCCCTATCTCTGCAAGAAGCGTTTGAGGAGCACCCTTCGGGAACGCATCTACCTGCACGCTCCCTTTTGCTCCCACGCTGACTTGTGTCGGGTGTGCGGCTACGGCAATTTTCGTACCAGCTCCGTCGCTCGCGTACGCGGCTATTGTTCCCGGAGAAACTTCATACATTGCTTCCTTTTCGGCACGCGCCTGTATCACGAATACGAGCGCGACCTCGTGCGCGCCAATGTTGCTCTCGCTTCCTGCGGTGAACTCGACCGTACGGGACGAAGGCATATAGGTTGGTCCCGAGGCGAACAAGGGAAACGCGGAACCCGAGGTATCCAGCCGCTCGACAACCATTCCCTCAGGAATGGTAATGGAACCCTCCACGACGTTCACAGACTCATCGCCGGCAGTGAATACTACCGGGAGTAGTATAGGCGAGCCTACACCCCCAAGCGGCGCCTCAATCGAAAGTTCCGCCGCATGAATGGGCACAGCTACCGTAAAGAGAAGAAAAGCCAGCGTGAACGTTTTAAAATTTTTCATAAATTAGTAGCGTTTACCCCAGTGATAAAGGAGTATTGAGAAGTCGACCGCATCGACTTTCTTGTCCAAGTTCAGGTCCACGCGGGCGTTCGCGAACGGCGAGAACGTCTTCCAGTACGCAAGCATGATGGAGAAGTCCACCGCGCTTACCTTGCCGTCGCAGTTTATGTCTGCGATGCCGCATGAACCGCTGTCGCTACCCGAGCTTCCGCTCCCGCCTCCTCCCCCGCCCCCATGACCGCCGCCGGTGGGCGGTGTCGGAGGAACGTAGAGGCTTGTGGTGAACTGGCGGGAAGCGCCTGAGGACTCGGTGCCGAAGTAAACGACGGTCTTGAAGTAGTAGATACCTTCGGTAGGAACAGTAGCGGAAAGAACAGTATCGAAGTTGTCTCCGGCGTTTATGAGCTTAGCGGCCGACGCATAGTACGTATCGTTTCCGCCGCCGCAAGGGTTGTTGATATCGGAAACAACGCACCATTCGTACTGGTATTCGTAGTCAGCCAGGCCTTCGTTCGTGATGCGCACATTCGCCGTAATGTTTGGCGTTGCCAAAGAGCCCATGCTTTGGATTAGCACCTGCGCCGGCGAGCCCGCAACTTCGAAGTAGTCGTTTGTCGTAATGGTCTTTCCTGATTCAACCTGCGTCGAGACGACCGCCTCCCACTGTCCTTGCACGGCAAGCGACGCCACCGAGTACGTATACTCGTACACGCCGGTAGAGAGTGCGGTCATCGCGACTCCGCTTGCGACTACGTTTCGCGACGCGTCGTATACCGTGACGGTCGGAGTTGCAAACGGGGTCGTCGGCGCACTCTGGTAGTTCAGGACGGTGACTTTTGTCCTGAAAGTTGAGCCCGCAAGCACGCTGCCGAAGTCCGACTGGCGCACCGTCCATCCTGCCTGCTGGTTTACCAGAGTCGCTTTTGTTGCAATCGCGGCCGCGAGCGAAGTGGTCGCATTCTGTATGTCAGTTTGGGTTGCAAGGCTTCCGCTTGTAAGCCCTGCCCCGGTCAAGGTACGGGTTGCCGCGCTCCACACGTCGGTAGCGAGCGTGCCGAACGCCGTAAGCGTACGGGAAGAATACGCCCAGACGTTCGCCGGCACCGAGGCGAATCCGCTTGCGATGCCGGACGCAAGGGATGTGGATGCGGTGAGAACGGTTGCGTTCGTGTTGGCGTTTATGACGGTGGCAAGGGATGACGAGGCCGTGCTGATCGTCGTGTTCACACTCGTCGTGGCGTTATTGATATCAACGTTGGTCGCAAGCGCTCCTGAGTTAAGCGCAGCGCTCGTGAGTGAGCGGGTGCCATATGCCCATATGTCGGCAGGGGTGAGTGAGCCGCCGCCGATCGTCGAGAGGACGGTATCGATATTGGTAGCGAGCACTTTTCCGATCGAACCGACGGTCGTCATGGTCGTCGTCGCGACGTTCCAGACTGCCGCTGGGAGCGCGCTTATGGATGAGCCGAGCGAGGTGGAAGCGGTCAGTACAGCACTATTCGTATTTGTGTTTATCACAGCAGCCAAGGAAGAAGTGGCGACCGTTACCCTGCTATCGGTATTGGCGTTCACGACCGCAGCGATTGAGCTTGAGGCAATGCCGACGCGCGTATCGGTATTGCTGTTTATCGCCGTCTGGCTTGCGGTGATAGCTGACCCGAGCGAACTTGAAGCTGTCGTGACGTCCGACTGGAGTGCGAGCGAACCGCTTGAAAGCGAGGCGCCGGTCAGAGTGCGCGTACCGTTTGTCCATACGTCTGCGGCGAGCGTACCAAAGCCGGTGAGGGTTCGAGTGCCAGCCGCCCATACGTTAGCTGGTATGGAAGTGATTGAGGAGGCGATTGAGGAAAGGGTCGAGCCGAGCGAGGTCGAGGCAGTAAGCACGGTAGCGTTGGTGTTCGCGTTTACGACCGCGGCGAGCGAACTGGTTGCGATACCGACACGAGTATCCGTATTCGCATTGATAGCGGTCTGGCTGTTGGTGATTGCCGAGCCGAGAGACGAGGTAGCGGTTTGAACATCGCTAAGCGTTGCGAGACTTCCCGTTGTGAGCCCTGCGCCGGTAAGGGTGCGTGTCGCTGCACTCCAGACATCGCTTGCGAGCGTGCCGAATGAGGAAAGGGTTCGTACTGAAGAATTCCATACGTTGATTGGTATCGAAGTCGCAAGGGATGAAGAAGCGGTCGTTACCCGGGTATCGGTATTCGCATTTACGACAGCCGCAATCGAAGAAGAGGCCGTCTGCACGTCAGAGAGTGTAGCGAGAGAGCCCGAGGAAAGTCCGGCGCCGGTCAGAGTGCGCGTACCGTTTGTCCATACATCTGCGGCCAAGGTGCCGAAGCCGGTGAGTGTGCGGCTTCCTGCCGCCCAGACGTTAGAGGGTATGAGCGCTATAGAGGCAGTGATGCTTGAAAGCGTTGACCCAAGCGAGGTGGATGCGGTTAGCACGGCTGCGTTCGTATTCGCATTGATGACTGCAGCAAGAGAGGAGGACGCAGTCTGTACCGTCGTATTTGTGTTTGCGTTTATGACCGCAGCAAGGGATGACGAGGCGGTGCCTACCCTGCTATCCGTGTTTGCATTGATAGCGGTCTGGCTGTTCGAGATTGCGGTACCAAGAGAGGTGGATGCAGCGAGTACGGCCGCATTCGTATTCGCGTTCACTACCGCGGCAATCGAGCTCGACGCTATACCGACGCGCGTATCAGTATTGCCGTTTATCGCGGTCTGGCTGTTCGTAATCGCGCTGCCAAGAGAAGAGGAAGCTGTCGTTACGTCAGACTGAAGCGCAAGAGATCCTGCAGAGAGTCCTGCGCCGGTGAGCGTCCTGGTGCCGTTCGTCCATACGTCTGCGGCCAAGGTGCCGAAGCCGGTGAGTGTCCGGCTTCCCGCGGACCAGATATCGCTTACGAGCGTACCGAACGATGAGAGGGTTCGCACGGAAGAATTCCAGACATTGACGGGAATGGAGGTGGCAAGCGAGGAAGAGGCGGCAAGCACGGTTGCGTCCGTATTGCTGTTTACGGCGCTCGTGATTCCGGAGGTTGCGCTATTAGTGTTCGCGTTTACGAGCGCGACGACGGAGCTTGAGGCGGTCTGTACGTCTAGCAGAGTGGCAAGCGTTCCGGAGGTGAGGCTCGCGCTCGTGAGTGAGCGGGTGCCGTACGCCCAGACATCAGCCGCGGTGAGTCCCCCGCCCCCGCCAGATACTGCTGAAATAGCGATATCGATGTTGTTCGCGAGCACGTAGCCGATAGTGCCCGGCGTCGTCATGGTTGTCGTCGCGACGTTCCAGACGGCTGCCGGAAGCGCGGTTATCGATGAAGCGATTCCGCTCAGCGAAAGGCCGAGCGACGTGGACGCGGTAAGCACGGTTGCGTTTGTGTTCGCGTTTATGACTGCCGCAAGAGACGAGGAAGCGGTCTGCACCGTCGTATTCGTGTTTCCGTTTATGACTGCGGCAAGAGAGGAAGAAGCAGTGTTTACCGTGCTATTCGTATTCGCATTCACGACCGCGGCGATGGATGAAGAAGCGTTCTGTACATCGCTAAGCGTTGCGAGACTTCCGCTTGTGAGTCCTGCGCCCGTGAGCGTACGGGTGCCATTCGTCCAGACATCGGCCGCGAGCGTGCCGAAGCCGGTGAGTGTCCGTGTGCCGGAAGCCCATATGTCTGCGGCAAGCGTGCCGAAGGTGGTGAGCGAGCGCGTTCCGTTCGTCCATATATCCGAAACGAGCGTTCCGAAAGAAGTGAGGGTTCTTCCGGAGAACGCCCAAATGGAATTTGGAAGTGTCGAAGCGAGAGATGAGGAAGCGGTCGCGATTGCGGTATTAGTGTTCGCGTTTACGAGTGCTGCAACGGACGACGAGGAAACGATGCGGTCGGTTATTTCAAACGTCTTCTCCATGCGCACGAGGCTGCCATTTAGTGCCGAACCGCAGGTTATATATGCCGGCCAAATCCCCGGGGTATTGGTCGGAGTAAAAGAATAGACGTAGTAGCTGTTCGCATCCGGAACCGTCATCGGGGCGGCGTTTACCACAAGGGTGCCGGAAGGATCGTACACGGTGAGCGTACATCCTGCAGTCGTGGTGGCTTGAAAATCATCGTCAAATACGAATTCGCCGATGTATATATCGTCGCCGGGTAGGAACTGGCGGTATTCAGCGTACGCCGACGTGGCGAATGAAAAAACGGCAAGCGCCAACAGGGCGATACGCGCCGGCGTGCTCCGTACGAAGGATGAAAAATAGGTAAATAGAGTATGCATACTGCGCGCAAAACGCCCGAGAGAACCCAAGTACTATCGTAGCATTTGAAGGACTCCTTTTTACCCGCTTTCCCCATAGAAAAACACCGGCAACGCGCGCGTTGCCGGTGTTTTTCAGCGAGGAAATAGTTAGACCTTTTTGTTCTTGTCCTCGTCCTTGAACGCACCGCGGAGCGTGCGGATGGCGTCAGCGATTCCCCTCGTGAGAGCCGGAATACGCGTCGCGCCGAACAAGAGCACGAGAATGACCGCAATGATGATGAGTTCGTTTGAGCCGAGTCCAAACATAGGTGCTAAAAATTATGTTTCTAAGAGTTCTTTCCGCCCTCGAAACGAGTTAGCCAAAATGGTCAACTCGTACATAAGTATGAGCGGAAGGGACATCACTAGGAAGGATAGCCCGTCGGTAGGGGGAAGTAAAGCGACAAAAATGAATATACCGGCATAGGCGATGCGGCGGTTTCGGCGCAGAAAACCCACGGAGCATACGCGTAAGCGGATAAGAGCCGAAAGAACGACTGGAAACTCGAAAATGCAGCCCAATAACGCTGAAGTAATGAGGATTTGTGAAAGGAACTGCGTAACGCTCCATAGATTCGTAATCCCGAACCCGGCGTTTACATTTGCGATAAATCCTATGGCGTAGTACATCACTGCGAATCCGTAGGAAAATCCGAGAAAAAACAAGAACAGGGAGAGCGGAATCAGCAGGAAGATCATACGGCGCTCGCGCGGGAGCAGCCCGTCCCTGAGAAATGCATAGGCTTGTTGAAAGGCGAACGGTATCGTAATCACGATTGCGGAGAAAAACCCGGCACTCATCGCAAGCTCAAGGAGTTGGAAGGGTGAAGTAGCGACAATAGTGACGTTTTCTATCGAGAGAAAATGCACGAAAAACGGTAGAAAAATATTGGTCGAAAACAAGCCGAGTATAAATGCTCCGGTAAAGACAATAGCAAGACGATAGAGTCGTTTTCGTATTTCTTCCAGATATGGGCCGTAGGTTTCGGCAAAGCTGGCAAAATTCCCCATTCCTACAGGATACCAGAGAGATCGCAGGAGCAGCTTTTAATCGTTCAGAATGAAGATTTCGTCGCCTCCGCCTCCGGTAACGAGCGGTGCCTCAAGCACGGGGTACTGCGATTCCGCAGACTCTGTGAGAATGTCCGCAGGAGTACCAAGGGCTCCAAGGGCAAGCTCGACGATGAAATCCTGCCCCTCCCCTTCTTGGAAATCTATGTCCGTAAGAGCCATGGATGCATTACTCCGGCGTGGTCGTAGCTGTAGTGTCAGGTACTGATACGGAAGGTACTTCAGGCTGCGCGATTGGAGTCGTCGTTGAAGTTTCAAGCTGGATGGTCGGGATTTCTGGTTCGGGAACAGGAATGGCGGAGTCGGTAGAGGTAGATACGCCGAGAGTTTCGCCCGCATCTATGACGGGAATTTCAGGGTCGGTGGTCGGTACTTCCGGCGTACTGGTAGCAGTTCCCTGCGCGTCTTGTTCCTTGAAAAACTTTACATCCTCTTCTTCGGCCTCTGGTGTGGGAGATGCGTCAGCATTCGAATCAGGGCTCGGAACGGGGTCTGAAGGGGTAAGCGTCCCTCCCATTCGTGCCGCTCTGCGCGCCTCCTCTTCCTTGTATAAAAGAACGGCGTCGTGCGTTGAGTCGGGGTCAAGTGCGAAGAGCGCACCGCCGAGTTCTTCCGGAGCGTTGTACTGATACACAATCGGTCCGTACCTGAGATACTGGGCTTGAAGCTGGACGATTGGGAGTCCGGGATTTTTTTTATCCGCGCATAAAATCAAGTCGGTATCCGCGTACTCGCCCGCGGGCGAATATACGGTGAGATTCGGATCTCCGGCAATATCCATGTTTTCTGTAACGGTAACCATAGGCTAATACTGAGTAAGCAAGGCACGTACCTTGATGTTGTCGGCAAGTGATGCGGGAGTGAAGCGTATATAGGTCGTTTCGTTCGTAACGTCGCTCGAATCGTAGGCGCCCCAGCTACTTCCGTCATTTGTGGATTTTTCCCAGGTACCGGCAAGCGTTGTTGTGTCGTCGGTCGCAAGTACGCCGTCGGTCACCGCGTCATAAAGGGTTACCTTGAGACGCGGCACGGTAGAGCCGAATGCGGTCGAGAAGCGCCACGCGAATCGCTTATTGGTCGTTGAAGAAAATGCGACCGATGGCTGGTAGTGGCTGTCGGTGGTGTTGTCCTCGTAGAGGCACGAGACGCTGAAGATGCGACTCGGCAGGCAAAACGTTCCTGCGGTGCGGAACTCGAACATGAATTGTATCTCGGTGCCTGCGGTCGCGGTGGTCAGGTCGCCGGTGCGGTCAATCAACGTCCAGCTACCAGAATCGTCGCTGATGCCCGCGGTGCGGTAATACATGCGGTAGGGTTCGGTCGGTAAGCGCAGTGAACCGCCACCCATATAATCCTCATTCGTTGCGACCGCACGCTTTAGTTTAATCGCGTTTGGAGTGGCGAGCGATGGAGTGATAAGACGCTGTTTTACCGTACCGGAGGCGAAATCCCAGTCCGCACCGATAGGCACCGCGTACATAAGGTTTGTAGCCGAGGTGGTACCAGCACGGACGATGTAGGCGATACCCGCTTCGGACCAAGTAGAAATAGCCGCGCCAGCCGGACTCGGATGCGGGCAGGCGTTGTTGTCCGCGATGGATTGGTCGATTTGGCGCGAATCGATCATAAACGGAAGATCGAACGGAGTCGATATGGTGTTGTATTGGGTGATATACGCGCGGTTACAAGTGGTTGCGCCGCCGCCCGTGTTTGTAATAAGCAGGCGGTCAATCTGGTCGGAAATTTCAACCGAGGTTAGTGCCGATGAGGCGGTGTACGTTGAGGTGCCGCCCGTGGGTATTTCCACCATGCTGTCGGCCGCCCATGAAGAGGATCCTCCGACGATACCGGAGACGGGCGCTCGGTAGATGCGGGTAGTCGTTGCGAAATAGAGTGCCTTCACTCCCCCGCCCGAAGCCAAGGTACCGATGCGGCCGTTGTTGTTTTGGGAGACGGTACCGGTAAGCGCCTGGGTTCCCGTAGTAAGCACTAGACAGGTGGTGTCTTTCCCCGAAGCGAGCGTGAGCGCTTTCCTGAAATTGTATTTATATACCTTCGGTGTCGCCGTGTTGTCGAGCACGTAACAAAATTGCTGAGTGAAGCTGTCGCGGTCGTCGAGCGCGCACCCGTCGGCGATAGTGTTGGTCACGGTAGATGCGTCCGCGAGCCAGTAGTTTGCCTTTACCTTGTCGGTCGACACCGCGGCAGCTATGGTCGTACCGGTCGACACGAAGTCGTTATAGGAGACACCGGCGGTCATAAAGAGGCCGCCGTTCGTAGTCGTGGCGTTCGTATTCGCATTAAGTATGCGAAGGTCTTCGATAACGTACGCAGTACCCGAAGCGATGGTTATGTTCGCCGCCGTACCTCCGGTACCGGAAGCGGTTATGTTCGTCTGAATGGTAATGGAGGTATCGGACCCCACGGCATTTATGTAGTACCACGTGCTTATTTGCGTTGGGTCGGTGGAACCGAATCCGATTCTCGAGCCTATGAATATACGGTCGGTGTTCCAGGTAGTTGAGGTACCGGTTACGGTTGCGGCCGATACGGCGACCGTGCCGGTGGTGTAGGTTGCGTACACCGCGCGCATACCGCGGATGGTGTGGTTGGTCGCGGCCGGATAGGTCTGCGTGATGAATCCTTTCCAGGTAAAGACCGAATCCTCACGGTTGAACTCGAAGAGGGTTATGCGACGCGTTGCGGCGGCAGCGGCGTTGTCGGCTAGAAACACCCAATCGCGGTTATAGGTTTTATCGATGACATACGCGGTGCCGCCCGCCACCGTGCCCGCGCTTGACTGCAGGGTGAGAGAGGTGGCGGACGCAATTGCCGTTATGGTGTACCACGTCGTAATGGACGCCGGATTCGTCGAGCCGAAGCCGATGCGGGCGCCAACGGGCGTACCGGAAGCGAGAAAGTCGGTAGAGGTACCGGTGACTGCGGTTGCGGAGACTGCGACCGTACCGGTCGAGTAGTATCCGCTCTTTGCTGCCCAGCGCACGACATGAGGGAATACTCCCGGAACGGCGGTCGAGGTTTCGTTAGGTCGCGCAAGCGCATAGGTGGTCGTCAAACCGCTATCACGACCGGTGCGGATAGGGCCTGCATACTTATCTTCAGCGCCCGCGCCCGTGTACTGCTTGATAAGGTCGCCGAGGACGGTCTTCGTTGAGTCGTACGAAGTGTAGGGAGTGGTGGCTCCGGTGAACAAGTGCTCGACTGCGCGTGTTGCCATATATCAATCGTATTATACCTCGAGGTAATCGATGTTTATCTGCACATTCCCCGTACCGCTTATCGCGCAGTATACCGCCTCATCCGTGCCGCCTTCCTTGAAGTTAGGATGATTATTCGTACCGTACAAACCGCCCGTGCGCGGCGCTACGTATTTTTCAAAATCGGTCCCTCCCGACGTAAATCTAAACGATACGCTCGTCATCGTGGCGTCGAGCGAGAATTTCGTATTGTAAATGCGAACCTTTTTTCCGGAAGCGGGCGTATGCACGGTTCCCGATGAGGAAAGACTAACGGTCTTTTTAAGTACGGCGTTTCCGGCGAGCAAAAGCTGAAGCGTGTCTTCGGTAGCGGGGTTTATGCGGGTGTTCCCGGAATTCTTTACGCCAACTACCCCACTCGTAGGACTACTGCCCATAACGTACGCCTGCGCCTTTTCCGGCAGTGCGGAAGCGGCAACTACGCCGAGCCCTACCAGGCTCGCAAGCTTAAGGAAGTTCCTTTTGCGATCGTCCAAAGCGTTTTCCGTAGGTTCAAATCGCTCATACGCAGTCGTCTCTGAAACATCCATATCTTCCGCGACCACCGGTTCAGAAACAGGAGTATTTTCAAGTGGCGTGTCGTACGCAATGTGTGGGGATACGACTTCTCGGGCGCGAACGCGTTTTACCAAACGAAACGAGTACCGATTCGGCAGAATTGTCGCATTCGAAAAGACCTGAGGAATTCTCGTATCGTTTTTGTGTAAAGAAAATAGGTTCATTGCGTTCACGTATCTGCCCGGATACAGAATACGGTAAAATTCTAGCACCTAAGACTCATATGACAGGCGCCTCTCCCCACTATCTATGCTGTCGTTTCAGTTCCGGCGTCCAAATGGCGCGTAAAATGCTTTTTTATTGTCGCATCAAGCGAGCGGCTGAAATCAATTGCGTGCTTCGGGGAAAGCACAACCTCTGAAATCAATTGGCCGGAGGCGGCACGCGGACGCACGTAGGCGAACTGCACGACGACCGCATCGTCCGATACGGTGACTTGGGTGGCATTTGCAAATGCCGGTCGCGTGTCAGAAGGGATAGTGACCGGGACCGCTTTGCGTTCTTCCATAATTTCTTAGTAAGTGTGAGTAAAAAGCCCAGATACGAGGCGCGGGGAAACGACGAGTGTAGACGTACTGAAGCTACGGCGAAGCGAGGAGTTGGGACCCGCAACGAAGTAGCTGGGTTTTTTAAACATACTTATTCTCCCTTATAGTTTGGGAACATAGCCAGAATGCTATGCAGCCATGCGCTTATATAGTTCCAGCCGTCTTTAAGCACGCTTAGGAGGAACGCGATGTTGTCCTGGTTCGTCGGTGAGCCCGCGATGGCGCGGAGCGATATGCCGAAAAACGACAGGGCCAAAAGCCCAATAACTATCCACACGATAAGGCGAATCATTAGTACTAGTATACCGTTCCCTACGCTTCGATACAGGCCCTTTGTGGACAGTAGAAGACCCGCGTACAATTCCCCTATGACGGACCTCGAGAACGCATTTGCGCATTTCAAAAAAGCCGACCCCATTCTCCATACGGCGGCGAAACGCGTCCGCGCGTCCTTGACTGCACGCAAGGAAACGAAGGGCGAAGTCCGCCTCTTCGCCTCTCTTGCCGAATCGGTGGTGAGCCAGCAGCTTTCAGTAAAAGCCTCCGACACCATCTGGGGCCGCGTAAAAGAGGTGTGCGGTGGGACGGTAACGCCCGAAAGCATTCAGAAGGCCTCGCTCCCCCGCTTGCGCAAGGCAGGACTCTCCGCCGCAAAGGCGAAAACGCTCAAAGAGCTCGCGAACGCGATGAAGAAAGGATTGAAGCTCGGTCCGTTAAAAAAAGAATCGCCTGAAACGGCGACGCAAACACTCACGAAAGTATGGGGCATCGGTCCATGGACCTCCGAGATGTTCCTTATGTTCGGGCTTGGCCACCCCGATATCTTCTCCAAAGGCGATCTCGGCCTCATCCGCTCCATTGAAACCTTGTATGGTATTAAAAACCCTACGCACGCGGAGCTTGAAGCGATTTCGGCAAAATGGTCGCCCCATCGGACGACCGCATCCCGCATTCTCTGGCGGGCGCGCGATAGCGCCTAGAAATACTCCCTCGGTAGACGCTTTACGGTCTGGATATCAAGCAGGGGTAATGATTCGGGCGCGCCGGGGAGTTTGCGTATAAGCAGTAGCCCGTCTTCACCGTTTGCATCGTGAACTGAGGATACTTCAAGCGTCTTAGGGGCGACGCTGCGTAAATGGGCCACCCATGCTTCCTGCAACGGCCGAAGCAGTGATGGTATTTCGAGAAGCAGTATGCCGTCAGTATCTAAAAGTTCGTACCATTTCCCTAAGATTTCCGCCATCCGTGCGGGCTCAAGAAACGGAACATAACTGAGTCCTCGAACCATGCGTTCGACTATGAAATTCGCCTTCCGACCTCCTAGTTTTTCTTCAAGTGCGCGATAGGTCTCTGGTACTGTCAAATCGCCTGCGATAAAGGTATGGCCTGCCGGTTTTTTATCCTCCTCGTATTCGCCGAGCGCTATGCCGAAGAACTCAGAGAACAACCCTGGGTACTTTTCGTTCAAATCCATGAACAGCCGTTTTCCCTGTCCGCCGAATTCAATGCCAATCGCCCCTCCGTTTTTAAATACCTTTTTGAGATACCGTCCCAAATCATGCCCCTCGCTTGGAATAACTTCCCTGAAGTAACCGGCAAAGGAATCACTCGGATACTCATCGGAGGGAGACGGATACAGCCCGGAATCCTTGAGACGGTACGCGATATCTATGCCGACCTTCTGGCTTTCCATCACCCCTTGGTCTTCGCTTAATTCCTTCACCTCGGCGAGGTATGCGCGCCGGTGCGGTCCTTCGGGAAATAA
>CAZHSZ010000001.1:28919-32388 GCA_964535425.1 uncultured Candidatus Saccharibacteria bacterium | reverse complement strand
TTGCCGAAGTACTGCGTGATGCAGAAATTATTTCCGAGCGCGCCCTTCTTCCCGGGACAGGTCGCCATAAAGGCGTCGCTGAACGGCCACTTGAGGACCCCCGAACCCACGGCCGCGATTTTGGTGGAGTCTACCGAGGTATTGAGGCTGTCTTCAAGCTCCGAGAGCGCGGACTCGAACGCCGCCTGCTGGGCTTTCTTTTTTGCGATAAGCGTCTGGTATGCCGCTTCGGTCGACTGGGTTTGGGAGAGAAGCGTGCTTTTTGCCGCCTTCTGCACGTCGAGCGCCTTCTTCTGGTTCTGCAAATCGACCGAAGCGCTCGAAAGCTCCGTCTTGGTAGAGGCGACCGCCTCGTGCTGGGTCTTAAGTACGCTTTTGGCTTCGGCAAGCGCTTGGCGATGCTCGGAGAGCGCGAGATTCAGCGAGGAGAGATTGTCGACGCGTATCCATGCGTCGGCGAGATCGTTCGAGCTTAGAAGCTGCTCGATAAGGGATGCGTCGTCCGTGCTGTCTATCGCCCGTATGGAGGCTGCAACCGCCGCCTGGTCAAGCGAGATGGACTTCTCCTTGTCTTGGATTTCGAGACCCAGCTGGGAGAGTTTCAGGGTGGCTCCCGCGATTTTCTGCTGGATTTCCTTTATCTGCGTCGCGGTCTTGTTCCTTGAAACATCAAGCGTCTGGATGGCGCCCTGCAGGGTCTGTTTTTGTCCGGAGAGTACGTTCAGCTGCTTCTGGTAGCCGGCGATTTCCGCATCAAGCGCCGCACGCTGCTTATTGATTTCGGCGATTTGCGCTTTGATTTCCTCTACGGAATCGGCGTGCGTAATCCGCGGCGGAACCGCAGGAGACATGAGAAGCATTCCGAAAAGAAGCGCGATAAGAACCGTTCGTAGCATTAGTTAGAGTATAGCAAGCGCTTTTTCAATGCGGGTCAGTGATTCGCCCTTGCCGAGTATGGAGACGAGCGTGAACGGGTCGGGTGACCGCTCGGCACCGGAGAGCGCATAGCGGAGCGGCCAGAGTACCGGGCCCCTACCTTTCTCATCTGCGTACGGCATCACCGCTCCCTTCACTGCCTCGATTGCCGGTTCTTCGGGAAGCTTCTCAATAATTGCTGAGAGGTCGGTAAGTGCGGTTTTGGTAAACGAGTCCGTGTCTGCCGGTTCTTTCTGTACGAGGAGTGCGCGGTCGACGGAGGGTGCCTCGAACAGGCAGCGGAGTTCTCCCGTAAGCATAGCGCGCGCTTCTCCAAAGGTTGCGGCGCGGTCTTTCAAAAGGTGTATCGCCTTGCGTATCTTCGGGTCCGAGGCATCAAGCCCGCCGCGTGCGATATAGTCGTCATCCGAGAGCGTACGGAGCCACTCACGGTTTAAATGGAGCAGCTTTTCTTCGTCGAAGCGAGCGCCACCCTTCTGCACGCGCGCAAGGTCAAACGCTTCTATAAGCGCGCCCTTCGAGAGCACTTCTTCGGCTCCTTCCGCGTGTGTTTCGGTCGGATGCCAGCCCAAAAGCGCGAGGAAGTTCATCATCGCCTCAGGAAGATACCCTTCTTCGCGGTATTCGAGGATATCTTTTGCGCCGTCGCGCTTGCCGAGCTTCTTTGTTCCCTCCTCGCCCAAAATAGGCGGCACGGTCGCAAACGCCGGAGGCGTGATGCCAAGCGCGTCATAGAGCGAGAGGAACTTCGGCGTAGAAGAGATGAATTCCTGTCCGCGCACGATGTGCGTGACGTTCATCAGAAGGTCGTCGATGACATGCGCGAAGTTGTATGTCGGGTAGCCGTCGCTCTTTATGAGTATGAAATCATCAAGCGCTTCCTCGCCCGCGGAGAGAGTGCCGCGCGTCATATCCTGCCACTCATAGCGCTTCACCTCGGGCACTTTGAAACGGAGCGGGACCGTACCGTCCCAAGTCGTGGAGAGGGACGCGGGCCGGTGTTCGCGATACAGGAACGGACGCTTCTCCGCTTCCGCCTGTTTGCGCCATACTTCTACCTCTGCTTCGGTGAACGGGTCCGGGTATGCGTACCCTTTCTCGAGAAGCTCGAGCGCGTATTTCTTATACGTCTCAAGACGGTCGGATTGTAGGTAGGGCGCATGCGGGCCGCCCACGTCCGGACCCTCGTTCCACTCGATACCAAGCCAATGAAGCGACTCGATGATGTGGTCTATGGAGCCCGCCACCTCGCGCGCCTTGTCGGTGTCCTCGATGCGTAGGATGAAGGTGCCGCCGTGCTTTCTCGCATAGAGCCAGGCGAAGAGCGCGGTGCGTACGCCGCCTACATGCATAAACCCGGTCGGGCTCGGGGCGAATCGGGTGACGACGCTCATACGGTTTCTTCTACGGCCTGAGGTTCGTGCGAGAGGCCGAGCGCTACCAGCTCTTCCGCGATGATGCGTCCGGCGTCCGCATTTGCGAAGAGCGCGCTCTTCTCGCTCATAGCCGCGCGAAGCGTTGTGTCGGCGAGAATGCGGCGCACCTCGGACACCAAGAGATGCTGCGTCAAATTCTGCTCTTCAATGACGACGGCCGCGCCCGTGTGCGCGTAGGCGTAGGCGTTCATGCGCTGGTCGTGGCTTACGCTCTCAGGAATAGGCACGAGGATGGACGGCTTCTTCCAGAGCGCGATTTCCGCGACGGTCGTCATACCGGCGCGAGAGAGCACGAGGTCGGCGGCACCTGAGGCGCGGCGCATTGAGAGGGTATTCAGGTACGGGAACGGATGATAGCGGGAAGCGCTCGGACTTTTCTCAAGGATAAGCTTTGCGGTCCTTTCAACATCGGTAAAAAGCTCACGGCCCGTCTGGTGAATGATGTTTACGCTCTCCACGAGTTCCGGAAGCGCGGAAAGCACCACTTCGTTTATGTTCCGGGCGCCTGAAGAGCCGCCAAGAATAAGAAGGGTCGGAACGGTAGGGTCGAGGCCGAGCTCTTGGGCTGCGCCATCGGTCTCTGGCTGAGCTATCGCGCTACGAATCGGGATGCCGGTGCGGGCGATGCGGTCGCGGACCTTTGCCGGGAAAAACGGCACCGCGCTATCGAATGCAACCGCGATGCGATACGCAAATTTGGATGCCATCAGGTTCGCTCGTCCCGGTTTTGCGTCCGATTCGTGGATGATGACCGGAATGCGTAGCCAGTGTGCGGCGAGCACTATCGGCACGCTCGCGTAGCCGCCTTTCGAGAACACAACATCTGGGTAGATGGTGAAGAGCGTCATAAGGGCGGAGAAAAATCCGCCGAGCGTTACGAACACATCGCTGAAATTCTGGAGCGAAAAGTAGCGGCGCCACTTCCCCGCAGGGCACGCAATGAAGGCGATTTCGTTCTCGAACAGCGCCTCCTGGTCAAAGGCCGACGGCGCCATATAGTAGAGCTTCGGCGCAATCAGGCGTTGCTCGCGCGCAATTTGGCGGACCTGCTCAGCCACCGCGATAAGCGGATAGAAATGCCCTCCCGTGCCGCCCCC
>CAZHSZ010000001.1:0-28819 GCA_964535425.1 uncultured Candidatus Saccharibacteria bacterium | reverse complement strand
CCGTGCGAGACGAACGGGAGCGGAAGCCCTGTAAGCGGAAGTATGGCGAGCATGGCGCCTATGTTAAGAAACGCAGATAAGGAGATGAGGAGCGTAAGACCGGTCGCGGCCAAGGAACCGAAGAGGGTCGAGGCGTCGGCTGCGATGGAGAATCCGCGCATCGCGAACCCGACGAAAAGAAGCACCATGAAGACGGAGCCTATGAACCCGAACTCCTCGCTGAATACCGCGAATACGGAGTCGCCCTGTGCTTCCGGAAGGTAGTTGAACTTCTGCGCGCTCTGCCCGAACCCGCGGCCCATAAAGCCGCCCGAGCCTATGGCAATCAAGGACTGCTGTATCTGGTACCCGGTCGTAAGCGAATTCTCCGCGGGATTCATGAAGGTCATCACGCGGTTCATAAGGTAGGGCCGCTGGCCCACGAGGATGGCGAGCACGAGGAGCGCGCCGACGACCATCAGGAGCACGTCGCGCCACGGGCCTCCGGCAAGGATATAGAGCGCGATGGAGGTTGCGCCGAGCACGAGGACAGTGGAGGTGTTCGGCTGCAAGAGGAGCAGTACGACGGGTATGCCGACGATGAGTCCAAACGGGATAAGTCCTGAGGTGAAGGACTGGAGCTTCCCTTTCATTTTCGCGAGGTACCAGGCGAGCATAAGCACGACGCCGATTTTGAGGAGCTCGGCCGGCTGCACGGTGGTGAAGCCGATGTCTATCCAGCGGCGCGCGCCGTTTAAGGTCGGACCAAGCGGCGTGAACACGAGCGCAGTAGCGGCGATGCTTGCGAGGTAAATCGCAGGCGCGAGCTTTTGGATGAAGGAAAGCGGCGTATACCGTATGGTCACGAGCGCGATAACGCCCGGTATGAGGCCGAGGATGAGCTGGGTGAACGCAAGCTTCAGGGGTGACTCGTCCGCGCGCGCGAGAAGCCCAAGCGATGCAGAGACGAACATGGCCATGCCGCCCACCACGAGTATGACGACGATAAGGAAAAAGAGCCGATCTCCGGAAATGCCTTTCAACATTCAACTACTATAACGCACGCGTCGAAGCACTTATTTTATTAACGCGATGGCGAGGCCCAATATTGAGGCAATAATGGTGATAATCCAGTATCGCATCGTCACTTTGTAGGACGGCCAGCCGATAGCTTCGAAATGATGGTGTATGGGCGCGATGCGGAACAGTTTTTTCTTGAATACTTTTTTCCAAAATACCTGGAGTACGCTCGTGAAAACGGTCGCGGTCAAGGGAAGCGCGATTATCGGCAGGACCGCGACGCCTACCCCTTCCCCAAGCACGTCTGCGGAGAACGCGGTCACCGCAAGCGCGAGCGTGAGCGCCATAGTCCCAGTCTCAGACAGATAAAAGCGTGCCGGAGGGACATTGAACCAGAGGAATGCGAAGATGCCGCCCGAGACGCATGCGGCAAAAGCGGAAAGCGCAATTTGCTCCTGCGCAAACGCGATGCCCGCGTACGCCATAAAGATGATGGCGAAGATGCCGCCGGCGAGCCCGTCGATGCCGTCGATGACTCCGCTTGCGTAGATGGCGAGCGTCACGAGCACGAAGAACGGTATGAATAAGGGTCCGAGCGCAAACGGTCCGATAAACGGAATGCCGATAGTGCTTATCCCGAGCTTCGCGTAAAACCACCATCCGGCAAAGGCTGCAAGCGCGGTCACGAGCGCAAGACGCCACGGGAGCGCAAGCCCGCCCTCGCTTTTGAGCACCTCAAGACCGTCATCCACAAGGCCTATGAGTCCGCCCGCAAGAAGCGCGAACATCGGGAGCCACGTCTGCCCGCGATTGAAGAAGTCGAGCTCGGTGAATTCTCCCCCATAAAGGTACGAGAGTAGGAAGATAAAGCTCGAGGTCAGGAGTACGGAGCCCCAGACGATAATGCCCCCCATGCGCGGGGCGGAAGTCTCGCGCACCGCGTGAAGCTCGTTGAAAAGCGGCGTGCCGTTATCATCCCCCATCCCCTTTTCCTTGCCCGCCTTTTTCTTCCAGGCTTTGTACTTGTAGAGGTAGTAGGTAAGCACCGGCGCAAGGCCGACACCGATACCGAACGAAATGACAAACGGTATCAGAACCCTTGCAGCATCAAGAATCATGGAAGACGAAGACCGGCAAACTGCGCACTAGTCGCGCGTACCAAGCGCTGTACATCGGTGAAGCGTTCTTCTTTGGTGGAGCCAAGCACGACGACTGCGACGGGGTGACCGATGCCGGCGTCAAATACGACCGCAAGGTTTCCGCCTGCAAGGTCGGTGTAACCGGTCTTCGACATCATAAGGCCGGTGATGTGCGTCACTTCAGTATTCGTGTTCTTCAAGGTATAGGAATTGCCGGACATCGAGCGCACGGTAACGGACGGGTCTATGGAAGCGCGCATGATGCCTGGTACGCGCTTCAGGAGCGCCTCGGCAAGGAGTGCGATATCGTGCGCCGAGCCGTAGCCTCCGGAGATTTCCCCGTTCTCATCGAGTCCGGTGCCGTTTAGCGCGTAGGTCTGTGTAAGCCCAACGGCCGCTGCGGCGCTTGCAAGAAGCGACGTACCGTTTGCAGCCTGCGCGACCTTTGTCGCGGCTTCGGTAATGGCTTCCGCCGCATCGTTTGAGCTTCCCACAAGCGCGAGCGCTGCGGCGTCTTCAAAGCGGAAGGTCTCTCCCGACTGAAAGCCGTTGTCGCCCTCGGTCGCAAGCGCTTTTGCGGTCATCGTGACCGGCGCGTCAGGCGTGAGCACATCGGATGCGGCAAACAGCGTCAAAAGCTTCGTAAGGGATGCGAGCGGGAGTTGCGCCTCTGCATTCTTTTCATAGAGCACTTTTCCGGTGGTGAGATCGTACACTATCGCCGCTTTAGCGGAGAGCGCTACGTTTGCATACGCGCTCGGAGCAGACTCTTCGGAAGGTGCTACCGCAACCGGCGCGCTCTTAGGAAGATACGGGAGGAGCACTGAACCTCCGCCAAGGACGATTGCGCCGATAAAGGCGAGGAGGCCGAACTGGTACAGCGAGCGCTCGCGCCGACGCTCTTCAATCTTGTCTATTAAATTTTTCAGGTGTTCCATGCTCATGCGTCGGTTTCTTCAGCCGCTTTTTCTTCGCGTTCTTTCAGTATAGCGGAAAGTTCTTCGAAATTAGGCAGTTCTTCAGCTTTTCCCACACCCAGGTGCGCGAGCGCTTCCACGGTCGGCTTGTAGCGCGGGCGACGGCGGTCTTCGGAGTCTTCCGTTTTTTCTATGAGTCCGCGAAGAAGAAGGGAGCGCATCGTCTGCGAAGAGTTTACGCCGCGCACATAGTCCACCTCGCCGCGGGTTGCGCCTCCGCGATAGAGGATGAGCGCGAGTGTCTCAAGCCCCGCCTTGCCAAGGTCGCGGGACAATTCCGCCTCGCGAAGTTTCTTAATGAGCTCGGTCGCCTCCGCCGCGCTCCGGAGTTCGAACTCGGTTTCAGTCTCGACAAGCGCGAGTCCCCGGCCCGAGAGTTCTTCGCGCAGCACGTCCGCCGCCTTTTGTAGGATGTCGGGCGTGACGCCGATAAGCGACGCCAAGCGCTTCTTCGAAATCGGTTCGCCCGAAGCGAAAAGCAGAGCCTCGAGGGTTGCCGGAGGAGTAAGTGCCATAGTGCTTACACAATACCGCTTATATACTCCCCTACCAACCTTGACGGGTGGGGAGAAAAGAATGCGAAATAGTAAAACTTGACAAAA
Organism: uncultured Candidatus Saccharibacteria bacterium; assembly: GCA_964535425.1. GTDB lineage: Bacteria > Patescibacteriota > Minisyncoccia > Phycocordibacterales > Phycocordibacteraceae > C7867-001. The sequence continues at coordinate 25,102 of CAZHSZ010000001.1, read as the reverse complement.
AATTTAAAATGTTATAAAAATGGTACGGCATCGAAAGTGCCTTGTACCACACTAACTCAGGAGAATTGCACATGGGCTACTACGTCAACCCGCGAGGGGAAACGAAGGAAGCATTCCTGAATCGAGTCGGCACGCGCGTGGAGCGCCCCGTCTACGGAAACGTCCCGCCCGACCACATGCTCGTCGTCCTCGTGAACAACGGCTGGATGACGGCAGCGGGCATCGCCTACAGCGAACGCGAATTCGAAGCGTTCACTGGCGCGGATGATCCTCGGCCGAAGACGTTCTACCACGTGCCTATCTCGGCGCTGCAGTCGCTCGACGATTCCCAAATCAACGAGATGCTTGCGCGCGCGGCCTAAAGAAGTCGCAACCGCCCACCAAGGAACCGCCTCACCGGCCTTACTTGGTGAGGCGGTTTTCTTTTATCCGTACCGCGGAGCCGCGGTCGAGGTATTCGTAATGCGTATATCGGCAAAGGTTTCGTGCTGGGCGACATCCACCGCGCCCTGCTTCACGAGCTCGAGAAGCGCGAGGAAGGAGACGATGACTTCCACTTTTTCCTTGGCTTCGCCCGAGAAGTCCTTGAATGACATGGTGATGGCTTTCTGCACACGGTTTAAGAGACGGTCCATCATCTCTTCGATGCTCACCATCGGCTTCACGCGCACTTCAGGGAGCACCGCTTCCTTCTCGTGCTCTATGAGCGCCTCGCGAAGCGCAGCCTCAAGCCCCGCAAGCGTCATATCTTTTGCGGGAGAGAAGATGATGTCGGGCGTGCGCTCACCTGCCGATACCATGACGCTCCGGCCGAATAAGCTCGAGAGCGCTTTCGCCGCTTCGCGCGCCTTTTCATACATCACCAGTCGGTGCTTCAGGTCTTCTACGTCCTGCTCTTCCTCGCCCGAGAGCTCGAGATCCGGTATCAAGGAACGCGACTTGATGAGAAGCAGGGTTGCGGCGACCTGTATGAACTCCGCGGCATCCTCTATCGGAAAGTCCGCCTGGCTACGAACGTGCTGTATGAAGTCTTCAGTGACCTGTGCGAGCGAGAGGTCGTTTACGAGAAGCTTCCGCTTCTCGATGAGCTCAAGGAGTAGTGCGAACGGACCCTCAAATGCGGGGGTGCGGATGGTATATGCGGAACGCGCGAGCGTCTCGGGAGGCATGCGGATATGGTAGCACCCGAAATGGGGCTAATTCCTAGATACTCTAATCAAACCCGAAGCAGCAACTATCTCTACGCCCTTCGCTTCGAACTTGTCGAGGATAAGGTTCATACCGATTGAGTCCGAGCTCATGTGGCCGGCGACCACGAGATTGATGTGATTCTTCTGTGCTTCCTTCCGGTGCTCTTCGGATGCGTGCATGCTGATGATGGTGCCCACCCCTGCGTGCGCGAGCTTCTCGTAGATGAGGTGCGAGCCTTCGGTGCCGCCCGTTATTTCAAGCGGGGCTATTTTGCCGGTCTTGTTCTTCTCGCTTCCGGAGAAAATCATCGGACCTGCCTTCCCTTTCATGGCCTCCACGTACTCGGGAATTTCCTTGAGGATTTTCATGACATCGCCCACGGTCTCGGCGCTCTTTTCCTTGAAGAGCTTGTCGAGGAATGCGAAGACCATATTGTCCGCCATGGTGTGTGTGCACATAAAGGAGAGGCCGAGAAGGCGCGCCGCGTCTACCGCCTGGGTGTGGTTACGCGGACTTATCTTGCGCGCCACTTCGTCGATGCGCTCGCGCATGACGCCCTCGGCCACGTTTATCGGCACGCCGTAGTTTGCGAGGTTCTCCGCCTGCATTTCCATGACTTCATGAAGCGCCGCGTAGCCTGTTCCCTGCGGATGGTGCGCGACCAAAAGGTCGATGCCTGCGCCCTGCTGGTTCATTAATCCCGCTACCGCGACTTCGCTTGAATCGATGTCGATGCCGGCGAGTATTTTCTTCACTTCTTTTGACGGGTCGCCATTGAGGATTCCGGAATCGATGTACGGGTCCCAGAGGTCTTCCTGGTCGTACTCAGCCTTCCGTTCCGCGGAGAGAGCTTGGTATTCCTTATTGCGGCGCGCGAGCGTTGCTTCGACTCCTTTGCGTCCCCGCGGGTCAGCATCGATGCCAGCCTGAACCGCGATGTCGTAGAGTTCTTTGAGAGTAGGCATATTATTTTTTCTCCTCGTTACCGGAAAGCAGGATATCGATGCGGTTCATGTCGCGCGGGAAGGCGCTCGCCTCCTTCACGTTCCCAAGATTCAGCATACGGCCGGTAAAGCGCTCAAGACCGGTCGAGCAGCCGCCGTGCGGAGGCATGCCGTACTTGAAGGCTTGGAGGTAGAACGCGAATTTCTTCGGGTCCATGCCGCGCTCCTCGATGCGCGCCACCATATCTTCGTAGCTATGGATGCGTTGTGCGCCGCTGTTTATCTCAAGGCCGCGGAAGAGAAGGTCGAAGCCGCGCGACGGTCCTTTGCTCTCTCCCATAGTGTAGAAGGCACGTGCAGCTGTCGGGAACTTCGTGATGAACACAAAGTCGCTGTCGTGCTCTTTGAGTGCCCAGGCGCAGATATCACGCTCGTGTTCCGGAGTCATATCGTCTTCAGGAGGTACGCCAAGCGTTGCGTGCGCTTCCGCAAGCGTGAGTATCGGGAACTTCGAACCTAGGTGCGGGACTTCAGCGCCAAGGCGTGCGAATTCCGCAGCATGCTTCTCCCCTACTTCCTGTACGGTGTCGCGCACGGTCTGCTCGAGCACGGCCATGACGTCGAACTCGTCCTTGATGAATCCCATCTCGAAGTCCATCTGGGTGAGTTCCGAGAGATGGCGGGTGGTCGCGCTCTTTTCCGCGCGGAAGATTTTCGCAATGGTGAATACGCGCTCGAATGCGCCGACCATTATCTGCTTGTAGAGCTGAGGAGAGGTCGCAAGGTACGCGGTCTGGTCGTAGTAGTAGCCCACTTTGAATACGGCGGAACCGCCTTCCGCGTCTCCTCCCACAAGCGCGGGTGCGACGAACTCGGTGAGGCCCTGATTGCGCAGCGAGTTGCGATACGCGTTCAGGATGGTCGCTTGGATCGTGAAGATGTCCCGGTCGCGTTGGCTACGCATCGTGTACGGACGGTAGTCGAAGCGGGTATCGATGTTCAGATCGGTATCCTTATCAAACGGTAGTTCCTGCGCTGGCGAGAGCATCTCAATGCCGGTCACTTCAAGCTCGATATCGCCGTTCAGTTTGTCCGCCTGCACGTTCTTCTCAGGACGCTTGTTCACGATGCCGGTCACGGACACGACGTACTCGTTCTTTACTTCCTTTGCGGCATCAAGCGCCTCGCTCTTCGGGAGTACGACACCTTGCACCATGCCCGAACGGTCGCGGAAGTCGAAGAAGACCATCTTGCCCTGGTCGCGGCGCACGTCTATCCATCCCGAAATGGATACCGTTTCTCCTATGTGCTTTCCCAATTCCCCGATAAGTGTTCGTTCGTTCATATATATAAAGTTAATCAACGCCTACAGCGCTGCGCACCGTTTTTATTTTTTCATCCGCTACCGCATGCGCACGCTCTGCGCCATCCTTCAATACTTCGGCAACGTCCGCATCCGTAATCTGCGCGCGCATTTCGCGCATCGGGGAAAGCGCAGCATCGATATCCTCGATAAGCGCTTCCTTCAGGTTCTTGTACTTTCCTTTGTGGGTTTCGTATACCGGCGCAAGCTCTTCTTCTGACTTGAAGAGCGTATGGATGGCATAGACGTTTGCGGGGCGCTCTCCGGAAGAGTCCGTGACGATGCCCATCACCGCTTTCGTGATTTCGTCCTTTGAGCCGAAGAGCGGAATGGTGTTTCCGTAGCTCTTGCTCATCTTCGCGCCGTCAGTGCCCGGTACCACGCCGACGCCTTTCAGGATGAGTTCCTTCGGCTCCGTGAAGAGCGTGCCGTATGCATTGTTGAATTTTGCGGCCGCCTCGCGCGCGTACTCTATGTGCTGGCGCTGGTCCTCGCCTACTGGTACCGCTACGGCGTCATAGAGGAGGATGTCGGCGGCCATAAGCATGGGATACGTGAAGAGTCCCGCATTCGCCTCAAGTCCCTTTGCCACTTTGTCTTTGTACGCGTGTCCAAGCTCGAGAAACGGCACCGTGACGAGACAGTCGAATATCCATGCGAGCTCGGTGTGTGCAGACACGTCCGATTGCTTGAAGATGACGGCTTTCTTCGGGTCGACCCCGATAGCAAGATAGTCGCGCACCGCATTCTTGATATTCTCGCGGAGCTTTGCGGGGTCTTTGAGCGAGGTGAGCGCGTGGTAGTCCGCCACCATAAGGAAGCTGTCGTATTTTTCATACGTATCCTTAAAGGGCTTTAGGGCGCCGAAGTAGTTCCCTATATGCAGGTCGCCAGAAGACTGGAGACCCGTCAGAAGGCGGGGTTTGCTTGCCATATAAGGAGAATATACCAGACATACGGCTATCCACTCCCTGATTTCCACGTACTTGACACAAAGTCAATAAAACGTAATAATATAACACTTGCCCGTGAATACGACGGGTCGAACACAAGGGGCTGATGTGAATCAGATTTCAGAAAAAGCCTACGGCTTCCTATCCCTCCGTCCGATTACGACCGTGTTGCTCTTGTGGTGCGTCGTCGCACCCCTGCTCTTCACGGCAATCGCGTACGCAAGATAGGTTTCCCCAAATGTGCGCCGCCGACCTTCGGGTTTGCGGCGCACACGTGTTTCCAATTTCATACGGGTATGCTTTCATAAGGGCTTGGGTGGAATAGTCGGGAGGAAAGAAGATGCTGAGACTCGCTCTAGTGGTCGCGCTCGCAGGCTATGCGTTCATCAATCGTCGCAAAGCCCCGGAGCCCGCACGAACACAACCCGGCACCGGAAGAAATTCCGCAGCCGAGGAACGAGTCGGAGAGTACAGTGTCGGCGGTTGCGCCGGCTAGCGATACGCTCCAGTCACCCTTGTATGCGCCGCGGATCCTACATCCGCGGCGCTCGATTTTTGCCTGGTCCGAAAGGACGCGAGCACGCAGAATCACCTGTGGATATTTTGCTGCACCACACTTCTGCATATAAAAAAGAACCCATGAGGAGGCGCGTATGCCTCCCCATGGTCCTTGTGTAGTGTGCGTTGTGTCGATACTTACCGTCCGTTGAGCGACTCCATGAGCTTCTTCAGGAACTTCTTGCCGAAGCGGCGCGCTTCGCGAAGCTGGCCGTGAAGCAAATCGTTCCTATCGCTCGCGCGCTCAAGTAGAGCTTCGAGACCCGCGGCCCGGTTTTTCTCCTCCTGGAGCATGCGCTCGGCGGCACCCGCCCTGCCTTCGGCGTCGGCAAGCCTAGTGCGCAGAGCGTCAGTCCGGGCTTCCTCGGCGGCCAGAGCTGCCAGCAGTTCAGGCTTCGTACGACGGTCGGTTTTCGTCTTGGCTTGCGCCATGGCGGTACCTCTACTTTCTTTCTCAACACCCGGTCTCATGCCGGAATGTGCATATTTAAATATATAGAGGGGTTTGTCAATGCGGAAAGGACCGCGAGTACGCTTTTCGACCTCGCCTCTCATACTCGCCGTCGCTCGTATTCGGGCTGGTCACCGCCTCGCGACCAGCTCTGCTCCGCTAGTACCCGCTCCGGCGTTCGAATCCTTCCCGACTGCCACGAGAAAATCCGCAGAATGCGATGCATTCTGCGGATTTCTACGTGTGCGTCGGGAAGGATTCGAACCTTCGTAGGCCGAAGCCGACAGGTTTACAGCCTGTTGTAATTGACCACTCTACCACCGACGCGTGGCAGGATTATACGATAATTTCCCGATTATTTCAAAATAAGCACCACCGTGTCGCGCTTCCCTTTCTTGAGGAGGGCGAGCCCGCCGTCGAAGTCCGCAAGCGTGATTTTCGGCTCGAGCGTATCGATGGGTTTTCCGTTTACGGAGACGCCGCGTGCTTCTATGAGCCTGCGCGCCTCTCCCTTCGAGCTTGCAAGGGATGCGGCGGTAAGCGCATCAACGAGCGCGTATCCTGCAGTCGCATCCGCTTTCGATACGGAAAGGCTCGGCACTTCAGAGAGTAGGACCGCACGCTCTTCGCGCGAGAGCTCCGAGAGCGCGCGTCCTCCGAACAAGGCATCAGTCGCCGCTGCGGCCTGCGCGGTAGCCGCTGGGCCATGCACCGTCTCGGTCACAAGCCGTGCAAGTGTCTCCTGAGCTTCGCGGTCCTGTGGCGCTTCCGCATGCTTTTTCATCAGCGCCTCTATGTCTTCAATCGGGAGGAAGGTGTAGAGCTTCAAGTATGTTTCAAGTCCCTGGTCAGGAAGGTTTATCCAGAACTGGTAGAACTTGAACGGCGAGGTCTTTTTCGGGTCAAGCCACACTGCGTTCCCTTCGGACTTTCCAAATTTCTTCCCTGCAGCGTCGGTAACGAGCGGACAGGTGAAGCAGTACGCTTCCTTTGCGAGCTTGCGGCGGATGAGGTCTACGCCCGAGAGCATATTGGTCCACTGGTCAGACGCCCCTATCTGCGTATCGATGCCTTTCGTCTTGAAAAGTGTGAGGAAGTCGAAGCCTTGGAGAAGCGAGTAGGAGAATTCGGTGAACGAGATGCTTTCGTCGGGCGTCTCAAGGCGGCGCTTGATGAGGTCGCGCTTCGTGAGCTCGTTTACGGAAAAGTGCTTGCCGGTATCGCGGAGGAAGTCGAGAAGCGAAAGCTTTGAGAGCCAGGTCGCGTTATCGACCATTTCTATCTTCTTCCCCATTATCTTCTGGAGCTGGATGGTCAAAGCGCGCTTGTTGTGGTCGAGCGTCTTCTGGTCGAGGAGGCTGCGCTCGCCCGAGTCGCGCGGGTCTCCTATCATGCCGGTGCCGCCTCCAACTAAGAAAACGGTACGGTGTCCCGCGTCCGAAAGGCGCTTCATAAGCATCAGAGGCACAAGGTGCCCCACGTGAAGCGAGTCCGCCGTCGGGTCCATGCCGAGGTATACGCCTCGTTTTCCTTCGAGGATGGTTTCAAGCGGTACGGAAGATTCCTTCCCTACGCCGCGCGCCTTCAAATCTTCCGCCACGTTCATACGGGCGATTATAGCATCCGGCGCCTACTTCGCCGGAAGCTCGACGATGAAGCGCGAGCCCTTGCCCTGGCCGTCGGACTCCACCCATATCTTGCCGCCGTTTCCTTCCGCGAGCTGCTTTGCCACGTAGAGACCGAGGCCCGTACCGGTGGTGTTCACCTTGTTTGCGCCGCGGGCACGCTTGAACTTCTCGAAGAGGAGGCCGATTTCCTCAGATGGAATGCCTACGCCCGTGTCGGTGATAGTCAGTCGCGCGACTGCGTCCTTCTTCTCCATGGTTACCGTCACCGAGCCTGTCGGCGTGTACTTGATGGCGTTGTCGATGAGGTTCGTGAGCACCTGCTTTATCTTGCCTACGTCCGCGTTTACGAAAAGGTCGTCCGGGACGTGCGCCGCGAGCTTCAGCTTCTTTTTCTCGGCGACCGGGGTGAGCTCGCGCACCACCTTCTTCGCGAGGTCGGCCAAGTCGAAATCGCTCTTCTCGAACTTCATCCTGCCCTGCTCGATGCGGGAGATGTTCAGGTAGTCTTCTATGGATTGCGCCATAAGGCGGGCCGATTCCTGGACGGTCTCGAGCGGCTCTTTGAGGTTTTTCGGCACCTTGCCGTACTCGCCTTCGTTTATGTTTGCCGCGTAGCCGCGCACCGCGGTTATAGGGGCGCGCAGCTGGTGCGAGGCGATGGACAAGAATTCGCTCTTCATCTGGTCGAGCTCCTTCAGCTTCATGTTCGCACCCTCGAGCTGTCCGTTGGTCTTTTCCAAATCTACCGTAAGAATCTTTAATCGCTCAGCAGTCTGGATTTCCTGTTGCACGCTTCGGACTAGGAAGAAGCCGAGAAGTCCGAAGAATACGAGAGTAATGAGAATGACCGGGCGCGCGCTGTCGATGGTCTGCAGGAAAAGTATGGAGAACAGTAGAATCCAAAGCGTCCCAACGAGCGTCGTCACGCCGAGCACCCGTATCCTGAACGTTTGGAAACGGACGATAAGGTAAATGATGGAACCGAGGAATACCGGCATTCCGAAAAGACCGTACTGCGCAAGAGCCCAGTCGGCCGAGAAACTTCCGACGATGTTCCCCCACGAAAAAGCAAGAAAGAAGAACGTAAGACCCGTAGTCAGCAAGCCTACCTGCACACGCTTGCTCATTGAAAGCGTTTTGTTCATGGCAGTGTGGAGGCCGAACACCACCATCCAGAGCGTAACGCATACTTCGAGGAAATAGATGTAGTACCAGAGCGGCCCCTCTACAGCCTCCCGGTCGCAGTTGGTGTAGTCGAAGGCGCTCAGGTTCAGGTGCGTCGGCCCAAGAACGATGGGTGGGAGCATCGTGGCAAACATAAAGAGCTTCGTTTTAAAGGAAATGTCGCGCTCAACGGTAAATACGTACAGCAGGTATGCAGCGGCAAGGTAAATGGTCGGCTCTATGTAGATGAGTGAAGACCATACGAACATAATGACGCTCGGGTTCTCATGCGCCCAGAGCATGAGGTCCAGAAGGCACCAGAGGCTGAATGCAAGCGCAAGGTATATGAACAGATGATTCGTAAGGAAGCGTTCTTTCTGGCGCCAGACTACGAATGCGAGGAAGAGGCCGGCAAGCGCTGGCATGATATGGGAATAGTAAATGAGCGGCGAGAATACGTTATCGGATATGAAAAGGAACGGCGCCGTACCCCAAGCGCATTGGAGTGCATCGTTCGCGATTAAATCGAAAGGATTCATAGCTTATTCCGGATTCGCGATATTGAGGTCCGGTGCTTCCTCGGGATCGGTAATCACTACGTAATCGCGAAGAATCATGTATCGATAGAAAGTGACGGACACCGAGGCCAAAATGAACAAAAAGAGCACGATACCGAGTATCAAAGTTTTTCTGTCAACCGTTGCCATAGCACGATTTTAACACGGCGCACAAGTACTTAATGGGTCTTCTGGGGAGTTTTTCGGAGGCTTTGCGGATTCGGCGGCGCGATACCCAAATGCCGTTGAATGTAAGTCCGCAAATAAATTTTCTGGAAATTTTTCGGTATATAAGGCATGTGCCGCTTAAAAATTTCCGGAGGAACGGTTTGTATCGAACCGATTTTCTTTCTGCACGTTTTCGTATTGCACTTGCATTTCATTTCCCAATAGGGGTCCGCGTCCGTCATTGAGTAGTCCATCGTAATCTCTTCCCCTTTGCGTATTTCCCTGAGCGCAACCACCGTTTTCGTACCTATGATGGCCGCATTGGGCTCGCATGAATGGTTTATGTATCTAAAGGGGGTGTTTTTCGTGTCGAGCCATGAATACCTCCCCACCCCTATAGAATTCATGATAGACATTGCTTCCTGACGACCTTTCACTACCATTTTAAACTTTGCTCCGCGTATATATTGGATTCGCTCGTCCTTATGAATGGGTTCCAAAGCGAACAGGCCGCTTCCCTCAATCTTACTGGTTCTGACTTCAATTTTTTTCATAAAACGCGTATGGCGTCGAAAATATGCGGGTTTTTAGCTAGTGCGGTATTGCTATAGGTATACCATATATTATGGAAAAAGGAAGAGGGCCGGGATACTGTGTATAGCCGGCTTCTGTCTTTTCGGGAGTGGTTCATGTTAGTTCGAGGCAGCTTCAGAGAGCTTGCGTTCCCGTCGTTTCGGAAGCGCGAGTATGCCTACCGTCATATGCAGTACCGTATTCATTACGGGATAAATAAGGAGTTCGGTCCACAGGCCGTTTTGCAGATAGGTCAGAATCCCGAGTGAGGCGTATGAGAAAGCCCAGACAAACCAAGGGAGCGAACGTTCATTGCTGGGGTCGCTTTTGGTCGCGCGCAGTATGGGGGTAAACGCGGTGATGGTGGTTGCGTTCGAGAGAACCAGGAATAGCAGGTTCCACATACCACGCTCGTCGGCGCTCAGGTAACCCGCGATAAGCAGATACCAGGCGGTCAGGTATCCAATCGTAAGCGCGATGTCCGTTCCAAACGAAGCCTGGTCTTCCCAGTCCTTCGGCCAACGCATTTTTCCTCTTCGTGCGCATAGGAGCGCCACAATCACGCCAAGAAGGCTGCAGGTAATGGGTACGACGGAAAGTTCCCAACCCGCCCCGCGATCAAGTTCAAGAACGGTAAGCAGTACCGTTCCGTAGGAGAACATCAGCCACGTAGTCGGGTTCGGCTCGATTTCCTTTCGCAGTGACCCGTGGATATACAGGAGGTAGCCGAGAAGCATCAAACCGCCGGCGGAAAAAGTAAGTATCGCAACAAGCATAGGGTCCTAGCTTCACAGTATATCAGCTCGAATATGCGCTCATATAAAAAGGAGTACGCCTGACCGTGAGGTCAGGCGCCGCCAAAGGCGAGAACTCCAACGGCTCCGTGGAAAAGGGCCGAAGTCATGGGATAGATCAGTAGCCACCGTCGGCGACCTTTCTCGTGCCCCGTCTGAAATAGCGCCGTAGCGCCGAGGATGCTGTAGCACCCTGTCCACACGATCCAAGGCAGCGGGTTTTCCGCTGAAGGATCTTGGAGCGTGGACCCCCAGATTGGTAGAAACGACAGGAATATATCAATAGTCATGAGCAATGTAGCGGTTTTCGCCGCGACATTATCCCCTTTCCACATCCGTATCCCTGCGTACACCAGCACGACAACGATGTCGCTTATTGCAACCATGAGCTCCCAATCATCCGGCCGCGAAAACGCGGTCGCTGAAGAGAGTATGTTTAGATATCCGAGCGCCGCGGAGGTAAGCCCTATGCCTGCGACGATGCAGGCAAAGAAGAAGCATACCCACGAAGCGAGTTCCAGCGGTTCAATGTCGCGCTGAATCCAGGCCCAAAACCATCCCGCCGGATTGCTCCAGAAGGGCGGCAAGGAAGTCACCTCACGAACCGTCTTATTTGCTTGAACCAGCCTGTGATACGTCCAGGCTTCGACCCCGCCCCCAAGCGCCCAAAGGCACCAGGTGGTCGGGTTCGGCACAATCCCTCCGGAGAGGTACATGCCTATGTAAAGAACGTAACCGCAAGCCATCAGGATCGAGGACGCAAGGCACCAGCCCCACGTGATCTCGTTGTATCCCCGATAGGCCCCGGCGGGCGCAGTAACTTCGACCATCGCTGGTATCCCCCGATTCGGTCTTCTAGTACAACGTATCCTCACGGCGACACCGCCACCGCTTGTTGCGAGTTATACCACAAATTTAGAGATTAAAAAGTTCTAGTGCGAGAGCGAAGAGATGAACATCACGACGGGCAGTATGACGAATACGAGCATCGCGCCGATGAGGACCGGCAACCCATAGCCGCCCGTGACCCGCTGACTGTTTTCTATCTCGTCCTTGAACATAAGAAAGAGCCCGAAGCCAAGCGGCAGGACAATTGCGCCAAGGATGAGGAGGGAGATGAGGAGTTTGAGCGACATATTAGGAGCCTCGTTCGAGGTATTTCAGGATGAAGCCCATAAACATAATCGGCCCGCCAAGCCAGATGGTCCAGTCGCCAAGGTAAAACGAACCCAGGATGAGCGCGATGCCGAGAACGATGAGCGTAGTGCGGAATCCCATACGAATATTTTACCCTATCGAGCGAGGAAGTAGAGGCCGGCAAGCGGTGCTATAAACCAGTAGAAGAAGTACCCTTCCGGCTCGAAGAGGCCGTTCAGCGGTTCCGGAAAGTGGTAAATGTCGCTGATGTCGAAGACGTGGTATGCAAGCGCGAGCATGAAGCAGGCCGCCGCAAACGAAAGCAGGAGGTTCTGAATAATGGAAAGTTGACCGAACGAAGGCGCGGTAAGCCGGAGCGAGATGATGAACGGTACGGCCATAAGCCCGACGAACAGCGCGACTGAGATAACCGCTTGGATGATAGGCGTATTCCCTACTTGGAGAACCGCCTCGCGATACGGGAAGACGCTGTAAAGCGCGTAGCCGGCGTACACGGAGATGTTGAGCGAGATGAGGCCGGACGCACCCTGGTGCATCGCGAAAAAGAGGAGTGCGACCGTGAGCACGATAAGTATGAGGAAGTTCCCTCCCCATACCCACGCGTCTGCGGCAAAAGAGGTGGCGATGGTGCTCACCTGCAATGCGACGCCGTCTATTCCTTCAGGCATGTCTTTTATTGTAACGCACTCACAAAGCCTCCGACGGAAGTTTTGAGCGCACTCTAGAGGCCTTCGGACTTAAGGTCCTCTATAGCTTTCTTCGCCTTTCCGGAGAGCTTCTTTGGCATCGTCGTCGTGACGTGGATGAGGAGGTCGCCTGCACCATCGTCAAACTGCACGCCCTTGCCGCGCAGCCGAAGCGTCTCCTCGGTCTTCGCCATAGCGGGGACTTTCACGTCGAGCGTCTTGTCATCTATCGTGGTGATGGAGACGGTGGTGCCAAGCAGAGCATCGGTGAGCTTTATCGGCATCTGCATAATGATGTTCGGGCCCTCTTTGCGGAAGGTGTTGTGCGGCTTTACGTGCACTTTCACGTAGAGATCGCCGGATACTCCTCCCTTCACCGCTTCTCCGCGGCTCGGCATGCGAATCATCTCGCCGTTATCGATTCCTTTCGGAATATCGAGGTTGATTTCCTCTTCCTTGCGGAGAATGCCGTGGCCGGTGCAGTTCTTGCACTTCTCTTTCGGAATCTTGCCGCTTCCTTCGCAGGCAGGGCAGGGGCGCACGCTCGTGAACGCGCCGAGCGGCGAATTGCGGGTTTCGTGTATCTTTCCGGCGCCGTTACAGGTGCTGCACGTTTCCATATCAGTTCCCGGCTTTGCACCGGTACCCGTACACACGTCGCATGTGCCTATCTTCGTGATGAGCACCGAGCGCTTCACGCCGAGGATGGAGTCCTTGAAAGAGATTTCCACGTCAATGGAGATATCGCGTCCGCGCTTCACGCGGCGTCCGCGTCCCCCGCCGAACACATCGCCGAATTCCCCGAACAAATCCGAGAGGTCGAACTCCACGCCGCCCGCACCGTTCTGGAAGCCGGAGAAGTCGAAGCCGCCCATGTTGCCGTTGAATCCTCCCTGAGGCCCGCCTCCGGCGAACGTCTGGCCGTAGGAATCGTACTCGCGGCGGCGCTTATCGTCTGAGAGGATGCTGTACGCTTCCGTGATTTCCTTGAACTTTGCCTCGTCTCCGCCCTTGTCCGGATGATGCTTCTGCGCGAGCTTACGGAACGCCTTCTTGATGTCGTCCTGCGTCGCTTTCTTTTCAACGCCGAGAATATCGTAGTAGTTCTTTGCCATAAGTAGAGCGCACTATAACAAACATTGTGTAAGGTATGCAAAAAAGCGCGAGCGCGGAATCCCGAGGGACGCCGCGCTCTCCGTTTTTACGCTGTCACGCTTCAGACGTGCAGCGCGGGCAGACGGTGCCGATACCTCCCGGTCCAAGCTCGAGTTTTCCGCGTTTCCCTTTCCAGTTGCATTTTTTGCAGTGGAACGGAAGCGCAGGCTCGATGACATAGGCCCACAAGAGGCCGCCGCCGAGGACGAAGCAGATGAAAGGAGCGATGGTCCATAATGCGTCACGCATGAGACTAGTTCCCCCGTATCCTGTGCTGAACATCAGGCAGGCACGTATCGCAGGTTATAGCACTTTTCTTATATATGTAAAAGGCGTGGGCGCGGCGTCGAGATGACGCCGCGCCCGGTTTCTAGACTACCTCCTCGTCGCACTGCGGGCAGAGCAGCGTGGCGGTGTCATCGCGTAAGTCTTTCCGTTTGCCGTTCCACCCGCACTCGTCGCAGTGCGCGGAAAGGTTCGGTTGAACCAGAAACACATAGACGAGGACTGCCGCGACTGCGAGGCCGAGCGTGACCAGGACTGAGTTGTCTAACAGGAATTTCGCAAATGCTTCCATAGGCGTACGTCTCCTGTAGGGGTTCCTCCCAAAAGCGGGCAACCACCAAGGGTAGTGTTATAGCGCATATTCCCTATACGGACAAAGGCCGCGTATGCGGCCTTTGTCATCGTCTCAAACTTCCTTTCCCTAGCCTTCTTTCGGCTTTTCCGATTCGGTGAACTCGGCGTCGGTAGCGCCTGCTTCAGGCTTTGCTTCAGCTCCTGGAGCTGCGCCTGCGTCCTTCTGCGCGGCTGCCATCGCTTCCCCGATTTTCTGCATCGAAGTCGAGAGCGCTTCGCTTGCGGACTTGATGGCGTCTACGCTCTCGCCTGCGTGCGCGACGCGGAGCGCGCCTATCTTGTCTTCTACGTCCTTCTTCACGTCGTCCGCGACTTTGTCGCCTGCGTCCTTAAGCGCCTTCTCTGCGGTGTAAATCATCTGCTCCGCGATGTTCTTCGCGTCCACGAGCTCTTTGCGCTTCGCGTCTTCAGCGGCATGCGCTTCGGCATCCGTCTTCATCTTGTCGATGTCCGCCTGCGAGAGACCGGTTGAGCCTTCGATGCGGATGCTTTGTTCCTTGCCGGAGGTCTTTTCCTTTGCCTTTACGGTCAGAATACCGTTTGAGTCCACGTCAAAGGAGACTTCCACCTGCGGGAGTCCGCGCGGAGCTGGCGGAATGCCGTCCAAGTTGAAGCGGCCAAGCGACTTGTTGTCTGCGGCCATGGCGCGCTCACCCTGCGTGACATGGATTTCCACTGAAGTCTGGTTATCGCTTGCGGTAGAAAAGGTCTGGCTGCGCGACGTAGGGATGGCGGTATTGCGCTCCACGAGCTTCGTCGCGACTCCACCCATGGTTTCAATAGCGAGCGAAAGCGGGATGACGTCGACGAGGAGGATGTCCTTCACGTCGCCCTGGAGAATACCGGCCTGGATGGCGGCGCCGATGGCGACTACTTCGTCGGGGTTCACGCCCATGTGGAGTTCCTTGCCGAAGAGCGCCTTCACCTTTTCCTGAATCATCGGCATGCGGGTCTGGCCGCCCACCATGATGACTTCGCTTATGTCGGATGCTTTGAAGCCGGATGCTTCAAGTGCGCGCTTCGTGATGTCTACCGAGCGGGTGACGAATTCTTCCGCGAGGCTTTCAAGCGTCGCACGCGAAAGCTTCACGAGGAGGTGCTGGGGAGTACCGTCCGCGCTTACCGTGATGAACGGGATGTTCACTTCCGTCTCCGAAGAGGTGGAGAGCTCATGCTTCGCCTTTTCCGCTCCTTCATCAAGGCGCTGGAGCGCGAGCGGGTCCTTCGTCACATCGAGTCCCGACTGCTTCTTGAATTCGTCGGCGAGGTAGCGGACGATTTTCTGGTCGATATCGCGGCCGCCCATATGGCTGTCGCCGTCAGTACTCTTCACTTCGATGACGTCATCGCCCACTTCAAGCACGGACACGTCAAACGTTCCGCCGCCGAAGTCGTACACAACTATCTTCTCATCCTTCTTTTTATTGAAACCGTACGCGAGCGCGGCTGCCGTCGGTTCGTTGATGATGCGCTTTACATCAAGTCCGGCCACCTGTCCTGCGGCTTTCGTAGCGGCACGCTGTGCGTCGTCGAAGTATGCGGGTACGGTAATGACCGCCTCGGTAATCTTCTCGCCAAGCTTCGCTTCCGCGTCCGCCTTCAGCTTTCCGAGAATCATCGCGGAGACTTCTTCCGGACGGTAGTCCTTGTCGCCCAAGTGGACGACGACGCCTCCGTCTGCGCCTGCTTTTATTTCGTACGGGACGATGCCCTTGTCGGCCTTCACTGCCTCATCATCGGCGCGATGGCCCATGAAGCGCTTGATGCCGTAGATAGTGTTCTTCGGGTTCGTGACCGCCTGGCGCTTTGCGAGCGTGCCCACGAGGCGTTCGCCGTTCTTTGCAATCGCAACGACCGATGGAGTGGTGCGCCCGCCCTCGGTATTCTCGAGGACACGAGGCTCGCCGCCCTCCATGATAGCCATTGCGGAGTTCGTCGTTCCAAGATCGATTCCAAGAATCTTTGCCATAGAAAATATTCGTTACGAATTGGTAAATGCGGGCCGCCCGATATGCCCTGCTTCTCTGTATTTTACGCTTCTTACGGAAGCTTTCAAGTATGGGGGCCTGAAACATAGCGCGGGAAAATGCCGTTACGTTTCAGACATACGAGTCCGCTATTCTGCGCTACGCGCCGAATAGCTACCCTTAAACGTAACGGCTCGCGCTTTTGGAAGGCGCGAGCCGGATAAATCGTCACGGGGTTTGGAGCGGGGCGGCTCGAGCTGTGTTTTCGTCTGGCGCCGGGATGGAATCCGGCACCTGGTCGCTCGGAACTCCCTCGTACACCGTCGTCTCTTGGCGGAGCGCGTCCATTTGGTCTTTTGGACCGCCGGGGCGCGTGTCGAGACGGTAGGCGATGAGGGCGAGGAGTGCGACGAAAAACAGCGCGAGTCCAACTGCTCGCAGATTCTTACTATTCAGCATTGCTGAAAGCCCCTGTGTGTCGACCTGGAAATGTTCAGGCCAAAAGTATTATGTATTATTTACTATAAAAGTCAATGTATATGCAGTGACGGACCGGGCTTTCGCGCCGGTCCGTGTAGTCGAGGGGTCCGGAGGTCGTGGCTTAGGGTTCGTTGCGGGAGTCAGAGGAGTCCGGCCTTGAGACAGCGTGAACCGTCTCAATGCGGGAATGCCCTGTCTCTTCGGCGAACTTGAGGCCGCCGGGGTTGTAGGCGTTGTGGATTGCTCCTGCCAACACCGCAAGCCCGAACGAAATCACGACCATCCAGTTGAGGGTATACCTTGCACGTTTAGACATCGGTCTATGAGTCCCCTGAACAGTACCTGTCACAAACAACAGGCCAAACATAGTATAGCAGGTATTGACAATAAGTCAATACCGGGTTTTGCGTATAAAACAAACGGGCCGGAACTTTCGCTCCGGCCCGCCGCCTAGGTACGGGACCGTAGGCTCTTCTAGCTCAAGGAACCCCTTGAACTCAGGTCGTAGAACTGGTACAGGGCTTCGACCGGGAAGCGTTCGGGGTGGTTCGTCCACACCCCGTCTTCGCTTCCCTCAGTGTCGTCGCCAAGCAGCAGCGCTCCGCGCTCCAAGTCGCCGGTATTCAGGAGGAAGTTGACCTGGAAGTCGCCGTCCTCCGAAGTGAGCTGGGTCCGAAACAGGATCCCGGAAAGCGCGCCTACCAGGTGCGAATCCCAAGCCGTCTCGATAATCCCATCGCATTCCTCGCTCTCAAAGAGCATCTTGTCCCGCTTTCTGCGGTGAAGTGTGCAGGCGGCCCGTTTCAGAGCCGCCCTGATTCCATCGGTGAGCATCCCCGGGCCTTTTTCGACCGTGAGACACGTCCAAGAGTCGTACATGCTTACCCCTTCTCTTTTTGGAACCGTCCGCGCAAAATAAAATATTTTCCTCATTTTGTCCATATCAGCCACAAACGTTTGACTTTTTTATTCAGATATGACATTATGTGCCTATCAATCGCAGTGCTGGTAGGACGAACTTCGTCGAATTTCTACCATCAGCCTCCTGCACTTGATTGTTATCAGGTGCATTGAAGTTACAGACACATGCAAACAGGCATCATTGCTGGACTCACCGACAAAGGCTTTGGATTCATCAAGGTCGAAGGACGCGAAAAGGATCTCTTTTTCCACTCCAACGAGCTTACGAATGTGAAGTTTGACGATCTCCGACAGGGCGACAAGTTGGAGTTCGAGGTTGAGGAAGGCGACAAGGGTCCTAAGGCCGTTCGGGTCTCAAAGATCTAAGTCACTGAGATAAGCGCCCTCACGGGCGCTTTCTCGTCTCCGGTTTGCACACCACACAACAATCATGGCTACTAAAAAAGGAATCATCCACGAGCTCGGCGAGCGCAGCTCCGGTCTCATCCGACAGGTCGGCATCAAGGACCATGTCTTCTTCCATGCCGACGCACTCGTGAATTTGAGTTTTGCGAACCTGAAGAAGGGCGACAAAGTCTGCTTTACCGTCGTAGAGAGCAAGAAAGGCCCGTACGCGGTAGAAGTATCAAAAGCATAAGTGTCGTACGACCCGCGCCTCCCTGAGGAAACGCGGGCCGTTCGTGTCGTGCCATCTGCATGCGAGTCAGCCGCCGGTCATGCAGCGGAAACGCTCGGTGGCGTCCGTGGGAGAGACTGCGCTCACCCACCGCCCCGGGCATATCCGCTCCGCCTCTTCAGGCGTTCCATAGACCGTACTGCTGTACGTCGCGCTGCTGATGTCGGGCATCGGAGCGGAAAGTACGGGTGGCTCGGTCTCGCCCACTGCGCCCTGAAGCGCGTGAAGAACGAGTACCAGCACCATCAGAACTCCCGAAACCGCGACCGCGACAAGGTTACCGTGCAGCTTCATAGCCGTAACCCCTTCGTACTTTCTATCCTGCATCAAGTGCAGTACGGCTATTCTCCCGCCGTTTATCGTTTCGTAAAGGAGGTGAGGTGCATAACTTTTTTCGTGTGTTATAATACAGATACAGCATCCGGCACACTGCCGGATCGTTTTTGAGGGGTTACTCCCGAATGTTTAAAAAAGTCCTTTTAAGCGCAGCGATGGCTGCGACGGTTTCGTTCTTGTTCGTACTGTGCGCGATTGTGTTTTTGGACTGGGACGGCAACAGCGATGTGGCCGAGAAAACCCAGATCGGGTGCTACGAAGGCATCGACCACGGCACCATCGTGTGCCTTGCACCGAAGACGAAGACATCGTTCGGATACCTCGGAGAAAATATCCTCCTTGGCCTCAGTACGATGTGGGTCGTCGTCCTTGTGATGCTGCCGATGCTGCCTTCGGAAGAACCGAAGATAAAGGTCCTCCGCGACCGCTCCTACGACTTCCAAAACACCGCGCTCATACTCGACACTCCGCTTGCAATCGAGGAGGAACGACAACCATACGCTCTGATACCGGGCGTCGACCACTAACACTGGTTCGGTTGCCCGACGTAAACGGCGGAACCCACAAGGTTCCGCCGTTCGCTTATACGGATTCGTATTTCCATAAATTGACAAATAGTGCAAAAGTAGTATTATATACTTATTGATCTGGCATGGGGCTGGGTCGCTGTAGGGGTAATACCCAAAATGCTCAAAAAAGTTTTCTCCGGTGTGGTTATGGCCCTCACCGCCCTGTTCATCTTCAACCTCGCCGCGACTTCGATCGGTCAACCGCACGTGCTGAGCGTCTCGGAACGTCTGAACCTCGGGTGCATCGAAGATTTGTCGGTCTCGCTCACGCAAGACCCCGGCGAATCTTCGTGCGAACACCCCGTGGTTTATACGGCTCTGAGTGATCTGGGGGATAATATCCTCCTCCTGCTCGCTGTGCTGTGGATCATCCAAATCGTGCTCTGGGTCGTGGCGCCGACGGACCCTAAAGTCCTGGTGCTCCGCGATGAAAATGAACTGGGCGACGGGACCTAACACCGCGCCGGGGAATGCACCCCATAACGGCGGAACCCTCAGGTTCCGCCGTTAGCATTTACCCCTCAAAGCTTGCGACGCGCACCTTTGCCGGACGTATGACCATCTCCTTCGATTTCCATCCGCGCTCAAGTACGGCGGTCACCGTATCGTCTTTCGACTGGTCGTCGGTTGCGTCCTGACCGAGCGCCTCGTGCTGATTCGGGTCGAACGTCTCGCCTATCGCGCCAAACTGCTCAAGTCCGAGGCTTTTTGCCGCGTCGTGGAGCTGACGAGCGATGCCCTGGAAGGCCTCTGGGACCTCTCCTGCGCCCTCTGCACGCGCGAGTGAGTCCATCACTGGGAGGAATGCTCCTACGGTGACGATGCGGCCCATAGCCATGGCGCCTTTCTTTTCTTCTTCGAAGCGCTTCAGCGCATTTACATAGTCGGCTTTAGCGCGCTGCCAGCCATCGAGGTATTCCTGCTTCTCAGTCTTTAGCTTCTCAAGCTCAGCTTTAAGCTTCGTGACTTTCGCTCCGGCGTCTCCGCCCTTTCCGCCAAGCTCCTCGGAGCCGTCGGCCTCAACTACGACATCGTCGTTATCCATATAGGTAAAATATGCCTGAAACTAGGCTCCCCGTCAAAATACGTGCGAAAGCAGGCTCTGAATATATGACCAGAGCTGCGCGAGAAGTACCTCAATCTCCTGCTTCTCAGGTTCGGGTGTAGTTCCAGTAGCTACTACGGGAGGAGTTTCCGGAGCAGGAGCGGGAGGCGACGAAACGGTACCGCCGGAAGTTCCGCCTCCGCTTGGAGGTGCGGGAGTTTCGTAGGTACGGCAGTATCCTGGCTGCTGATTGTCAGCAGCGCAGGCCATCATCGTGCACATCGCAGGCCCGTCCTTCGTAGAGCGTGAGCAAGAGTTGCATCCATCAAACCACGCCATACAGCCTGCAGGCGGGACGTAGGTATCGCTGCTACCACTGTCCCCTCCCATGTATGGACCAGTCTCACTCGCGGTGCATTCGCCCTCATGGATATAGGTTCCCTTGTCTGCGCTTAGCATGCAGGAGTTGCTGTACGTTTTGTATTGCGGATAGCACGGCGCGCGTACGCACTGCACCTGTTGTGCGCCGCACACAGGCGCATAGTTTGCTGTACATATCGTCGGCGACTCAGCCTTTGTCGTCGGTACGACGATGAGTGTGAAAATTGCGAACGCGATAAGGAGAAGAGTTCTCATCGCTAAAGTATATACCTGAAACACAACACCCGCCGAGAGGCGGGTTTTGTGAGTCTTTGGAGACTAGCGCTTCGACCAGGATGGTCGCTTGCGAGCTTTGAGCAAGCCCGGCTTCTTGCGCTCCACGTGACGTGGGTCGCGCTTCAAGTAGCCTGCGGCTTTGAGGTTCTTGCGGAGGTTCGCATCACGCTTCTCAAGTGCGCGGGCGATACCCATGCGGATAGCCTCTGCCTGGGCGCTCATGCCTCCTCCTTCTACCTTGGCGACTACTTCGAAGTTGCCCTCGACACCGTCGATGTGGAAAGCGTCCTTGGTGACGAGCACGCGTTCGCGGGTCTTGAAGTATTCTTCACCGGTCTTGCCGTTCACGACGAGGCTCATCTTCCCTGCTGGGGTGAGCTTTACGCGAGCGGTAGCGGTCTTGCGGCGGCCGACGGCCGTGGTGTAAGCGAGTTCAGGCATATTAATCAATTATAGTAAGGCGCTTCATGCGTTCCTTGCGGAGCTTGTTGCGAGGAATCATTCCGTCCACCGCTTTCTCGATGGCAGCAGCGATACCCTTCTTCTCAATGAGGACAGGAAGGGATACTTCGCGGAGCCCTCCGACATGTCCGGTGTAGTGGCGGTAGACCTTTTCAGCGAGGCGCTTTTCAGGAAGCTTAAGCTTCTTTGCGTTCGTGATGGTGACCGTCACTGGGAGGACTTTCGTCTTCAGGAAGTGTACCGACTTCTTGCCAAGGAGTGCGGACGCAGCTTCAGCGGCTACGCGGCCCATGGTGCGGCCGGAAGCATCAATGGTGTACGCAATCGGCGCAATCTTGTGATTGATGCGGTTGCGGTCGTCTTTATGCATTCGTACGTAAGCCATAGGTTATTTGGTGAAAGCGATATATGCCGTGCGGCGTCCGTCTGCACGAGGCGCGCGCTTAACGATGCGGGTGTATCCGCCCTTCACATCCTTGAAGCGAGGCGCGAGGTTCGTGAAGAGCTTCTTCACTGCTTCTGCGTCTCCAAGGCGGGACATGACGAGGCGGCGGTTAGCCACCGAGTCTACGCGCGCGCGGGAGACGAGCTTCTCCACCATAGGGCGGATTTCCTTCGCCTTTGCTTCCGTCGTCGAGATGCGCTCGTGGATGACGAGTGAGCGGATAAGGGACTTCTTCAGCGCAGTGCGCTGGTCAGTAGGTCGTCCGAAGTTTCTTCCTTTAACGTGATGTCGCATACCAGTAGTTATTCGCCCTTAAGCTCGAGACCGAGCTTCTCAAGTGCTTCGGTTATTTCAGCAATCGCCTTGTCTCCGACGCCGTCGAGCTCCTTAAGAGCTGATGCGGACTTGCGGATAAGGCCGGCAACGGATTTGATGCCGCCATCGGCAAGCGCGGTAGCGGTGCGGGTAGCGATTTCAAGCTCATCGATCTTCATCTTCGATGGGTCCTTACCGACGGTAGGGGTAGCGGCCATCGTCATCGATTCGCTTGAAGAAGCGGATTCCTCCTGGAAGCCGATAACCGACTTCAACTGATGAATCATGATTTCGATGGATTTCTCAAGCGCTTCGCGAGGCGATACGGTGCCGTTCGTCTCGATGAGGATGCGGAGGCGGTTGAAGTCCGTGCGGTCTCCGACGCGCATGTTTTCCACTTCGTAGTTCACGCGGCGGATAGGGGTGAAGGTCGCATCAAGCGCGATAGTGCCGATGTCTACCTTTTCCTTAGTGAGCTGTTCGCGAGGGATATAGCCGAGGCCGCGCTCGATAGTAGCTTCAAGCTCAATGCCAGCCTTGCCGGAAATATCGCAGAGGTATGCCTCCGGGTTTGAAATGGTGACCTGGCTTGGGAGCGTGAAGTCCCCAGCAGTTACCTGCTTAGGGCCTTTTACGGAGAGGCGGACCGTCTGCGCTTCGTCTCCGTGGAGTACGAAGTGCACGCGGCGGAGGTTCAAAAGAAGCTCCATAACCGTCTCGCGTACGCCGTCAATCGTCGCAAATTCATGCGCGACGTCTTCGATTTTCACCGAAGTGATAGCGGCACCCGGAAGGGATGAAAGGATAATGCGGCGAAGCGAGTTGCCGAGCGTATGACCGTACCCTGGATAGAGGGAGTCGATTTCGTACACGCCCTGAAGACCTTCTTCAGAAACAACGCGAGGCTTAGACGGGAGGGTGATTTGGTATTCCATAACGCAATCGTAATTACCTAGTTTATAAATTAGCGGCTGTAGAACGAGAGCACGGCGACAAGGTCGCCCGCCGGATCCGCAGCTTCCGCGGTCGGAAGATTCTGGACGCCGCCCTCCATGGCCTTCGGATTCCACGTAAGCCAGGAAGGAAGCGGGCGTTCCATAAACTTCTCCGCAAAAGTTGCGAACAACGTAGCGTTCTTCGAGCCCTCGCGCACTGCGATGCGCTCGCCGATGCGCATAGCGCGCGACGGGATGGTGGTCTTTACGCCGTTTACCGTGAGGTGGCCGTGGGAGACCATCTGGCGGGCAGCACGGCGGGTAGGAGCAAGGCCGATGCGGTACGCGATGTTGTCGAGGCGCATTTCAAGGAGCTGATGGAGGTACTCGGCAGGAGTGATGCCTGACGCGTTCATCGCTTCCTTGATGTAGTTAGAGAACTGGCGCTCGGAGAGGCCGTAGGTCACGCGCACCTTCTGCTTTTCGAGCAGCTGCTTGCCGAATTCTGACGCACCGCGTCCACGACCGCGCTTCTTGTTCTTTGCGGAGCGTTCAGCGGAAAGCGCGAACTTCTGAGTCTGCGTCTTTTCGAAGATCGAAGCACCGAGGCGCTTTGCAAGCTTGTATTTCGAGAGAGTTTTCATAGGGATATCGAAGAAGGACTATACGCGGCGAGGCTTAGGCGGACGAGGTCCGTTGTGAGGAATCGGGGTCGCATCCTTGATAGCGCGGATAGCGATACCCTTTCCGGAGAAAGCGCGAAGTGCGGACTCGCGTCCGGCACCGACACCGCGGATAACGACGGATGCTTCCTTGAGCCCTATAGCCATAGCCTTTTCACCGAGCAATTCGCCAACCTTCGCAGCTGCGTACGGAGTGGACTTGCGAGCGCCGGAGAAACCGAGTGCGCCTGCTGAAGACGACATAATGGCATTGCCCTTTTCGTCGGTAAGCACGGCCTTCGTGTTGTTGAAGGTCGCTTCGACATGCAGGATGCCCTTTTCCATGCGGCGCTTTGCAAGCTTCGAGAGAGCACGCTCCTTGCGTCCCTGATCGAGGCCTTTGCCGCTCTTCTTGATGATTCGTTTCTTTCCCATAGGTAATTAAATAAGTGGCAAGAATTATGTCTTTTCGAGCGTACGGCGGCCTGAACCCATGGTCTTACGGGTGTTTCCACGGACCGTGCGGGAGTTCGTCTTGGTGCGCTGGTTTTTGACCGGAAGGCGGCGCTGATGGCGGATGCCGCGTGCGGCTCCGATGTCCTTCAGGCGCTTTACGTTCTGGGCGATTTCACGGCGGAGCTCACCTTCGATGAGGTAGCCTTCGGCGAGCGTGCGGATAGCCTGCTCTTCATCGCTTGAAAGCTCGGTACCCTTCTTGGTGAACGGGATGCCTGCCTTCTTCAAAATATCCTTCGCGCGCGTAGGACCGATACCGAAAATCATCGGTAGCGAGTACGCGAGCTGCTTGTTATCCGGAATGGTGACGCCTGCGATACGCATGTCGTTGGTAAGTTGTTTTTTGCGGGTTAAGTAATGTCTTGAAAGTATCCTTCCGCCGCAGGTGTAGGGAGAATCCCTCTCTGCATTGGAATTGAGAGCAAAGGCCGGAGCCTCTACTCGTTAACCTTGTCGTGCCTTTCGGCGGGGCTTCAGCTTATTTATGCGGTACAAGCGGCCACGGCGACGGACAATGATGTCCCCCGTCTGCTGTTTCTTGATGGATGCTCGTACTTTCATAGTTTATTAGCTGTTGCGCCTTACAATGCGGGCCCGGCCCCCGTACGGATCGAGCACAAGCTCGACGTTGTCCCCTACGAGAACGCGGATTCGGTGCAAGCGCATCTTGCCAGCAAGATACGCGAGCAAAAGCTCTCCAGACTCCATACGGACTCTGAACAAGGAATTCGGTAACACCTCTTCTACGGTGCCAGAGGCATTTCCTTGCGCTTTTTCTTCCTCCATTGCGTTGCCCATTGATAGTAACAGACCGTATTCAGTGCGTCAAATAAGGATTACTCCCCTTTTGACGTATCCACGATCACCTTGATTTCAGCCGGGTCCTCAGGCATCGAACCGGCCCAAAACGGCTTCAGGGATAGTAACGCCTTATCCACCTCAGGGAAGCCCGCGAGGATGGTGTTTGAGGCCTGACGGCTCTTGCCTGCTACCGAGCCTGCAATCTTCGCCGGGTCTACGACCCAGATAACGGAAGCCTTGCCGTCGAGATTGAAGACGAAGGCTGAGGAGCTTGGGGTAGGCGTTTCGCCGTTCTTAGGCGTAAGGGTGAGGCCTTCCGCCGTCTCAAGCGTT